>CACLYO010000006.1 GCA_902611145.1 uncultured Pelagibacteraceae bacterium
AGCAAAAGTTACCCCTATATCAACTATAATCCATTTTTGCTCACCTGGTTTTCCATAAGCAAATAAATTCATATTCATGCCTATTTCACCAGACCCGCCAAGAGGACAAAATAATAATTCTTCTTTCATACTATTTTAAATTTTTAACAACCTTTAAAAGACCCTTAATTGTTAAATCTTTTTTGACTTCAATTTTTCCTTTTATTGTATTCTTATATAAGTGCGCTAATCCTCCAGTAAGAATTATTTTAAAGGTTTTATTAGTTTGTTTAATAATCAATTTAATTACATTGTCAATTAAACCCGCATAACCCCAATAAAAACCAGATTTAACTGCACTAGAGGTGTTGGTGCCAACAATTTTAGATATTTTGGATAGGTTAACAGGTGGTATTAATGAAGCTTTTGAAATTAAAGTTTTTAAGGATAAATTTACACCAGGGGCTATAACACCACCTAAGTATTTGTCCTTAACAACTACATCAAATGTTGTTGCTGTTCCAAAATCTAAAATTATATAATTTAATTTTTTATCTATAATTCCAATTGCATTTGATATTCTATCAGATCCAACTTGCTTGTGATTTACCATTATTTTAACTAATTTATTTAAATTTACTTGTTTAATCTCAATACACTTTTGTTTAATTTTTTTTTTTAAAAATTTTTTAATAGCAGAGTAAACAGATGGAACAACACTACTAAATAATATTTTATTTATTTTTTTTGAATATTTTTTTAAAAAATTTAATTTTAAAGCTAAATATTTATTTGATATTAAATTTGTTTTTAGTACTAACTTTTTGACTACTTTATAATTCTTATCAAATAAACATATTTTAATATCAGTATTTCCAATATCTCCAATTAAGTACATTTTATCCTATAAAAAGTAATTTATTTTCTTTTCGTATAAGTATTTTATACTTCTAAATAACACTAATTTACTTATATTATTTGATGTATATTTATTAAGATAATTAGTGGGATATTTATATAATTTGGGGCTTTTTACTAAATTTAATCCAATTCCCACAACTATGAATTTTTTTTTATTTTGAAAAAAAGTCTCTTGTAAAATACCACATATTTTTTCTTTATTTATTAGTAAATCATTCGGGGGTTTAATTTTTATTTTATTCTTAGTAAATTTTTGTATGGATTTTTTAATTATTTGGCAATTTTTTAAAGTTATTTTTTTTATCGAGATACTTTTATTTATTTCAAAAAAAACACTCATAAGTAAATTTCCTTTAAATGAAATCCATTTCTTTCCATATTGCCCTCGTCCTTTTTTTTGAGTTTCAGTAAGAATTATTCCACTCTTAGTTCCAGATTTAATTTTTTTAATTGCAATGTCGTTCGTGCTATTAACTTTTTTAAATTCATACATTTTAAGTTTCATTAAATTATATTAATTTTTGAAACTAGATCATTAATTGCATTAGGATAGATAAAATAAATCAAGATAAATGTAGTTGATAATAATAAAGATAGTTTTAATCCTATAGGATGATCTTTGTCATACTTTTCTTTTTCGGAGTCAAAATAAATAATTTTGATAATTCTAAGGTAATAAAAAGCAGCTATAACAGTAGATAATAGCCCAACTATTGCTAAAAAATACATTGATTGTTCAATTACAGCTTTGAAAATATAAAATTTTGCAAAAAAACCAGCTAACGGAGGTATTCCAGCTAATGAAAATAAAATTATTAACATTGAGAAAGATAAAACAGGATGATTTTTAGATAAACCAGATAGGTCATCTATGTTTTCAAAATAATTTTCATTTCTTCTCATCATAAATATACAGCTAAATAATGCCAGATTCATAACTAAGTAAATTGATAAATATATAATTGAGCTTTGAATTCCTTCATTAGTTCCTGTTGTTAAACCAGCTAAAGCATACCCCATGTGACTAATAGAACTATAAGCAACAAGTCTTTTTAAATTTTTCTGTCCTATTGCGGCAATTGCACCAAAAATCATCGATGCTATAGATAAAAATATTATTATCATTTGCCATTGATCTATCATGCTAATAAATGGAACATATAAAAATCTTATAAAAACAGTTAAAGCAGCAATTTTTGGTAAAATTGCAAAAAATAGTGTTACAGATGTTGGTGATCCTTGGTACACATCTGGAGCCCACATATGAAATGGAACAGCTGAAATTTTAAAAGCTAAACCAACTAAAATAAAAACTATACCAAAAGTAAGCCCGTATTGAACGTTAGATATACTTATTGCTATTTCATTAAAATTTGTAGAACCTGAAAAGCCATAAATTAAAGAACATCCATAAAGCAATAATCCAGATGATAAAGCGCTTAAGACAAAATATTTTAAACCAGATTCTGTAGATAATAGATTATCTCTATTAAAAGATGCCAATACGTAAAGTGCTAAAGACTGAAGTTCTAAACCCATATAAAAAACTATTAAATCATTAGAACTAATCATAACCATCATTCCAAGTATTGAGCTTAGAATTAAAACTGGATATTCAATTTTGAAAATTTTTGTTAATTTTAAATATTTTGAAGATGTAAGCATTACAAAAATAGCAGATATTAAGGTCAAAATTTTCATAAAATTAGATAAATGATCTATTTTATAACTTTGATTAAAAATAAATGCTTCTTCAATGTGAGATAAATTTAAAACTAAAGCTAATAAAACAAATAAAGATAAAGTAGTTAAATTGTAAATTAAACTAGAACTGTTTTTTTTAAAAACTCCAACAATCAACAAAAACATTAAAGCTAAAGAAATAAAAATCTCAGGTAATACTAAGTTTAAATCTATCATTGGCTATTTTTAACTAAATAGTTTTCTACATTTAAATTGTACATTTCGATCAAATTACTTACAGATACTTCAATAGTGTTAATAAGTGGCTCAGGATAAAACCCAAATAAAATAGTTGGCACAGCTAAACTCCAAAGTATTAATATTTCGGATTTTTTTAAATCAACCATTTTTTTTAGATTATCGTTAGTTAATTTTCCAAAAATTACTCTCTTATACAGCCATAACATATAAGCAGCTGCCAAAATAACGCCTAAACTTGCTATAGTTGCTACTAAAAAGTTTTTTTTAAAAGTTCCCATTAAAATTAAAAATTCCCCAATAAATCCAGTTGTACCAGGCAAACCAATAGCTCCTAGGGTAAATATCATAAACACTATTGCATACTTTGGCATTATAGAAACAATACCACCATATTGACTAATTAATCTTGTGTGCATTCTATCGTAAATTACACCTACAGATAAAAATAATGCTGCTGAAAGTAAACCATGACTAACCATTTGAAATATACTTCCTTCTATACCTTGCTGTGTCATTGTAAAAATTCCTAGCGTTACGAAGCCCATATGTGCAACAGAAGAATAGGCTATTAATTTTTTCATATCATCTTGCATTAGAGCCACTAAAGATGTGTAAATAATGGCTACTAAACTTAATAAATATATTAATGGTATAAAATATTCTGAAGCGACAGGGAATAAACCAAGTGAAAATCTAATAAATCCATATCCTGCCATTTTTAAAAGAATAGCTGCTAACAAAACTGAACCAGCAGTTGGAGCTTCAACGTGTGCATCAGGTAGCCAAGTATGAACTGGCCACATTGGAGTTTTCACTGCAAAAGAAGTAAAAAAAGCAAGCCATAATAAATTTTGATATTTAACATCAATTCCTATTTCATAAAGTTTTTCTACATCAGTCGTTCCTGTAATCCAGTAAATTGAGATTATTGCTATTAGCATTAAAACTGATCCTAAAAGTGTATATAGGAAAAATTTGAAAGCAGAATAAACTCTTCTTTCACCACCCCAAATACCAATTATTAAAAACATAGGTATTAAACCACCTTCAAAAAAAAGATAAAAAACTAACAAATCAAGAGAACAAAAAACACCTATCATTAAGGTTTCCATCAAAAGTATTGCTACTAAAAAATCTTTAAGGCGGTTTTCAATCGTACTATTTACAGAAATAATACATAAAGGTGTAATAAAAGTAGTTAAAATTATAAAGAGTATTGAAATTCCATCAACTCCCACTTTGTAATTAACAAATCCTGCTATCCATTTTCTATTTTCAACAAATTGAAACTCTGAAACTGTGTTATCAAATATGAACCAAAGATATAATGATAATAAAAAATTTGCTAAAGAAATAAATAGAGCTACATATTTGCTGCTCTGATACTTTTTCTTGTTGGATTTTGCAAAAAATATAAAAAAAGCTCCTACAGTGGGTAGTAAAATTAGTGATGAAAGTATTGGTATATTCATTATTTAATTATTAAAAAAGTTAGTAAAATTGAAAAACCAATTAACATTACAAATGCATATTGATAAATATATCCACTTTGAAATTTGACAGCTTTTAAAGAAAGAATTTTAATTAATTTTGAAATACCATCTGGTCCAAATTTATCTATAAAGTCACCATCAATTTTTTTCCATAAATAAAGACCTGCTTTTTTTAAAGATTTTACAAAAATAAATTCATAAAGTTCATCAAAATACCATTTATTTTTTAAAAAAAGATATAGTGATTTGTTGCCTTCAACTATTTTTTCTACAAAATTTTTATTTTTAACAAATAAATAAAATGAAAAAGGTATTGGTATAACAACTAAAACTGGTGTTAAAAACATAAACCATATTGGGGGGTGATCTTCACTAAGAGGTTTTAAAAACTTAATTGAAGAACCCCAAAATTCATAAGATATATTGTTTCCTATAAATAAGTCTTTAAATAAATAGCCAGCACCAATCGCTCCTATAGCTAAAATTAATAAAGGTAAAATCATAACCATTGGTGAATCGTGTATACTTTTAATATCCATCTTTTTATTATTATAAGAACCATGAAAGGTTTTAAAAATTAATCGCCATGAATAAATGGATGTTAACAATGCTGTAAAAATTCCTATTATGGCAGCATAATAACCAGTTGTACTTCCTCTTAAATAAGCAAACTCAATAATTGCATCTTTAGAATAAAAACCAGATAAAAAAGGAAACCCGGTTAAAGCTAAAGTCCCTACAACCATTAAAACATAGGTATATGGAAGACTTTTCCAAACTCCACCCATTTGGTTAATATCTTGTTCATCTTTAAAAGAATGTATTACTGAGCCAGAACCTAAAAATAATAATGCTTTAAAAAAAGCATGAGTAAATAAGTGAAACATAGCAACATTATATGCACCAACACCTGTAGCAAAAAACATGTATCCAAGTTGACTACAAGTTGAATATGCAATTATTTTTTTAATGTCATTTTGAGCTAAAGCCACGCTTGCAGCAAATAAAGCAGTTGTCATTCCTACAATCGTTATTAAAGAAAGTGCTAATTGAGAGTATTCATATATAGGAGAACACCTAACAACTAAAAATACTCCCGCTGTTACCATGGTTGCAGCATGAATTAAAGCTGATACTGGAGTTGGCCCTTCCATAGCATCTGGTAACCATGTATGAAGAAAAATTTGAGCAGACTTTCCCATTGCTCCGATAAAAAGCAATATACAAATTAAATTTATTGCATTTAAATCTATTCCAAAAAATTCAATTTCTTTATTAATTATTTGTGGTATTTGTTGAAAAACTTCATCATAATTAATAGTTCCAAAAAGATAAAAAATTAAAAAAATACCTAATGCAAAACCAAAATCACCTACTCTATTAACTATGAATGCTTTAATTGCAGCTGCATTAGCGCTTTCTTTTTTAAACCAAAAACCTATTAAAAAATAAGAACATAAGCCAACTCCTTCCCATCCAAAGAATAATTGTAAAAAATTATCAGATGTAACTAAAGTTAACATTGAAAATGTAAATAGCGAAAGATAAGCCATGAACCTTGATCTGTGAGGATCATGTGACATGTATCCAATTGAATAAATATGAACTAAAGCAGAAATCAAAGTTACAACTACCAGCATAACTGAGGATAAAGCATCAATTTTAATTGACCAGTTAACGTTAAGAGATCCAGAATTTAGCCATGTTGCTATAATTATGTTATTTTCATAACTTTGATCTACAACTTTATAAAAGATTAGAATTGATAAAATTGCTGATACCGAAGTAAATAAACTTGTAATTATCTCTGAGCTTCTGTGGCCAATAAATTTTCCTAAAAACCCCGAAATAAAAGCTGCTAAAAGTGGTAAAAATAAAATAAAATATTCTAATTCCATATTAACCTTTAAGTTTATCTATTTCCTGTACTCTAATAGTTCCTGAATTTCTGTAATAAACAACAATTATTGCTAAACCTATAGCAGCTTCAGCAGCAGCTACAGTCAGTATAAAAAGTGTAAATATTTGTCCTGATAAATCATTAATAAAAATAGAAAAAGAAACCAAATTAATATTAACAGCAAGTAAAATCAGCTCTATACTCATTAATATAACAATAATATTTTTTCGATTTAAAAAAACACCAGCTAAGCCTATAGCAAAAATAATTGCAGCTAATGACAAGTAATGGCCAAGTCCAATTTCAAACATCAATTTTAACTCCTTTTTTACTATCAGCCGAAACTAAATCTACACCTTCAACTTTTTCTCTTGAAATTTGTTTAAAATAGCTTTGTCTTTTTAACCCACTTCTTCTTCTAAAAGTTAAAACAATTGCACCAATCATAGCAACTAGAAGAATTATTCCTGATAATTGAAATAAATGTATATAGTCAGTATATAAAATATATCCTAGAGAGTGTGTATTAGTTAATTCTGATGAAATGTTTAATGAAATAGAATTTAATAAATCAGGTTTATATTTCCAGCCACCAATAACTATAATAACTTCAAAAAAAATTATTAGACTAATTAAAAGACCAATTGGTATATGTTTTCCATTTGAGTCTGATTCAAATAAAGTATTTTTTTGCTCAACAACATTTAACATCATGACCACAAATAAAAATAGAACAGCTACAGCACCTACATAGACAATCAACATTATCATTCCAAGGAACTCGGCACCTATCATTATAAAAAGGCAAGAAACGCTTATAAAATCTAGTATTAAAAAGAAAACAGAATGAACTGTATTTCTTGAAACAGTAACCATTATTGCAGAAAGAATCGCAATTAAAGAAAATGTATAAAAAAAAATTGCGTGAACTATCATTGTTTATCTATATGGACCGTCAGCTTTTATATTTGCTGCCAATACATTTTCCCATCTATCACCGTTTGCTAGTAATTTTTCTTTGTTATAATAAAGTTCTTCTCTAGTCTCTGTTGCAAATTCAAAGTTTGGTCCTTGAACTATTGCATCAACAGGGCAAGACTCTTCGCATAATCCACAATATATACATTTTAACATATCAATATCATATCTAGTTGTTTTTCTGCTACCGTCAGATCTTTCCGCTGACTCTATAGTTATTGCTTGAGCTGGACAAACAGCTTCACATAATTTACATGCTATACATCGTTCTTCACCGTTAGGATATCTTCTAAGAGCGTGTTCTCCACGAGCTCGTGGACTAATTTTTCCTTTTTCAAAAGGGTAATTTATTGTTTTTTTTGCTTTGAATAATTCTTTAAGTGCAATCAATAATCCAGTTAAAAAATCAATCAAAAAAATTGTTTTTAAAATTCTACTAATTTTCATAATTAAATTACCGGTAATAAGTTAAAATAAAGTAAATAACTTGCTGTTAAAACTACCCAAAATAGTGAAAAAGGAAGAAAAATTTTCCAACCCAATCTCATTAATTGATCATATCTATATCTAGGTACTATTGCTTTAACCAAAGAAAAAAGAATAAATAATAATAAAATTTTTAAAATTAACCATATTGGACTAGGAATTAAATCAAATGGATAAATATTTATTGGGGATAACCACCCACCTAAAAATAAAATAGAGCCTAATGAGCACATTAATAAAATGTTAGCATATTCGCCGAGCCAAAACATCGCGTACATCATTCCTGAATATTCTGTTTGGTAGCCAGCAACTAATTCTGCTTCAGCTTCGGGTAAATCAAAAGGTGGTCTATTTGTTTCTGCTAATGCAGATATAAAAAATATAACAAACATTGGAAATAAAGGTACAATAAACCAAATTTTTTCTTGCGCTAAAACTATATCACTTAAATTTAACGATCCTACACAAAGTAAAACATTAATTATAATGATACCAATTGATACTTCGTATGATACCATTTGAGCAGCTGATCTAATAGCACCTAAAAATGGATATTTTGAATTAGATGCCCAACCTCCCATTATAATTCCATAAACTCCAAGTGATGAAACTGCAAAAATATATAAAATTCCAACATTGATATCAGCTAATACAAAATCTTCACTGAATGGAATTACAGCCCAAGCTATTAAAGCTAAAGTCATTGTTACAATTGGAGCTAAAATGAAAATAATTTTGTTTGAACTTGCAGGTATAATAATTTCTTTGAATAGATATTTTAGAGCATCTGCTAAAGATTGAAAAAGTCCAAAGGGCCCTACAACATTTGGCCCTCTTCTTTTTTGAACGAAAGCCCACATTCTTCTATCAAGCCATACTATCATAGCCACAGAAACAAGCACAGGAACTAACAAAAATAAAATTTTGTAAATTTCAGATAAAAGTAGATAAAAATATTCTTGCATTTAACTTTCTGTACCTGTTTTTTTTGATTGAATTTTAATACTTCTACATTCTGACATTGTTTTAGATGCTCTGGCTATCACATTTGAATAATAATAATCATTTAAATCTAAATTAATTTTTTCCTCTATAAAATCTAATTCATATATATTTTTTGAATCTTCAATATTTTTTTTTAAATTTAAATAATTCATCATACTGTCAATTAATTCATCTTTATTTTTAAATATTTTTTTTCTTTTTAATAATTCAGCCAAATCATTCAGTATTGACCAATCTTCTTTTGCATCACCAGGTGGGTATGTGGCTTGAAATGCTTTTTGCATTTTTCCTTCTAAATTCATATAGTGACCCTCTTGTTCAGTATATGTTGCGCCAGGTAAAATTAAATCAGCTAATTCAGCACCTTTATCTCCGTGACTTCCAATATAAACAATGAATTCATTTTGTTTTTTAAAATTTATATTATCTTGACCAAGTAAAAATATAACTTCAAAATTATTTTTTTGTAACTCTTCAAGAACTACATTTCTCCCATTATTAGAACTTAATAAATCTAAATCATAAGCACCAACTGTAGAGGCATTTTCTGAAATAATATTTAAAGAATTCCATACAACGTTAATTTTTTTTTTTGAAACTAAAAAATTTTTAAGACTTTCAAAGATATACTTTCCAGATTTCAATTTAAGAGCTGACTGACCAATTACAACCATTGGTTTTTTTGCATTAATTATTTTATTACTAATTTCATGGTTGTTCTCGCAAATATCTTTAATGATTTTGGAACTATTTGATAGAACTTTGTAAGGATAAGTAAGGTCTCCTAAATCTCCTACTGAGTAAATTTCTGTTTTATTTTTTAAAAAAGATTTTCTAATTCTTGCATTTAAAATTGTTGCTTCATATCTTGGGTTAGTTCCGACTAAAATTATCAAATCACTTTCTTCGATACCATTTATTTTTGAATTAAATATGTAATTAGACCTAATATCATTATTTACATAAACATGATCTGATCTAGATTCTAAATTTTTAGATTTTATTGTTTTATCAAAAAATTCTTTAACTACATACATGGTTTCCATATTTGACAAGTCACCTGTAAAACATGCAATTTTTTCTGGTGATGTTTTGTTAATTTTTTTTACAAGAATTTCATAAGCAGTTTTCCACGAAATTTTTTTAAGTTTTGTACCTTCTTTAAAATATGGTGTATCTAATCTTTGGTTTTTTAACCCATCACATGCATATCTAGTTTTATCTGATATCCATTCTTCATTAATATCCTCATTAATTTTTGGTAATATTCTTTTAACTTCCCATCCATAGGTATCTATTCTTATATTGGAACCGACAGCATCCATTGCATCAATTGATTCTGTTTTTTTTAATTCCCATGGTCTTGCTTCAAAAACATAAGGCTTTGATGTTAAAGCTCCAACTGGACATAGGTCTATAACATTTGCTGACAGTTCAGATTCCATCGCTTTTTCTAAATAAGTAGTGATTTGCATATTTTCTCCACGTCCTATTGCTCCTAACTCTGTCACTCCAGCAACTTCTGTTGCAAATCTAATACATCTTGTGCAATGAATGCATCTTGTCATTTGTGTTTTTATCAATGGTCCCATATATTTTTCTGGAACTAATCTTTTATTCTCTTTAAATCTTGACTTATCAATTCCATAAAACATTGATTGATCTTGTAAATCACACTCTCCTCCTTGATCACATACTGGACAATCTAAAGGGTGATTTGCTAATAAAAATTCCATTACTCCTTTTCTTGATTTTTCTACTAATGGAGTATTTGTTTTTATATTCATTCCTTCTGCTGCTGGCATTGCACAAGATGCAATTGGCTTTGTTGATTTCTCCAATTCAACTAAACACATCCTGCAATTTCCTGCTATTGAAAGTTTTTCATGATAGCAAAATCTTGGTATTTCAGCACCAGCTTGTTCACAGGCTTGTAGGACTGTTAAACCTTCTTCGACTTCAATATCTTTGTCATTAACTTTTAACTTAAGCATTTTCTTTTTCTAATAAATGTTGATCTATTAAATATGGAATATTTTTATTTCTATTAACCATAGGATTAAAATTGTTTCTTTTAATTACTTCCTTTTTAAAATGTCTTAATAATCCTTGAACAGGCCATGCTGAACCTTCCCCAAACGCGCAAATTGTATGACCTTCTATTTGTTTTGTTACATCCATGAGCATATCAACTTCTTCTCTCGATGCTTCACCTTTGGTCATTCTTTCAAGCATACGCCACATCCATCCAGATCCCTCTCTACATGGTGTACATTGTCCGCAACTTTCATGTTTATAGAATCTTGCTATTCTAGCCATACATTTAATTATATCTTGATCTTTATTTATAACTATTATTCCAGCGGTTCCTAAACCACTCTTCTGCTCTACCAATGAATCAAAATCCATTTTTATTGTGTTGCAAATTTCTTTTGGTAGTAAAGGCATTGAAGATCCACCAGGTATTACTGCTTTTAAATTTTCCCAACCTCCAATAACTCCACCTGCGTGTTGTTCAATTAAATCTTTTAAAGGCACACCCATTTCTTCTTCAACATTACAAGGGTTATTTACATTGCCAGAAATACAAAAAATTTTAGTACCAGTATTTTTAGGTTTTCCAATGCTTGCAAACCATTTAGCTCCTCTCCTTAAAATAGTCGGCACAACCGCAATTGTTTCAACATTGTTAATTATAGTTGGACATCCATATAAACCTATTAGTGCAGGAAATGGTGGTTTCAATCTTGGTAGTCCTTTTTTTCCTTCAAGACTTTCTAATAAAGCTGTTTCTTCCCCACATATATAAGCTCCAGCTCCATAATGAATATAAATATCTAAATCCCATCCTGTGTCAGAAGCGTTTTTACCAATTAATTTCTTTTCATATGCTTCATCAATTGCTTTTTGAAGTTTTTCTCCTTCATTAAAATATTCGCCTCTTATATAAATATAACATTTGTGCGCGTTAACAGCGTAAGAAGTGATCAAACATCCCTCTATAAGTTTATGTGGTTCAAATCTTAATATATCTCTATCTTTACATGTGCCAGGTTCAGATTCATCAGCATTTATTACTAGATAATGAGGTCTTGAACCAATTTCTTTAGGAGCAAATGACCATTTTAAACCAGTAGGAAAACCGGCACCTCCTCTTCCTCTTAATTCAGAAGATTTGATTTCATTAATAATCCATTCTCTACCCTTTGAGCAAATTTCTTTAACGTTTAACCAGTCACCTCTTTTTTGAGATGACAAAATATCAACTCCAAAATCGTTATAGAGATTTTTAAAAATTCTATCTTTATCTTCAAGCATTTTTTGGTTCCATTAAAGTTTTTCTATCGTGTTCCGGTTCTGAATTAGTTCTACCTCTATATGATCCAGCTTTAGGTGTTTCACCTTTTAATGTTTGATCAATTATTTTTTCTAATTTTTCACGATCTAAATCTTCATAATAATCATTATTAATTTGTATCATTGGTGCATTTGCACATGCACCTAAACATTCAACTTCTACCCAAGAACAATTTCCATTTTTTGATAATTCATTTTCTTTTTCAGAAATTTTAGATTTACATAGATCAACCAATTTATAGGCACCTCGAAGCATACATGGTGTAGTGGTACAAACTTGATAATAATATTTTCCTACAGGAGCTAAATTATACATTGAGTAAAATGTAGCAACTTCATAAACTTTTATATAAGGCATATTTAAATATTTAGCGATATATTTCATTGCTGCTAGTGGTATCCAATTATTATTTTGACGTTGAGCAATATAAAGAAGAGCCATAACAGCACTTTGTTGTTTATCCTCGGGATAATTTGAAATTATTTTTTTTGCAGCATCAACATTTGCTGAACTAAATTCAAAACTATCAGGTTGATCTTCTGCTATTTTTTTAATACTCATCTATCAATTTCTCCAAAAACAATATCTAAAGATCCTAAAACAGCAGGAACATCAGCTAACATATGGCCTTTAATTAAATAATCCATTGCCTGTAAGTGAGAAAATCCAGGAGCTCTAATTTTACATTTATAAGGCTTACTTGATCCGTCAGAAATTAAATAGACTCCAAATTCTCCTTTTGGAGCCTCAACAGCTGTGTATATTTCATCCTCATCAACTCTATATCCTTCAGTAAATAATTTAAAATGATGAATTAATGCTTCCATCGACTCTTTAATAGCTTTTTTGCTTGGAGGAGTAATTTTTCCGTCAAAAGATTTGATTGGTCCTTTAGGCATTTGATCTAAGCATTGATTTATAATTTTCACACTTTCTCTCATTTCCTCAATTCTACAGAGATATCGATCATAACAATCACCATTTTTACCAACAGGAATTTTAAATTCCATTTGCTCATAACAATCATAAGGTTGAGATTTTCTAAGATCCCAAGGAACATTTGATCCTCTTAGCATTACTCCTGAAAAAGAATAATCAAGTGCATCTTGTTTTGTTACTATTCCAATATCAACATTTCGTTGTTTGAATATTCTATTATCAGTTAACAAAGTTTCTAAATCATCAATAATTTTTGGAAATTTAGTTGCAAATTTAGAAATATCTTCATCTAAACCTCTTGGTAAATCTTGATGAACACCGCCAGCTCTAAAATAATTAGCATGTAATCTTGACCCTGAAACTCTTTCATAAAATGTCATTAAAGTTTCTCTTTCTTCAAAACCCCAAAGTGAAGGTGTTAAAGCGCCTACATCTAAAGCGTGTGTTGTAATATTTAAAATGTGACTTAAAATTCTTCCAATTTCACAAAACATAACTCTAATAAATTGTGCTCTAATAGGTACTTCTATTTTTAAAATTTTTTCTATTGCTAAAGCAAAAGCATGTTCTTGATTCATTGGAGCCACATAATCTAATCTATCAAAATAAGGAATGGCCTGGATATATGTCTTATTTTCTATTAATTTTTCTGTACCTCGATGAAGTAAACCAATATGTGGATCAGCTTTTTCTACAACTTCACCATCCAGTTCAAGTATTAACCTTAAAACCCCATGTGCTGCTGGATGCTGTGGTCCAAAATTTAAATTTAATGTTTTTGATTTTTTTGTCATTATTTTTTGGTTTGTTCTTTAATATATTTCGTTCCTTCCCACGGGCTTTCATAATCAAAATTTCTATAATTTTGTTCTAATTTAACTGGTTCATATATAACCTTTTTTTCCTCTTCACTATACCTAACCTCGGTATGTCCAGTTAGTGGAAAATCTTTTCTTAAAGGATAACCATTAAAATTATAATCAGTTAATATTCTTCTTAAATCTGGATGGTCTTTGAATTGTATACCATACATATCAAAAACTTCTCTTTCCATCCAATTAGCTGCGGGATAAATTTTTGTTAATGATGGTGTTATTTCATTTTCGTTGATAAAACTATCTACTATTATACGAGCATTAAATTCGTGGCTTAATAGTAAATAAACTAACTTAAATCTTTTTTCATTTTCTGGATAATCTACTGCTGTAATGTCTATTAATTGCTTAAAATTAGTATTTTCATTATTTTTTAAAAAAAGAATAACATCTGTAATATCATTGCTATCAATGTTTAAATAAATTTGATTATTTTTAATTTTTGATGAATTTATTTTAGTGTTTAATTCAGAATTAATTTTTTTTTCTAATTTTTGCAATAACTCCATAATTTTTTATCTCTCTAAAGATCCGCTATTACGAATCTTTTTTTGTAATTGCAAAATTCCATAAAGAAGTGCTTCTGCAGATGGTGGACATCCTGGAACATAAATGTCAACTGGTACTATTCTATCGCAGCCTCTAACAACAGAATAAGAGTAATGATAATAGCCACCACCATTAGCACAACTACCCATAGAAATAACGTATCTGGGTTCTGGCATTTGATCATAAACTTTTCTCAAAGCTGGTGCCATTTTATTAGTTAAAGTCCCTGCTACGATCATAACATCAGACTGCCTAGGTGATCCTCTTGGTGCAGCACCAAATCTTTCTAAATCATATCTAGGCATAGAAGTTTGCATCATTTCAACTGCACAACAAGCCAAACCAAAAGTCATCCAATGTAACGAACCTGTTCTTGCCCAATTAACAAGATTATCAAAAGATGTTGTTATAAAACCTTTGTCGGCAAAATCTTTTGCCAATTGTTTAAATTCTTCAGGTATTTTTTTTTCTTTTTCTTCGATTTGCATGATTTTATTCCCAATCTAAAGCACCCTTTTTCCATTCATAAACAAAACCAATGGTTAAAATAAATAGAAATATCATCATTGAAACAAATCCAAATAAACCAATTTTTCCTAATGAAATTGCCCAAGGAAATAAAAAAGCTATCTCTAAATCAAAGATAATAAATAATATAGCTACCAGATAGAACCGTACATCAAACTCCATACGTGAGTCATTAAAAGGTTCAAAGCCACATTCATAAGCTGAAAGTTTTTCTGGATCTGGTTTTTTAGGTGAAAAAATAAAATTTAAAAACACAAAGGCTACGCTTAACCCTAATGCAATGATTAAAAATATTATAATTGGCAGATAATCTTTTAAAAAATCTATAGCCATTTAATTATATATATATATTTATTTAGTGTAATTGTAAGCGACGTTATAGTCACATTTTACAGTATTTTCTTTTTTATTGATAATTATTATCATAAAAATGGCGGGAGTGACGGGACTCGAACCCGCGACCTATCGCGTGACAGGCGATCGCTCTAACCAACTGAGCTACACCCCCGTTTTTTGGTGGGCAGTAAAGGACTCGAACCTTTGACCCCCTCGGTGTAAACGAGATGCTCTACCAACTGAGCTAACCGCCCAAAAAAGAAATCTGTATAACAACTATTCAATTATAAGTGAAGCAATTAATTTTGATTACTTTTTAAGGTCATTTTCAATATCATTAAAAACTTCTTCCCAGTTTCCTTCCTTTTTTTGACGATAAATTATAAAACTTGGATACCAAGGAGAATTTTTTTTTTCTGATAACCATCTCCACTCAGAATTTTTCTGCAGAATTAAATATGTTTTTTTTCCTAAAGCACCTGACAAATGAGCAATTGATGTATCAGAAGTAATAATTAAATCTAGATTTTTCATTATTGCAGCTGTATCAACAAAGGGTGCCTCTTCATCAAAATTTTTAAAAGTATTCAATTTAAATTGATTTTCATTTTCTTTAATTTGTTCTAATCCATTAATTTTTTGTAAACTAAATAATTCAACTTCTTTTAATAATGAAATATTTTTAAAATTATTAAGTTTAAATGATCTACCTTTAAACATAGAAACTGATCCTGATTCCCAGTTAATTCCAATATTAATTTTTTTCTTTTCAAATAAATTTTCCCATCTCTTTACTCTTTCTGCATTAAAATTAAGATAAGATGAATATTTTGGTATATTTTTTATATGATTAATATTTAATTTTAAAGGTAAAGACATTAAAGGGCAGCAATAATTAAATTCAGGAATTTTATCTCCTTTTGCATAAATATTTTTAAAATAAGAAGTTTCTTGAAACAGTTTAACTAAATTTTTATCTACTTCGATAAATACTTTTGCTCCTAACTCCTCAATTATTTTTGCAAATCTTATAAATTGAATTTGATCCCCAAGTCCTTGTTCACCATAAAGTAAAATAGTTTTATTTTTTAGATCTTGTTTTCCATCCCAAACTTCACGATCAAAATATTTTTTTTGATTTAAAAAAAATTTAGTTTTCCATCTCCATTCATAATTTTTCCATCCATCTTCAAAATTTTCTAATTTAAGTTGGATTAATGATTTAAAAAAATACGATTCAGAATATTGATTTATTTTAATAGACCTATCAAAATAACTTATACTTTCTTTTGTTTTGCCTTGTAAATTTTTTACCACAGCAAGGTTGTGGAAAGCTTTATAGTGTTTGGGATTAATTGATATAACTTTATTAAAATATTTTTCTGATTCTTCTAATTGATTCATCTCTTTATAAAGATTAGCTAGATTAAATAATGCATTTAAGTTGTTATTAATATCTATAGATTTTAAATAATCTTTTTTAGCTTTTTCAATATCTTTTTTTTTAAAAAAAACTATACCTCTGTTTGAGTAAGCTTCTGCATCATTATCATCAATGCTTATACACCTATCTAATAAATCTAATGCTACATCATAATTTTCAAAACTTATCTCTATTGAAGATAATAATCTTAAAATTTGTGAATTATTAGGATGTATTTTAATAAGATTTAAATAAATAATTTTAGCTTCATTTAATTTATTTTTTTTATGTAGTTCAACAGCTTTTAAAGCTTCTTTGTTGAAATAATCCATAATTTTTTGAAACTATTATTAAATGCTTTTATATGTAATTTAAATTATATATTATTGAATACTGGCTTGAGATTTATCATCTTTTTTGCCATCGGATAATTTTTCAACGTCTACCCATTCAACTCTTCTTAATTCTTTTGTTAAAGATATTTTTAAAACATCATCTACTACATCAATTGAAGTAATTTTTATATCTTCTTTAACTTTTTTTGGAATATCAGTTAGATCTTTTTCATTATCTTTTGGAATTAACACTTCTTTAATTCCAGCTCTATGAGCTGCTAACAATTTTTCTTTCAATCCACCGATTGGCAATACTTGTCCTGTAATTGTAACTTCTCCGGTCATTGCAATATCTCTTCTAACTGGGATTTTAGTTATTGAAGAAACAATTGAAGTTACCATAGCAATTCCTGCTGAAGGTCCATCTTTCGGTGTTGCTCCTTCTGGAACGTGAATATGAAAATCCTTTTTTTCAAAAACTGGTGGTATAATCCCAAAATCTACACTTTTAGATCTTACATAAGATTTTGCAGCCTTAACTGACTCTTGCATAACATCGCCTAATTTACCTGTGATTTGCATTCGTCCTTTACCGGGCATGTTAACTGTTTCAATTTTCAATATTTCTCCACCAAACTCTGTCCAAGCTAATCCTGTAACAATTCCTATTTTATCTTCACTTTCTAATTCTCCAAATTTAAATTTTTTAATTCCAAGAAAGTCTGGTAAATTTTTTGGATTTACTTTAACTTTGGTTTCTTCAGCATTAACAACTTTTTTAACTACCTTTCTAGTTATTTTTGAAAGTTCCCTTTCGAGATTTCTTACACCAGACTCTTTTGTGTAATTACGAATAATTTCCTTTATTGTTCCATCTGACAAAGTCATTTCTCCAGATTTAACTCCATTTTCCTTAATAGTTTTTGGTAAAAGAAAATTATTAGCAATGTTAATTTTTTCATCTTCTGTATAGCCAGGTATTCTAATAACCTCCATTCTATCTAGTAAAGGTGGTAAAATGTTTAAAGTGTTTGCTGTTGTAACAAACATTACATCAGATAAATCATAATCAACTTCTAAATAATGATCGTTAAAAGTTGTATTTTGTTCTGGGTCTAAAGCTTCTAAGAGAGCAGATGATGGATCTCCGCGATAATCGTTTCCTACTTTGTCAATTTCATCTAATAAAAAAAGTGGATTTTTGGTTCCAGCTTTTTTCATCATTTGAATAATTTTTCCTGGTAGAGATCCTATATAAGTTCTTCTATGACCTCGTACTTCTGCCTCATCTCTTATGCCGCCTAGTGACATTCTTACGAACTGTCTATTTGTAGCTTTTGCAATTGACTTTCCTAAAGATGTTTTTCCAACACCTGGTGGACCAACCAAACAAAGTATTGGACCTTTTAATTTTTCCATTCTCTTTTGAACAGCTAAAAATTCTATTATTCTCTCTTTTATTTTATCTAATCCAAAATGATCTTCGTCTAAAATTTTTAAAGCTTTATTTAAATCAATATCAACTTTATCTTTTTTATTCCAAGGGATATCTATCATCCAATCTAAATAATTTCTCACAACTGTAGCTTCTGCTGACATTGGGCTCATATTTCTCAATTTTTTTAATTCCGCCATACATTTTTTTTGAACTTCTTTTGGCATTTTAGCTTTAATTATAGCTTTGTTTAAATTTGTAGTTTCATCTTTACCATCTTCTATTTCACCTAGTTCCTTTTGAATCGCTTTTAATTGTTCATTTAAATAATACTCTCTTTGTGTTTTTTCCATTTGAGTTTTAACTCTTCCTCTAATTCTTTTTTCAACTCCAATAATACTAGTTTCGTTTTCCATAATTTTTATAACAATATTCAGCCTTTTTTTAACATCAACTGTTTCAAACATTTGTTGTTTTTCAGAAATAGTTGTATTTATATGAGATGCAATATTATCTGCAATTTTTGATGGATCTTTTAATTGTTTAATAGTGTTAATAGTTTCGCTAGAAATTTTTTTATTTATTGATGTTAGCTTTTCTAATCTTCTAATGGCTGTTGTTGCTAATGGCATCAAATCTTCATTTTTATCAATTTGATCAACTAAATATTCAAAGCTACAAGTAATAAATTTATCATCATCTTTAAAATCAACTATTTTAATCCTTTTACCACCTTCAACTAAAACTTTTACAGTCCCATCTGGTAATTTTAAAAGTTGTAAAATGTTACTTTCACATGCATACATAAAAACATCATTCTTTTTTGGATCATCTACTTCGGAATTTTTTTGAGTAACAAGAACAATTTTTTTATCTTGTTTCATTGCTTCATTTAGTGCTGTTATTGATTTATCTCTACCTACAAACAAAGGTATAACCATGCTCGGAAAAACCACTATATCTCTAAGTGGTAAAAGAGGTAAACTAACTTTAAGTTCCATATCCTAAATATGGATATAAATGGAGAGAATGCAATAGATATTTATTAATTATTAACTATTATTTAAGCGGCTGATGACTTGCTAGTTTTGTTCTTAGATGATGGTGTATTTTTAGAATGTAACATAATTGGCTGAGATTCACCTTTTGCCGCACCAGAATCAACAACAACCTCTTCTACATTTTCTAAACTAGGCAGCTCAAACATAGATTTAAGCAATATATTTTCAAGTATAGATCTTAAACCTCTTGCTCCAGTTTTTTTAGAAATAGCTTTATATGCAATTTCTTTAATTGCACTTTCTTTAAATGTAAGTTTGGCTCCCTCTAATTTAAACAATTCTTGATATTGTTTAATTAAAGAGTTTTTTGGTTCCAATAATATTTTTACTAAAGATTTTTCATCTAAATCTTCTAATGTTGCTGTTATAGGCAATCTTCCTATAAATTCTGGTATTAAGCCATATTTTAAAAGATCTTCTGGCTCTAAAGTCTTCATCCATTCACCTGTCTTTTTATCTTCAGAACTTCTTACTTCAGCACCAAAACCTATAGCGGTACCTTTATCTCTTTGTGAAATAATTTTATCCAATCCAGCAAATGCTCCTCCACATATAAATAATATATTGGTTGTATCTACCTGTAAAAATTCTTGTTGTGGGTGCTTTCTACCTCCTTGGGGTGGTACACTTGCTACTGTTCCTTCCATAATTTTTAACAAAGCTTGCTGCACTCCTTCACCTGAAACATCTCTTGTAATTGACGGGTTTTCTGATTTTCTACTAATTTTATCAACCTCATCAATATAAACAATTCCTCTTTGAGCTTTTTCTACATTATAATCTGCTGCCTGAAGTAATTTTAATATTATATTTTCAACATCTTCACCAACATAACCAGCTTCAGTCAAAGTTGTTGCGTCCGCCATAGTAAAAGGTACATCCAAAATTCTTGCTAAAGTTTGTGCTAATAAAGTCTTACCACAACCAGTAGGTCCAACTAATAAAATATTTGATTTTGCTAATTCGACAGTTTTTGTAGTTTTTGATTCATAATTAAGTCTTTTATAGTGATTATGTACAGCGACTGATAAAACTTCTTTTGCTAACTTTTGTCCAATTACATAATCATCAAGCACCGAACAGATTTCTTTTGGAGATGGTAATCCATCTTGATGTTTAACTAGAGTATCTTTGCTTTCCTCTTTTATAATATCCATACACAGTTCAACACATTCATCACAGATGAAAACTGTTGGACCTGCAATTAATTTTCTAACTTCATGTTGGCTTTTGCCACAAAAAGAACAGTAAAGAATATTTTTATTATTGTTGCTCATATTTTTTATATCGAATCATTTACAACACTTTATTATATATAACTCATACTAATCAAGTATAGGTTGAACGATTAACTATATGTTGTGAATTAATCTCTTTTTTCCACTACTTCATCTATTAAGCCAAAATCTTTTGCATTTTGAGGTGTCATAAAATTATCTCTCTCCAAAGCAGTTTTTATTTCATTAACAGATTTACCTGTATGCTTAGAATAAATTTCATTCAATCTTTTTTTTAAAGACAAAACTTCATTTGCATGAATTTCAATATCAGTAGCTTGGCCTTGAAAACCCGCTGATGGTTGATGCACCATAATTCTTGAATTAGGTAAAGAAAACCTTTTTCCTTTTGTTCCTGCGGATAGTAAAAAAGATCCCATCGAAGCTGCTTGGCCAATACATAAAGTTGATACATCAGGTTTAATATATTGCATTGTATCGTAAACGCCTAAGCCAGCAGTAACTAAACCTCCTGGACTATTTATATAAAGATATATTTCTTTTTTTGGATTTTCAGATTCTAAAAAAAGAAGTTGTGCAGTTGCTAAAGAAGCTACTTGATCATTTATAGGACCAGTTAAAAAAACAATTCTTTCTTTTAAAAGTCTTGAATATATATCATAAGCTCTTTCACCTCTGCTTGATTGTTCAACAACCATAGGGATAAGAGTGTTTAGATGTTCCGGTATTTTATTCATAAGTTGATTCGTTATACTTATACAACTTGTGATTACTTTTTGCTAACTTTTTTTGTTTTTGACGTTTTCTTTACTGTAGTTTTTGAAGTTTGAGGACTTGTTGCTTTTTTTAATGTTTTACTTTTTTTATCATTAGAATGATCATGATCATGACTATGATCATGTTGATGCTGTTTCATTTGTCTTTCGTTTTCTTCTTTTAAAAGTTTTTCAGCTTCTGATTTAGTAAGTTGCTTTTTTGTAACATTAGCTTTTAATTTAATATGGCTAATTATTTTATCTTCATAGATAGTTCCTCTTAGACTTGTCACAGCAGTAGGATTTTTTTGATAATATTCCATTAAAAATTTTTCTTGGCCAGGCATGGTTCTTAATTGTTTTTGGATTTCGCCTTGTATTTCATTTTCTTCAACTTTTATTTTATTTTGTTCCCCAAATTCATTTAAAATCAATCCTACTTTTATTCGTTGTTTTGCTTTTTTTTCAAATTCTTTTTGTTTCTTATTTGCTTCTTCTTCTTTAAAACCATGAGAGAGTATTTTTATTTCTTCCTTAACTAAATTTTCAGGTATTTCATCAACTTTATATTTTTCAATTTGGTCTAAAATTTGTTTTTTTGATAATAAGTTTAAAGAATTTTTGTACTCTTCATTAATTTGTTTTTCTAATAATACTTTTAAATCTTTTAAATCTTTAGCACCTAAATTTTTTGCAAATTCATCATCTACTTTAACTTCTTTAGGTTTTTTAACTGCTGTAATCTTACATACAAAAACTGCTTTTTTTCCAACTAGTTCTTTTTCTGGAAAATTTTCTGGTAAATTTACTTCAACATTTATTATCTCATCTTTTTTTGATTTTAATAACTGTTTATCAAAACCTTTAATAAATAAATCTTTTCCAAGTTCTAGTTGTGTGTTTTTCCCTTCACTACCTTTAAAATTTTTTCCATCAACTGTTGCTTTATAATCAAATATTACAAGATCACCATCATTAGCTACTTTGGCTGGATCAACTTGAATAAAATTTTTTTGATTTTTTGCAATTTCACTTATTCTCTTATCAACCTCTTTACTGTCAATTTTAACTTCATATTCATCCACTTTAATACTTTCAATTGATTTTAAATCTATTTTAGGAAGTTCTGTGACTGAAATAATATATTCTAAATCTTTGTCTTCCCCATATGTTTTAAGATCTATTTTAGGTTGACCTGCAGGCTTAATTTTATTTTCTGTTAAAGCTTTGGTGCTTGTATCTTTTAGAACTTTATCTAATACTTCTCCAAAAATTGCTTTTCCAAATTGTCTTTTAATTACTTCTTTTGGTACCTTTCCCGGCCTGAAACCTTTTAAGTGTACTGTTTTTGAAATTTCATCATATTTGTTGTTTAGATGACCTTCTAAAGTTTTTTTATCAACAAATACTTTAAGATCTTTGTTTAAACCTTTTTTATTTTCAATTGTTACTTTCATAATTTTTTGGTGGGCGAGAAGAGACTCGAACTCTTAAGCCTTGCGGCACTAGTTCCTAAGACTAGCGCGTATACCAATTCCGCCACTCGCCCACAATTACTGTGGGTTTATATAGCATTGTTTACAATTGTCCAATCTGAATAATCGTGTAAAAGAATAAAAAATGATTATTTCACCTTGTATTAGTATTTGTAAAACAGATCCAGTAACTGGCTATTGCTATGGTTGTGGAAGAAATAATAGTGAAAAAAAATTATGGAAAAATGAAAATACTAATGATGAATGGAAAATGAAAAATCTAGATGAAATAAAAAAAAGATTAAATGGGTGGCAGCTTGAGAGTTTTTTAGAATCTTACGAAAATAAAATTAATAAAGGAATTTCATTATATAAAGAAAAATCAGAGAAATGAACCAAGTAACCATTTTAGTAATAGTATATATTTTAGGCTTATTATCCGCGGCAGTATTTTTAGATCTTTGGGGCTCTGAAACTGGTCCAAAAGCTTTATTAGGTTTATTTTGGACAGCTATTTTTCTAATTGCCTTATTTTATGCAGAAAGAAAAAAATAAAATTTACTTAAAAAATATTTAGATTTTATATATGGAAAACAATTTAAATTTATCTATTATAAAATGTACGAAATGTCCACGTTTGGTAAAATTTAGAAAAAAAATATCTACTGAAAAAAGAAAACAATATATTAACGAAACTTACTGGGGAAAACCTATTACAGGATTTGGAGATTTAAAAGGTAAAATTTTATTTGTAGGATTGGCTCCAGCCGCTCATGGAGGAACAAGAACTGGAAGAGTTTTTACTGGTGATAAGTCATCAGATTTTTTATACAAATGTTTATATAAGGCTAAAATATCAAATCAACCTACATCCAAACACTTAAATGATGGATTAAGGCTAAGCAAAGCTTATATCACTACAGCTCTTAAATGTGTTCCACCGGGTGACAAACCTCTTAAAAATGAACTAGATAACTGTTTTAATTTTTTTAATAAGGAAATAGATAATTTAAAAAATTTAAAAGCAGTTATTGCGCTTGGTAAAATAGCATTTGATGCATGTGTTTATTATTATAAATCTAACTATGCTTTTCATGAAAAAATAAAATTTGGTCATGGTAAAATATTTAAAGTACCAGATAATGTATTGCTAATAGGGTGTTATCACCCAAGTCCTAGAAATGTAAACACTGGAAGAATTAATGAAAAAAAAATGACTAATTTATTTTTAAAGGTTTTAAAATTAGTTTAAAAATTTATTTAAAACATCTGGTATTCTAATTGGCTTACCTTCAGCATTTACTGTAACCAAAACTATTTCTGATTCTGAAATTACTTCTTCTTTTCTTTTTATCATTTGATCCATTGTAAAAGATGATTTACCTATTGTTTTAATCTTTGAAATAATTTCAAGTGAGTCTTCAAATTTAGCTGGCTTTTTATATTCAATTTTACAAGATTTCACTATAATTATAGTTCCGTTATCATTTAGTAATTTTTTATTAGTTAAGCCCATTGAATAAATTGCTTCTGATCGAGCACGTTCTAAAAATTTTAAATAATTAGCATAATAAACAATTCCTGCTGCATCTGTGTCTTCGTAATATACTTTTGTATTATATTTAAATTCTTTACTCATAAACTAATACTATCAAAGTTGTAAAATATTTAATACTAATGAATTGAAATAATTATGAAAATTTATATCATTTGGCTCATTGGAGTAGTGCTTTGGAATTTTGGAGTACCCGACGCTTCACCACTTGAAGACGTATTGGTAGCAATTGTTCTCTCTTTTTTAAGTATAGTATTAAAAAAATATACTCGCTTATAATTATTCTGAAGAAAAATAAATATTTTGGTAATAAGAAATCGCTTTTAATTTAGAATTATCTGTATCTGTCATAATTGCAACTCCATTTAATTCATTTACTTCAAGATTATGAAGTTTTTTAAAATGATCTTTAACATTGGCTTTAACTGTTATCCATTTATTTAGATTATTTTTTGTTGTTGATAAAACATAATCTATAGACTTTTTGGTATATGGGCTTCTCCAGCTTTCATTTATAGAATTGTTGCTAGAAAAAACGTAATTTACAGCTCTATTAGAAAGAGCTGTTTTACCAGTTTTTTTTACCACAAATACTCTGGCTGCAAAGTCATGACCTTTTTTGCTATTTTCTATAATTCCAGATAAATCTTTTTCAACTTTCCAGGTAATGTTGATAAATGGCGTTTTATTTAAATTAATTGACACTTCTTTACCAAGGCCAGATCCAACGCCTTCTGCCTCTGCACGAATAAAGTTTCCGTTATCATTAGAGCCTAATGACCATTTTGTTTCTCCTTTTACTTTCCTGGTTTTAAGGGTTTTAAACTCATCCTCTGTAAATTCAAAAACTCTTAGAACTTCTGAATATGAAGTATTAATATTAAGGAAAAATATTAAAATTATTTTAAAATAAAATCTCATAAATATGTCTTATATATACAGATCAAATTGATACAATAAATTTCTTTAACTTCACACTTTAGACATCTTTAAGCCAATCAAAAATCAAATTTATTTATTATTTTTTAATTATGAAAATATTTACTCTAACTTTGGCTCTTATTCTTTTAACAAATTGTACCACTCACACCGTAAAACTGGGTAAAAGATGTACAACGCTCGCTGAGGATAATACCTATGAAAAATCTCTAATATGGCTAATAGATAAAAAGAATATCAAAACTTTTGATCAAAAAATTAATAAAAAAAATTGTGAAATTAATGGAGAAAACAGTTGAAAACTCTATCGGTCTTTATTTTACTAGTTTATTGGTCAGTGATAATTTTGGCCCCTGTTTTAGCCAAAAATTCAGATAAAAAATTAGAAAGTATTACATATCCAGCAAAAAAGCCTAATAAGTAGATCTACCACCACTTATATCAAAAACTGCAGCTGTGGAAAAAGAATTTTCTTCTGAAGAAAGCCAACTTACGAGGGAGGATAGTTCATCAAGTTCTAAAAATCTTCCACGTGGAACTTTAGAAAGCATTCTTTGCACATGTTCTTTTGACATTTGGTCAAGTATTCTAGTTTTTGCACCTGCTGGTGTTACTGCATTAACTGCAATGTTGTATTGAGCTAATTCTTTACCTAACGATTTTGTAAGACCTATAACTCCAGCTTTGGCTGAACTATAAGCACTTGCATTAGCATTGCCATCTTTACCAGCAACGGAGGCTATATTTACTATTCTACCATAATTATTTTTAATCATTTCGGGAGCTATTGATTTACAACAATTAAATGTACCATGAAGATTGATATCTATTACTTTATTCCAATCTTTAATTTCATAATTCCATAATTCCATAGTTGGGCCAGTAATTCCAGCATTATTTATTAAAATATCTATCTTTGAATTTTTTGTTATATCTTTTACTACCTTGCTTACATTATCAAAACTTGAAACATCGACTATATCATAATTTAAATTTGGATTATTTTCATTTTTAAGTGCTTTTTTAAGTTCGGTTTCATCTATATCCCATATTCTTACTTTTGCACCAAAGCTTAAAAATTTTTTTGCTATATCCAAACCAAAACCTTGGGCACCGCCAGTTATAATTGCCAATTTATTTTTAAAATCGAATTTATTCATTAACGGGATGCTAAAAGATAGTAAGTAATATATGTTATAAATGATCCAATTATCCACGAATATGATTGCAAAAATCTTAAATCAATATTCCAAATTGTAGAAGCAGAAAAAAGAAAACCAATTAATACTGAATAGACAGCTTTTATATGCCAACCATTGCTATACATATAGGAACTCTCAGGTTTTGATGAAAAAATATCTTTATTAACTATAATTCTTTTTTTTACTAAATAATAATCACAAATCATTAAACCAAAAATTGGTCCAAAAAAAGCTCCTATTGTATCTACAAAGGATAAAATTCCAATTTGACTTAATAGAGGAAGCCAAAAAACAGCAATAAACAAACTAATAAAAAAAATAATAAATCCGGAACTTTTTAAAGTTAATTTGTTAGGTAAAAAGTTTAATAAAGTATTTTGAGAAGGTATATAATTAGCTATTAGATTAGTAGACATAGATGCAACTAGTATAAAGAACAAAACCACAATAGTTAAATAAGTATTGTTAAATTTTCCAATTATATCAGTTGGATTAGTCAATAATTTGCCTGCTTCAGTTAAGTTTTTATTTAAAATAGTATCAGCACCTAAAGTTATCAGCACAGATAATAGAGAAAAAAGTATTAAATTAAAAATTAAAGTTAAGTTTCCTCTATTAAGTTCTTTTTGATTTTTTGCGTATCTGGAAAAATCACCAAAATTTAATATTACAATTGAAAAAAAAGCAAACATTGTGCCTGTTACTGAAATAAATTGTAAAATAGTATTTTTTTGAAATGAAATATTTGTATCAATCAGTTGATTAAACCGATTAAAAACTACTGCGCCATGTTCTGAAACAATCATAATTAAAAATAAAAAAAGACCAAAATATACAAAGATGCCAGAAAATTTAATTAATTTTTTTGTCAAATGCTGATCTTTGCTAAAAAGTAAGTATTGAAACAAAAAAGTAAATATTAAAGCAAACCAATCAATTAGATTTAAAGCCATAAAAAATGATAAGAAAATTTCTTTATTTAATAAATTAGGATCAATATTGAATAGTGTTATGCGAATTAAATAGACGATGGATTTAGATATGAAAAATGTTTGAACTCCAAAAAAAAATATTCCAATCAGGCCTCTAAGCATTCCAAAATATTTTGCAGCACTTAATCCCATTGAAGTTCTTAAAAATACTACAAAAGGTATTCCATGTTTTTGGGATAAGTTTCCTATCAGATTAGAAAAAAAATATACCAATAAAGATGCGAACAAACTTCCAGAAAAAACAATAAAAAAGTTCAAATCATAAATAATATAAAGAGATGCTATTAGTGAAAAACCAATAATACTTTGTACGTTAATAGCCCAAAAACAAAAAAAATCTTTCCAATCCCAGTTTTTGTCTGCAGGATTAACAGAAACTATTTCCCAGTTTGTTAGTTGAAATTTTTCATTTTGCTGAATCACACTATTATATTAAACGAATATAAATTACTGTCCATATAAGACAGTTGGTAACCATAGTACTATTTTAGGAAATACAATAATAATAATAAGCCCAATTATCTGTAGAACCATAAATTGCATCATTCCTAAGTAAATATCTTTTAAATCCCATTCTGGAACGACTCCTTTTAGAAAATATGCTGATAAAGCAACCGGTGGCGAGAGCCAGGCGGTTTGAAGATTAACAGCAACTAGAATAGCAAACCATGTAAGATTAAATCCTAAAGCTTCAATTAGAGGTAAAATAATTGGAACTATAATCATTACTATTGGGACCCATTCTAAAGGCCATCCCAAAAGAAAAATTACACCCATTACAATAGCTAAAATTAAATATTTATTCATTTCTAAAGAAAGTAAAAACTCTGTCAAAAGCATAGGTGTTCCAAGTCTAGCAAAAACTGCACCAAAAAAATTGGAAGCAGCAACCAAAACCATTATTAAAGCAGATATTTCTAAAGTTTTTACAAGTGCATCTTGAAGTTTTGAGAGAGTTAATTTTTTATATGCAAGAGATAGTAGTAATGCACCCATTGCACCACATCCAGCTGCTTCGGTTGGTGTAGCAAAACCAAGTAATATACTTCCTAAAGCTGCAAAAACTAATGCCGCAGGTGGAACTAATCCAAGAAAAAATTCTACCCAAACATCTTTCATGCTGGCTGCTCTCATGTCTTCTGGTAATGGAGGTCCTAATTTTGGATCCAGCATACATCTAATTGTAGTATATGCTGCATATAAACTAGCAAGAAGAATACCGGGAATTATAGCTGCTGCAAATAAATCTATTACTGGTATTTCCATTATTGGTCCCATTACAACAAGCATAATGCTTGGAGGAATTAAAATACCCAAAGTACCACCAGCTGTAATAGTGCCTGCTGCTAACCTAACATTGTATCCTGATCTGTTCATAGACTTAGCTGCCATGATTCCTAAAATTGTTACAGACGCACCTACTATTCCTGTAGCGGCAGCAAAAATTACCGAAACAAAAAGTACCGCGTAATATAAAGATCCTCTAACTTTTGATAACATTAATTGGAAAGCTGAGAACAATCTTTCCATTAATCCAGCTTGTTCCATCATAATACCCATAAAAACAAAGAGTGGTACGGCAGCCAACGTTTGTTCGGTCATGACCATTGAGAACTGTAAAGTCATTAAATAAAAGACAAGTTTTCCAAAACCTAGATAACCAAAAACAAAACCTAAAAATATTAAAGTAAAAGAAATTGGAAAACCAACGAATATAGAAAAAAGCATTACTCCAATTAAAATAAAACCTAATATGGCTGGATCAATAAATTCAGCAATCATTCATTACCTGGCCATTTCCCTCTAGTCATTGCATAATAACTTTTAAATAGTTCTGAAACTCCTTGTACTAACAAAAAAACAATACCAAACCATAAACATGACTTTATCGGCCACATATATGGCATCCATGTTGTGTCCATTCCTCTTTCACCACGCATTATTGACTCCTGAAGAAATCCAGTTGTCATATAAAGAAACACAATTAGTCCTGGAAAATAAAATATAATGTATAAAGTAAAATCTATTAAACCTTGATTTTTAACTTTAAAATTTCTGTATAAAAAATCTGCTCTTATATGAACTCCTTTTGAGAGTGCATAACCAGCTCCTAGCATAAATAAAGCACCATAAAGAAATCTGCTAATATCGTAGGCCCATATTGTAGGAGCTAAAAATAACTTTCTTGCAAAGACTTCGTAAGTCATTGCTAAAATTAATGGCATTAAAATCCAACAAACTATATTGCCTGTTATCTTGCTAAATTTATCTATTGAAGTAATAGATTTTGCCATCCATTTAGGCATATCATCTGGCATTTTGCCTGAGCCGTCTCTTCTTTCGGCAATCATTTCATCTGAAATATCTAATTTACCTGGTTTGTCTGCCATAAAGTCCCTAAAAAAAATAAAGCGGACTTAATATAAGTCCGCTTTATTATAAATTGATTATAGTTTTAAATTAAAACTATATTACTTCAATGTTGCTGCGTGAGCCATTCCTAGCTTCGCATTTGACATCTGAGCACCACTCCAGAAAGGAACAGCGATATCTGCAAAATTCTTCATAGAAGTATAAACTTCATTAAAGAATGCATTGTCTTTTGCATTTTTATTTAAAGTTGCTTTTGCAGCTGCCATATATTCTGTGAAATAATCAGAAGGAGTATCTTCTAATATAACTCCATGCTTAGTTGTTAACTCAGCAAGTGCTTTTCCATTTTCATAGATTCTGTAGCTTAAAGATTTAGCTAATGAAGCATTTGCTGCTACTTCTAATGATTTTTTCTCATGAGCGCTTAGACTATTATAAGTTTTACCAGTCATGTAAAAGTCAGCATTTACTACTACTTGGTGTAAACCTTGTAAGTAATAGTGCTTAAGAACTTTTTGAAAACCAAATACTAGATCTGGTTTTGGACAACACCACTCTGCTGCATCAATTGTTCCAGCTTGTAAAGCAGGTAGAATATCTCCACCTCCCATAGCTACAGATGCTATACCGATGTCTTTATATGTTTGTCCTGGAATTCCCGGAGGAGTTCTAAACTTATACTTTCTAAAGTCAGCCATATTTTTAATTGGCTTTGGAAACCAACCTAAAGCCTCAGGCCCAACTGGTTGAAGCATAAATCCTTTTATGTCTCTTCCCATTTCTTTCCATAATCGGTCGTATAACTCTTTACCACCACCGTATTGGAACCATGATAAGAAAGCTATATTATCGATACCAACTCCACCACCAGCTACTGGCGAACCAAATAACATGGCTGCTGGGTGATCTCCAGACCAATAGTGTGTCCAAGCAAATCCACAATCAATCAAACCTTTGTCTACAGCATCTAGAGTTTCTTTAACTCCAACTACCGTTCCAGCAGGCATGATTTCAAATTTAAGTGATCCACCTGTTAAAGCAGTAACTGTGTCCGTGAAGTCTTTTAACATTACAACTTCGTCAGCTTTAGCACTGATAACAGTTTGGCACTTTAATGTTTTTGCTGCATTAGCATTAGTTACGAAACCAATAGCTAAAGTAACAGCAAATATCATTGAAATGATTTTTTTCATTTTTTCCCTTTTTGTTAGTTAAATTTAACGGCGGCATACTTGCAGAAAATTAAACTTCATACAAGTGACAATTGATAAATATGAGTGTAAAAAAACATTAAATAATAATTAATAAAATAACTATTCAACTAGAAATGGAAAATTTTGATTATATTATAATTGGAGCAGGATCTGCTGGGTGCGTTTTAGCAAATAGACTTTCGTCAAATCCAAATAATAAAGTTTTACTTTTAGAAGCAGGAGGAAGAGATAATTATCCATGGATACATATCCCTGTAGGTTACTTTAAAACGATGCATAATCCAAAAGTTGATTGGTGTTTTCATACTGAAAAAGATGAAAGTATGAATAATAGATCAATAAGATATCCTAGAGGTAAAACTTTAGGTGGAAGTTCTTCAATTAATGGACTTTTATGGATTAGAGGTCAAAAAGAAGATTACGATATATGGAGACAGTTAGGTAATACTGGTTGGGGTTGGGATGATGTATTGCCTTATTTTTTAAAGTCAGAAAATAATGAATTGGGTAAAAGTGAATTTCATAATGATAGTGGACCAATTACTGTTGCAAATAAAAAAATAAATTTAAAATTACTTGATGAGTTTCAAAATGCTGCTGAAGAATATGGAATTCCTAAAACAATTGATTTTAATACAGGTAATAATTTTGGAATTGGATTTTTTCAATTCACTACAAGTTTTAATAAAGCTGGATTAAAATTAAGATGTAGCGCTGCTAAAGGTTATTTAAATCCAGTAAAAAAAAGATCTAATTTGAAAATTATAGTAAATGCACATGTACAAAAAATAAATTTTGAAGGAAAAAAAACTACAGGAGTCAGCTATTATATTGGTGATAAACTAAATACAATAAGCGCTAAAAAAGAAGTAATTTTATCTGCTGGTTCGATTGGTTCTCCACATATTTTACAAGTCTCTGGAATTGGGGATAGTCATAAACTTAAAAATCTTGGAATAGAAGTTATTCATGAATTAAATGGGGTTGGTAAAAATTTACAGGATCATTTAATGTTTCGACCAGTTTATAAAGTAAAAAATTTGAAATCTTTAAATAGGAAAGTTGAAAGTTTATTTGGAAGATTTTTAATGGGGCTTGAATATATTCTTAATCAAAGTGGTCCTGTAACTATGGGCGCTAGCCAAGTGTGCGGTTTTGTAAAAAGTGATGCATCTAGAGCTACACCAAATTTACAATTTCACGTTTCACCAGTTAGTACAGACATATTGGGCGTAACTCCAATGCATGATTTTGAGGGAATTACTCCAACAGTAGCAAATATAAGACCTACAAGCAGAGGTGAAATAAATATAGTGAGTAATGACAGTAGAGTTTATCCTAAAATTAAAATGAATTATTTATCTACTGATGAAGACAGGAAAGTTGCTGCTCAAGGTTTAAAAATAGTTAGAAAAATAATGTTAGAAACTGAAACATTTAAAAAATATGAGCCTGAGGAATATAGACCAGGAGTTCATATTACAGATGATGAAGAGCTAGTTAAAGCAGGTGCAGATTTTACTCAAACAATTTTTCATCCTGTTGGAACTTGTAAAATGGGTAATGATGATATGTCTGTCGTGGATGATTCTTTAAGAGTAAGGGGAATTCAAAATTTAAGAGTAATCGATGCATCAATCATGCCTAACATTACTTCTGGTAATACTAATGCTCCCACAATTATGATTGCTGAAAAGGGTGCTGATATGATATTGAACGGATAATGTTATCTGAACAAATCGTAATATTTATTCAAATAGTTTTAATAGATTTAGTGTTAGCAGGTGATAATGCAATTATTATAGGAATGGTTGCCTCGCAATTTCCTGCTGAACAGAGAAAAAAAATTATTTTCTGGGGTATTAGTGGAGCAGTTGTTTTAAGGATAATACTTACTTTATTAACTGCTTATCTATTACAAATCAAAGGATTACGATTGATTGGAGGACTGGCATTACTTTACATCGTTTATAAACTTTATGTAGATGTAATTAAAAAACAGGTAGATGAACATCAAAATATTAAAGTCGATAATTCTAGTTTTTTTAAAGCAATAACTACTGTTTTAATTGCAGATTTTACAATGAGTTTAGATAATGTTTTGGGTGTAGCTGGCGCAGCTAAAGATCATTATTTTCTTTTAGTTTTTGGTTTGCTTTTATCAATTGCGATTATGGCCGTTGGAGCTACATTAATATCTGGTTGGATTAAAAAATATAGGTGGATTGCATGGCTTGGTTTAATTGCAATACTGGTTGTTGCTATTGAATTGATTTATACTGATATAAAATTATTCATATAAATAATATGTATTTAAAAAAATATAATTTAAAAAACAAAATTGCTTTGGTCACCGGAGCTGGCAAAGGCTTGGGTAAAGCTTGCGCTATCGCATTAGCTGAATCTGGGGCAAACCTTTTAATAGTTAGTAGAACGAAAAAAGATTTGGATCAAGTTTCGAAAATAATTAAAAAATTTAAGGTAAAATGCAAGTCTTATGTATGTGATATAACTAATTATAATCAAATAAAATCAATAGTTAATCAACAACAAAGAATTGATATTCTAGTAAATAATGCTGGAAACAATATTCCTGAACATTTTACAAAGGTTAAAACTAAAAACATGGAATATTTAGTGAAGGTAAATACTATTGCGGCTTTTAATGTGGCACAACTGTGTGCATTAAAGATGATAAGACTTAAAAATAGAAAAAAAATTGGTGCATCAATTATCAACATGTCTTCGCAAATGGGTCATGTGGGAGGACCAATAAGAAGTGTTTATAATATGAACAAATGGGGCTTAGAGGGATTAACAAAAGGTATGGCTGTAGATTTAGCAAAATACAATATAAGAGTTAATACAGTCGCTCCTACTTTTGTTGTAACACCAATGACAAAAAAATTTTTAAAAAATAAAAAGTTTAGAAAAGAAACTTTAAATAATATTCCTTTAGGTAGGTTTGCAGAAATGTCAGAAATTGCATCAACAGTTGTATTTTTAGCGTCTGATGCTGCTTCAATGATTCATGGAACTTCTTTATTAGTAGACGGCGGATGGACTGCAAAATAACTAAGTTTTTTTTATTAATTTTTTTTATTTCTTTTAAATCTTATGCGGTTGAATTTAACGGTAAATTTATTCAAGGTCATTATATTATAGGAAAAACTGATCCAAATTCTAAAATCACGATAGATAAGAAAAAAATAAAAGTTTCTAAAGATGGATATTTTGCATTTGGATTGGATAGAGAAAGAAAATACGACGTTGTGATCAAAATTGAAAAAGATGGAAATATAAATAAAATTATTAAGAAAGTTAAAAAAAGAAAGTATAATATTCAGAGAATTGATGGGCTTGAAGAAAAGAAAGTAACTCCACCAGAGGAAGTTTATGTAAGAATTAAAAATGAAAATAAACTTATAGCTAAAGCAAGAGAAATAAATTCAGATTTAGATTTTTTTAAGGATAAATTCATATTACCACTAGAGAATGCAATAATTACTGGTGTCTATGGAAGCCAGAGAATATTAAATGGTAAACCACGTTGGCCACATTATGGAGTTGATTTTGCAAGTGACCTTGGAACACCGATAAAAGCTATGGCTGATGGCATTGTTACCTTAGCAGAAAATGATTTGTATTTTACAGGTGCAACTTTAATTTTTGATCATGGTCATGGAATTTCAACTTTATATATGCATTTGGATGAAATCTTTGTTGAAAAAGCTGATATCGTAAAACAAGGAGATATCATTGGAACAGTTGGTTCAAGTGGTAGATCTACAGGTCCTCACTTAGACATAAGATTAAACTGGTTTGGTACTAGATTAGACCCTGCAACTGTATTAGATATAAATTAATGGGTCTTCATTTTTCACAAGAAGAATTTAAATCAAGAAAATCTAAAGTTTTAAATTTAATGAAACAACAAAACATTGACGCTCTACTAATGTTTAGGCAAGAGTCTATGTACTGGTTGACTGGTTATGATACTTTTGGTTATGTTTTCTTTCAAACTTTAATTTTGGATCAAAAAGGAAATATTGTTTTATTAACTAGGGCTCCTGATTTAAGACAAGCACAAAATACATCTAACATTGAAGACATAAGAATTTGGGTAGATAAAGATGGGTCTAATCCAACAGATGAACTTAAAAACATTTTAGATGAACTTGATCTTAAAGGCAAAAAATTAGGAGTTGAATATGAAGCTTACGGATTAACAGGACGAAATACTTTAAAATTAAATAAATCTTTAGAAAATTATTGTTCAATTGAAGATAAATCAGATTTAATCACAACTTTAAGAGTTATAAAATCGAAAGAAGAAGTAGCTTATGTAAGAAAAGCTGCTGAACTTGCTGACAAAGCTTTAGATGAAGTTTGGAAACATGCAAAAGCCGGTGTTAATGAGTCTAAAATATTAGCTGAAATGAATAGAGTTATTTTTGAAGGAGGTGGAGATTATCCTGCTAATGAATTCATTATTGGATCTGGTAAAAATGCTCTACTTTGCCGTTATCAAGCAGAAAAACAAATTTTAAAAAACCCAGATCAATTAACTATAGAATGGGCAGGTACATATAGACACTATCACTCTGCTATGTTCAGGACTATAACTATTGGTAAAGCTAATGCTAAACATTACAAAATGCATGAGGCTTGTGTTGCAGCATTAAAAAATTGTGAAAAAAAATTAAAACCGGGAAATAAAATAGGTGAAGTATTTGATGCACACGCTCAAACCTTTGATGATTTAGGTTTTAAAAAATCTAGAATGAATGCTTGTGGTTATTCTTTGGGAGCAACTTTCTCACCAAATTGGATGGATTGGCCAATGCTTTATACTGGAAATCCATACAAAATAACTCCTGGAAACGTATTTTTTATGCACATGATTTTAATGGACTCAGAAAATCAACTGGCAATGAACCTTGGTGAAACATATCTTGTTAATGAAAATGGAAATGAAAGACTTGGAAATAATAAATTAGAATTGGTAACTCTATAAGTTTTTATAAATTTCATTAGCAGCAATAAATGAACTTTTTTTAGGTTTCCATTTTAATATTTTTTTTGCAAGTCTATTATTACCTTTTAAACATTTTTTTTTATTTTTTGTTTTAAAATTTAATTTTAAATTAATTTTATTTTTTTGAATTACATGCTTAATTATATCATTTATAGATATACACTTATTAGAACTCAAAATAAGTGTTTTTATTCTTTTTTTTGTTAAGATTACTTTATATATGGCATTGCATATGTCATCAGCATGTGAAAAATCCCCATGAATATTATATTTTAAAATTTCATTAAGGAATTTTATATTACGCTTTTTGATAGCATTAATTAATCTTGGAAATAAAAATTTTTTGTTTCTATATATAGAATCGTGATTAAAAAAAATCAAACATTTATAGTTAATATTTTGATTTAGCATAAACTTATCAAATTCAATCCTAAATTTTACATAAAACTTTGTATAATCATTAGCTATTTTTTTTTCTGAATCTTCAGTTACACTACCTTTTTTTTTCTTAAAAATTTGTGAAGAATTAGCAAAAATAAATTTTAATTTTGGATTATATTTGTAAGAAGAATAAAACAAATTTTTTGATCCCGTTATATTCTCACTATAAAACTTTTTACGATTAATTTCTTTATAAGCTGGATTATTTGCTCCTAAATGAACTATTGTATTTGGTATATTTTTCCTAAAAATATTATTTAAATTTTTTTTATTCAATAAATTTAATTTAATAAACTTTATCTTTTTATTTATTAAAATATTTTTTTTCTTACCAAATACAAAAATTCGATATTTTTTTTTAGATAAAAGAATTTTTGTAAGTATTTGACCGTCTTGACCTAACCCACCGGTTATAAATATATTTTTCATAATAATTTATACCTAATAAAAAAATTTATTAGATTTAAAAAGCCACTAATTATATCTTTAAATTTCATTTTAGATGATCCAATTACTCTATTAGGTAAATCTATAGGAATTTCTGATATTATATATTTTTTATACTCAAGTAAAAAAGCACTCTGCCAAAAAAAATTATAATTGTTATCTTGAGACTCTAAAATATCATTTAATTTAATTTTTTTTAAATCATAAAGTCTAAAACCTCCTGAACCATCAAGCTTTGTTCCCAATAAGATCCAAACCAAATAATATCTTAATTTAGTTATTATTCTTCTTTTTAAATCCCATCCTTTTAAAGAATTTTTTTTTAAGAATCTGTTTGATATTACTAAATCACTATTTTTAATTTTATCTAACATTTTCTTTATATGTCTTGGATCATGTGTGCCATCACAATCCATAGTACATACATATCTATAATTTTTTTTTTTAGCTAATTTTATTCCAACTTTATGAGCTGATCCTATACCTAATTTTTTTTCTCTAAAAATATAATTTACTTTTTTATTTTTATTTTTAAGATTAATTATTACTTCTTTTGTTCCATCAAATGAATTGTCATCGATAAAAAGAATATCAATTTTTTTATTTGAATTTTGTATTTTTTTATAGATTTTTTGAATATTTCCAAACTCATTTAATGTAGGAATTACTAGTAATGTTTTACTTTTCATTTTTATTATTTAAATATATTTTTAATTTTTTTAAACTAAACAATCTAAATATTCCTAACAATGCACCAAACATTATAGAAAAATTAATTGCATAGATTCCTAATAAATAAATCGCTAAATTTTCTTTTTTATAATATTTAATAGCAAATTTAATAAAATTTAATTCAATTACTAAATTTAAGAAAATTAAAATAAAAATAATTATTTTAGAATTATCAACAAAGTTTGATAACAAGAATAATACTAAAGTTAATGCCGTTATAAGAGCTGACAAAGCTTGTGAAAATGTAGCAAAAGCTCCCTTTGTTTCAAATTTCTTCCTATGAATAAATATTGGTAAATATGTGCTAGTTCTAAATACAATAGTTTTACATCTTGCATATAAATTATCGTAAAAAGTCGTATAGTTAGTTTTTTTAGTTATATAATTTTTCTTTCCATTTGCTATTATTCTGTGTCCTAGTTCAAATTCTTCTCCACCTGCACTAGGAAAAAATTTCCAGCCACCGATCGAATTTAAAAAATTTTTCTCCATAATACAACATTCAGATCTCATACCTGAAAACTCAACTATTTCTTGAGCGTCTTCAAACCCGTAGCATGTTTTTGCTGATACAAAATCTGATGTAAACTCATCATTTAAATTTTTATAATTTTGAACAGGGCCAATCGAACCTACATTCTTATAATTTTTAAATTCTTCAAATAAAATTTTTATTGAATTTTCATTTTCTAGTACGACATCAGAGTCTAAATAAAAAATATAATTATATTTTGATATTCTTGTGCCTAATTGCCTAACATAACCAACTCCTCTGTTTTTTCTAATTCTAACACTTCGAATATTCCTAATACCGTGGTCAAAGTTTAAATTAATTTCATCACCTGCATCATTAATAATTAAAACCTCATGTATAAGTTTACAACTTTTAGAAAAATATTCTAAATTCTTTCCTAAAGCGTTTAAACAATGTATTATTTTTTTTCCAGGATTATAAGCTGGAATAATTACTGAAATCTTAATTTCATTATCCACTTTAATTAAACCAGTGATGGCCAATTTTTTGTATCGTAAACAGTACTAATTGCATTAGCACATTCAAAAGTGCAACTGCAATCTTTTGCAATTTTTGAAAAATCTTTTGCCTTTTTAGAATTTAAAATATCTACAATATCTTTTGATTTTTCAACTTTACCAATAGTAGAAATATCCCATAATTTTTCAACTTCACAACCTCTTACAACTCCATCTGGAAAAATTTCCACAAATCTAGAACCTGCAACACATGGTGAATGTTTTTTATTTTTGTCTAATCTTTTAATAGTTTCTTTATATAATTTATCAAAAATTTTACCGTTAAAACTTTTTCTCCAACCTCTTGATGATTTTTTTTGCTGGTTTTCTGATAATTGTCTATAAATTTCTTTTAGTTTAAATTGCTCATCATCAGGTATATCTCTAACTAAAATTACTTCATGAAAATCTATCGGCCATTTATCAGTCTGGTTTAAAAGTCCTGGTAAAAAATCTTTCGTCTCTGTTGTTAGAACTGATGCTAATCTAAGGAAAAAATTTTTTTCTTTTCTATATTTTTCCATAGCGTTAACAGTTTCTACAACTTTATCATATGCTCCTTTAAACTGTCTAACTTTGTCATGAATATCTTTTGGTCCATCTAATGATATTGATAATGTAAATTCTGTATTTTTATGTTTTTTAATAAGCTCGGGAATATATTCTTTTATTCTTTTTAAATAAAACCCATTTGATTTAATGCTTACTCTCGGCACTCCTGAATTGTCAATTATTTCAGAAATAATTTCAGTTAAATCTTTTCTTAAAAAAGGTTCGCCTCCAGTTATAGTTAAGTGAAGTAAACTTTTAGCTCTTTTAAAAGTGTTACCCCAATCTGTAGGCATTATGTTGGAGCTGTTTCTAGCATCCATTGCAGCATAACAACAAAAGCTGCAGTGCATGTTGCATCTTCCATCAACATATACGATTGCATAATTTGGCACCTGTCCAAATACTAAAGATTTAAATACTCTTTGTGCTATATTAATCTTATGTGCAAAATTCATAATTATGTTATTTTATATTATTTCTATATTTGGTAAAGGAAATATAAATTTTGTACCCATTTTTCTAATCATTTTCTCTCTAAATAAAATTTCTTTTTTAAAATGCCATGCTAAAACTAAATAATAATCTGGGTTAAGTTTTCTAGATTCAGCTTCAGAGATTATTCTAATATTTGAGCCTGGTGTATAAAGATTTGTTTTTCTTGGATTTCTATCTGAAATAAATTTTATTTTTTTTTTATCTAAATTATAATACTGAAGTAAAACATTTCCTTTGGTTGAGGCCGCGTAACCATGAATAGTTTTTTTACCTTTCATAATTTTTTTTATCTTTAAGTTTAATTTTTTTTTCATTAAATCAATTCTTTTTTTAAACTTTTTATACGTTGAAACTTTTTCAATACCAAATTTTTTTTCATTTAATAATATTTTATTAATTTTATTTTTATTTGTTTTATATTTTGCGTCATTATGGCAAATCAAGTAAGCTGAGCTACCACCATTAATATCATTATAAGAATGATCAAAGATTCTTAAATTATGTTTTTTTAACAATTTATTAATAAAAGTAACAGAATAGTATTCTAAATGTTCATGACAAATGGTATCAAACATGTTGTGTTTGATAATCATCATTAAGTCTTGAAATTCTAAATAAAAAATACCATTTTTATGTAATAATTTTTTTATTCCATTCAAAAAAGTATTTGGGTTTTCTAAATCATAAAAAACTGAAAGGGCACTAATTATTTTGAATTTAATTTTTTTATTTTTCTTTAAAATCAATTTATAATTAAAAAAGTTTGAAATTTTATAATTTATTTTTCTGTATTCTTTTTTAAATTTTAACAAAATAGGATCTATTCCCCACGTTTTAATTCTACTATTATAGTTTCTTAATAGTGTTCCATCATTGCTAGCTATATCCAAAACACTATCTCCACTTTTTAATTTAGCCACTTTAGATATTTTTCTTACAACATTTTTAACATGGTTAGACATAGTTAAATTTATACCAGTTCTATATCCATAATCTTTATTATATAAATAACTCATATTAAAAATATGCTTGAGCTGAACCAATTTACATGATTTACACATCACCAAATTTAATTCACCATGCGGTATTTTTTCCTTATATTTTGGAAATTTTCCAGTGAATCTAATCTTGCCTAAACTAAACAAATTAATAATTGATTTACTATTACAATTCCTACATTTTTTTATATACAAAGGCATAATAATTTTACTCTAGATAAGTTTATGACATACAAACAATGAGCTACAATATCAATAAAAAATGATTAAAAAAAATACTGCTAACAGTGGTCTACTTGGCTTTATTGAAAAATTGCTAAGAATTATTCCTCATGTTTATTTAATATTCAGGCCACTAATAAAATTTACTAATTTTTTTGAAGAAGATTTTTTTTATCTTAAAAATATATTTAAAAATAAAAAAATTAACATTATTGATATAGGTGCATCAGATGGAATATCTGCTTTATTCTTTATTAGAAATTTGAGACCAAAAAAAATTTTTTGCTATGAGCCACAAAGGATTTTTTATAAAAAATTAATAAATTTAAAAAAAAAATATAAATTTTTAAAACTTTTTAACTATGGCTTAGGTAACAAAATAAATAATGAAAAAATTTATTATCCTTACATTAAAATATTTCACATGAAATTAGTGCTTTTTGCATATTCTTTTCCTGATAAAAAAGAACTTGAAAAACAAATTGATCTAGATTTTTTAATTAAGCCAAAAATATATCAAGATAAAATTATAATTAAAAAATTTAAAACCCCAAAAGACAAGATTGATTTAATCAAGATTGATACCAATGGTAGTGAAATTGATATAATAAGCTCAATAATGCCAGTTTTAAAAAGAGATAAACCTGTGTTAATTATTGAAAATAATAATATTAATAAAGTTTATAATAAAGTTAAATTCTTAAAATACAAAAAATTTTGCGTGGAAAATAATATCCTTAAAAAGCATAATGATCAAAAAAATGTTAACATTATTTTCAAATAAATTTCAATTTATTAAAAATTATAAAATAGCTTTATTTATAATAATAATTTTATTAGCTTTTTTTAAGAGTCCATTTATTTTCTTAAATGGACGTTTTGTTGCTGAAGAAGGATCTCATTGGTTTTACTACTCTTATTTAAATGGGCCTGTATTGGGTTTGTTTCAAATCTATACAGAAAATGGATACTTTAATCTTTGGCCAAATATTGCATCAGTATTTGCAACATTTGTTCCATTAGAAATTTCTCCTTATGTAACAGTTTATTTTGCTTTTCTGGTAAAAGTATACTTATTTTTATTCATAATTTTTCAAAATTCAATTTTTTTAAAAACTAATTTTGAAAAATTCATTGCAGCATTAATTGTATTAGTTGCGCCACCGATGGTCGCAGAGGTTTGGTTAAATACTTTAACATCACAAGTATATTTTACTTTAATTGTTTTAATGATTTTTTTTCAAACAAATACTAATAACTTTTTTTCTAAATCATCAAGTGTTGTTCTTTTTATATCAACATTGAGTTCTATTACTTCTTGTATTTTTGCTCCTTTTTTCTTAATTAAATATATTAAAGAAAAAAATAAATTAAATTTTTTAAATTTATTTTCTGTTTTTGTTGGCAGTTTTATTCAAACATGCATTTTTATAATTATTAGAATTAATAATCTTGAAAGCATTGGTGAAACTTATAGATACAATATATCGTTAGAAAAAATTTTAAGTTTTTTATATAATGGTGTGTATAAATCTTTTCTCGGAAGAGATTTAACTCAAAGTATATACTTTAGTATTGAAAATTTTTTACATTTTAATTTAATTATAATTTCAAGCTCTGTTATATTTTTTTTATTTATAATAGTTTTTTTTAAAAAAATAATTGATAATAAAGTTCTAATTTATTTAATAATTTTTTTTATAATTCAAAGTTTTTTAGCTATATATGCTTCGAAAGGTGTGCAAGTGCAAGGAAGGTATGCTTTGATACCTGGAATATTACTAATTTTTATTGTTTTAAAACTAAGAGAAGTTGATAATTTTATAATAAAATGGATTTCATCAATTTTGATAACTTTATCAATTATCACTGGATTATATGAATACAAACATAAAAATAAGTATCCACATTTTTTAACATGTATTAATTGTCCTGTTTGGAAAGAAGAAGTGAAAAAGTGGCGAAAAGATAATTCTTATGAGTTAAAAATTTGGGACTATCCTAGAAAAACCATGAAACTAATTAAAGATAATTAAATATTACAAATTAGTTTTTTGAACTTTCATGTCTTCTTTTTTTATACCAGCAACTTTAACTGGTTTTTTCATAGCATCTCTTCTGAAAGGTTCTCCTAACTCTTGATTTAAAATAATCTCTACAAAAGTTGTAATGCCTTTTTTTTGATCTTCGCAAGATTGTTTTATTGCTTTTGTAGTTTCTTCCATCGTTTTAACGCTAACACCTTTTAAACCACATGCATTAGCAACTTTTGCATAACTTAATTCTGGATCAAGCTCTGTACCAACAAAATTATCATCAAACCATAAAATTGAATTTCTTTTTTCAGCCCCCCATTGATAGTTTCTAAAAACAACCATAGTAATTGATGGCCATTCTTTTCTTGCGCAAGAGCTCATTTCGTTCATACTTATTCCAAAAGCTCCATCTCCTGCAAAGCCTATCACTGGAGTATCGGGGCATCCAATCTTTGCTCCTAAAATTGATGGAAAACCATATCCACACGGACCAAATAAACCAGGCGCTAAATATTTTCTTCCAGTTTCAAATGTTGGGTAAGCATTTCCAATTGCGCAATTGTTTCCTATATCACTAGATATAATAGCATCCTTCGGAATAGCTTCTTGAATTGCTCTCCAAGCTTGTCTTGGCGACATTCTATCTTTGTCTCTTTCCCTTGCTTCTTTATTCCACACAGTTCCAGGGTCATCTTCCTCGTGATCTAAACCTGTTAAAGTTTGGAGCCAAGCTGATTTCGTTTGATGAATTAAGTTTTTTCTTTCCTCTCTTTCATTATTTCCAGCACTAGAGTTTAATTTAGCTAATATTTGTTGTGAAACCATTTTTGCATCACCAGCAATACCAACTGTTACTTTTTTTGTTAAACCAATTCTATCTGGGTTCATATCTACTTGAATTATCTTTGCATTTTTGGGCCAATAATCAATTCCATATCCTGGTAATGTTGAAAATGGATTTAATCTTGTTCCTAATGCTAATACTACATCTGCTCTAGATATTAATTGCATTGCTGCTTTTGAACCATTGTAACCTAAAGGTCCAACAGCAAGAGGATGACTTCCTGGAAAACTATCATTATGTTGATATCCACTGCAAACTGGTGCATCTAATTTTTCTGCAAGCTTTTTACAATCTTCTATTGCATTTCCAATAACAACACCTGCCCCAGATAAAATTACAGGAAATTTGGCATCGGATAATAATTTTGCAGCTTTGTTGATTGCTTCTTTTCCACCACCTTGTCTTTCAAATCTTACAATAGGTGGAAGTTCGATATCAATTACTTGAGTCCAATAATCTCTTGGTACATTAATTTGTGCTGGGGCAGAACCTCTTATTGCTTTTTCAATAACTCTATTTAAAACTTCAGCCATTCTTGATGGGTCTCTAACTTCTTCTTGATAACAAACCATGTCTTTAAATAAATTCATTTGTTCAACTTCCTGAAAGCCACCTTGTCCCATTGTTTTATTTGCTGCTTGAGGAGTCACTAATAATAATGGTGTATGATTCCAGTAAGCAGTTTTAATTGGTGTTACTAAACCAGTTATACCTGGTCCGTTTTGAGCGATAACCATAGACATTTTCCCAGTAGCTCTTGTATAGCCATCGGCTATTAGTCCACCATTGGTTTCATGAGCAACATCCCAAAAAGTAATACCTGCTTTTGGAAATAAATCTGATATTGGCATAAATGCTGAGCCAATAATTCCAAAAGCATGTTCTATACCGTGCATTTGAAGAACTTTAATAAAAGCTTCTTCTGTTGTCATTTTAGTCATTTTTAAATTCTTTCTTTTTTTATATAATTTTTTATTTTGTTAATGAGCACGATTAATATATAAAGTTTATCAAATTTCAAACAAAGAAATCGTCACAATGTCAAATACTGATATTATTATACATGATGAAAAAGACAACGTGGGTGTTGTGGTTATTGAAAAAATCACTCCTAATCAAGATTGTAATTGCTGGATCATGGAAAATGATAAATCTACAAAAATTCAGTCAAAAAACGAAATCCCTTTGGGTCATAAAATTGCAATGGTTGATCTTAATGAAGGTGATACAATTTTAAAATATGGTCATGATATCGGGAAAGTAGTAAAGACAATTAAAAAAGGTGAACATGTTCATGTTCATAATGTAAAAACAAAGAAATGGTAATATGGAAATTCCAAAAAGTTTTTTAGGCTATAAAAGAGAAAATGGTAGAGCTGGTACCAGAAATCATGTGATTATTTTGCCTGTTGATGATATTTCAAATGCTTGTGCTGAAGCTGTTGCAAATAATATCAAAGGTACTATTGCACTACCCCATTCCTATGGAAGACTTCAGTTTGGTGCAGATTTAGAATTGCATTTTAGAACTATGATCGGTACAGGAAAAAATCCTAACGTTGCCGCAGTTATAGTTGTTGGAATTGAACCTAAATGGACAAAAAGAATTGTTGATGCAATTGCTAAAACAGGAAAACCAGTTGAAGGATTTAGCATCGAAGGAGTTGGAGATATTGATACCATTGCTAAAGTTTCCAAAAAAGCACAAGAACTTTCTATGTGGGCATCTGAAAAACAAAGAGAAGAGTGTCCTATGAGTGATTTATGGATTTCAGTAAAATGCGGAGAGTCTGATACAACATCTGGACTTGCTTCTAATCCCACAGTAGGAAATCTAATGGATAAATTAGAACCTCTTGGAGTTCATTTGTGTTTTGGCGAAACTTCAGAGTTAACTGGTGCCGAACAAGTTTGTGCTAAAAGAGGAAAAACTCCAGAAGCACAAAAAAAGTTTTTGAAAACATGGAATGATTATAATGATTTCATTTTAAAAGAAGCAACTGACGACCTCTCAGAAAGCCAACCAACAGCTGGAAATATTGCTGGAGGCCTTACAACAATTGAAGAAAAAGCTTTTGGAAATTTTCAAAAAATTGGATCAAGGCAGTTTATTGATGTATTAGAACCTGCAGAAGAACCAACAAAAGGTAAAGGTTTATACTTTATGGATACTTCATCTGCAGCAGCAGAATGCGTAACTTTACAAGCGGCAGGTGGATTTAATATACATCTCTTCCCTACAGGACAAGGTAATATTATTGGAAATCCAATTGAACCTGTAATTAAGCTTACTGCAAACCCATTAACAGTTAAGACTATGAGTGAACATATAGATGTTGATGTTTCTAAAATATTGTCTCGTCAAATGAATTTAGATCAAGCAGGAGATGAATTAGTAAAAGCAACTATAAGAGTTGCCAATGGAAGACTAACTTGCGCTGAAGCTTTAGGTCATAAAGAATTTGTTATGACCAAGTTGTATAGAAGTGCTTAATATTTAAGAACCAATTGATACTTTAGAATTTATTGAAATTGAAAGATTGCTAGAAAGTGATTTCTCTATAGCTTTATATATTTTCGACTTACTTGTTTCTCCTACACTTCGGTAAATTTCTTTATTTTTTTTAAATATTAAAAGTGTTGTTTGATACTGAACATTTAATAGTTTTGAAATCTCTTTATTCCCCACGTCAAAATTTAAGTAAATAATATTTTGAAAATCATCCTTAGCTTTATTTAATACTTTCATTTGGCTTGCGCAAGAACTGCAATACTTTATCCACGAACTCACTACGACAACTTTTCCATCGGATTGAGCTTTGTTAAACATTTCTTCACTAAATGTGGTTTTCTTCTCTGATGCGGTAGATTGAAAACTTAGCAGTAAAAATATTAATATGAATAACTTTTTCATAACACTTTTTAACAAAATTAAATAAAATAATAAATTACTTTTGTGAAGCAGGTGACGGCTTACTCATATATTTTTTTCTCAAATTTGAGAAAAATCTCCTTATTATTGCTGCTGCAACTCCTAAAACTAACGCTAAAACAATTGAAAACATACCATACAAAATAGGCACGTTTATTGATAAATCTCTTACAAATTGTGCTAATGGATCTAATGATTGAGTGCCGTTGTTTACATTTTCTTTAATAATTTCTTCAGCAAAAAAAGTATCATAAGCTATTGCTATCCCTACTAATAAAAGCAGCACCGCTAAAATTGTTTTGAATTGTGAGCTATCAAATTTTTCTCCTATTTTTTGTCCAAACTGAACACCTAAGATTGAACCTAAAATTAATACAGTAACTAAAATTAAATCAATTGAGCCGTAATTGAATGCATGAAGGATTGTTACTATGGCGCTAATAAAAATAGTAACAAACAAAGATGTACCAGGAATTAATTTTGTTGGCATTCCAATTATATAGATCATAGCTGGAACTAAAATAAACGCTCCCCCTACGCCCATTATAGCAGCAATAAATCCTACAATTAATCCAATTATAATGGGAGTAAAAATACTTTCATATAATTTTGATTTTTTAAATCTCATTCTGAATGGAAGTCCATGTATCCAATAATGATCATGTTTTTTTTTTTTAATAATTATTTTTTTTCTCGCTCTATCTATTTCTGTAACGCCCTGAACAAGCATCATTGTCCCAATTATTGCTAAAATATACATATACGCTAAAGATATAACGATATTAATTTTTCCAATGTCTTGAAAATATGTAAAAGTTAAAATGCCAAGCAATGTTCCAGCTCCACCTCCAACTACAATCATAAGCCCCATTTTGTAATCTAAAGTTCCTTTTAAGTAGTGAGTGGTAGATCCAGATATTGATGTTCCTAAAATATTATTAGCTTCATTTGGAACAGCATATACGGGTGGAACACCCAAAAATATTAAAAATGGAGTCATTAAAAAACCTCCACCCACTCCAAATAATCCTGATAAAATTCCAACTATTAAACTTAATAAAAATATTAATGGAAGACTTACATAAACTTCTGCTATTGGAAGAAAATATTCCATATCATCTAACTATTCCTCTAAAATATTAATGTCAACTATTTGATTAAATGTTAAAAAATGTTCCAAAAAGAATAAGACCCCAGTAGGCTGCTAAACCAAAATAAAGTGCTGATTTTGCATTAATCAATGATTGAAAATTTGGAAGTTGCTTAAGATAAGTTTTTATATTCTTTTGAAATTTATTAAGCATAAGCAGGAATTACACCTGGTTTTAAAATTTTGCAAGTAGATTTTTTAAAATATTTAAAAAATTTTAAAAAATTGTAGCTCCAAAAACTTTAATTTGATCGCCTTCTTCACCTAGGACCAGTCGGCCTAAAAACTCTCCAGGTATTTTAGTGCTAGTCTGTTTATATAGTACCGTGACATACAAACCTCTTCTAATACAGCCAAACGCCTTACATCCTTCAGCCAATGTAGATATAAGTTCATTGTTAGCCCACTGCTTACCAAGCTCAACCTCATTAGCTCCATAAAGCATCTGGGATGATAGATCTCTGGTAAAACCACCATAATCTTTAATATTTGATGATTTTATTAAATTATCCCAAATTGGTTCAGCAATTTTTATTAATTCTTCGTCGGACTTATCTATAATGCTCATTAGATTTATATTATATTTTAAGAAGCTTGTTTTTTCTCTTTTTCATCTACAATGTGATAAACAGGAACTTTTTCTAAAGTAAATTTACCAGTTTTAGGGTCTCTTCTTGATACTGTTAAACAATGCCAATTTTCGTCATCTAGTTTTAAATGATCTCCTCTATAATAGTAACCTGGCCAACGTGTTTCTTCACGGAACATCGTATGTTCCGTAACACACTGCGAAGTAAGAGCTCTATGTTTTAACTCCCAGGCACGCATTAGTTGATGATAGTCTTCAGCACCAACATTTTCTAAATCTTCCTGTAGCCATTGAAGTAGCTCCAGCCCTTTTTTAAGCATATTAGCGTTGGTCATATAGTTGGTAGCTATGCCACCTACATATTCATCCATAATTCTTTGAAGTCTCTGAAGTCCTTGAATTGGAGAAATATAGCTTGGAGATACCGTACCTCCTGTAATTTCATTTCTACCAACAGTATAATTCTCTAATGGTTTATAAATAATCTCTTTAAAATTTTCACACTGCGTGTCAGATACTTTGATCTCTTCAGCTTTTTTATCTTGTATGTATTTTACTGCAGCTTTTGCAGCTAAACGACCTTCAGTAAAAGATCCAGACGAAAACTTGTGAGCACTTCCACCTACTGTATCTCCTGCTCCAAAAAGACCTTCGACAGTTAACATTCTATTATATCCCCAAAAATATTCTGGAGGTGAAAGATCTTCTGGACCACTCACCCACGCACCTGAACAGGTTGCGTGTGAACCCATAACATATGGTTCTGACGTAGTTAATTCAGGATTAGTATATTTTGGATCAATGTTTTGTGATGCCCATACAACTGCCTGTCCAACTGTCATCCCTAAGAAATTTTCCCATCCAACTGTTTCTAAATGTGGGTCTTGAAATGCTTCCGTAGTGACCATATGAATTGGTCCACCTCCTGCCATTGTTTCTTGGATAAAAGCATGATTACGTAAACAAGTTGGTGTTGGATGATGATCTATATACTCACCGACCATTTCTTTAGTATGTTCATACCATTTTTTTTCATAATTTTCTCCATTAGCATTTTGAGTATAAGTTTTTAGATGTAAAAAATATGCTCCAACTGGTCCATACCCATCTTTAAATCTGCATAAAACAATTCTATTTTCCATTTGAGTCATTTTAGCGCCAACAGCAATTGGTAATGCATAAGCAGAACCATTGCTCCAAGGTGCATACCAAGTTCTACCCATCCCTTCGCCAACAGCTCTTGGTTTAAATATATGTGATGCTCCACCTGCTGCAACTATTACTGTTTTTGCTCTAAAGACATAGTAGTCTCCTGTTCTCATGTTAAATCCTACAGCTCCACCTACTCTGTTTTCTTTTGTTTCATCCATAAGAAGATGTGTAATCATAATTCTATTATATATTTTATCAGCAGATTTTTTTGCAGCTTCAGCGACAATTGGTTTATAACTCTCTCCATGTATCATTATCTGCCATTTACCTTCTCTTAGATAACGTCCAGTTTTTTCATTCTTCATCATGGGTAAACCCCATTCATCAAACATATGTACCGTTGAGTCTACATGTCGAGCCATGTCATAACCTAGATCTTCTCTAACCATGCCCATTAAATCATTACGAGCATACCTAACATGGTCTTCGGGTTGATTTTCATCCCATTGCATTCCCATATAACAGTTGATTGCATATAAGCCTTGAGCAACAGCACCACTTCTATCTATATTGGCTTTTTCAACGCAAATAATTTTTAGATCTCTCCCCCAATGTCTTGCTTCAAAAGCGGCACCTGTTCCGGCCATTCCTCCACCAACAACTAAAACATCACAATCTTCAAAGATAGTTTTTTTAGACATTAATAATAAACACCTTTTTTAAAAGCACTTTTTTCTACTTTGGGTAATTCTTTTTTTGTATTTAAACCCTCCGGTTCTGAATAAAGAATTTGTGAATTTATTTCTCCTTGGTTTGGTTTGTCAGCATCTGCAAGCTTTGGAATAAATTTTCCCCAAGGTTTTGTTGTTATTGGAGATACAAAGTCTTTTACTGTTCCATTTCTAAATTTAATTTTCCAAGAGATTGTTCCTTTTTCTTCTTCTCTTCTTACTCTTACACTGTGGCCCATAGGAGCAAAGTCAGCATAACCTCTAACGTCTATTGCATGGTTAGGGCAAGCCTTAACACATGAATAACATTCCCAACAAAAATTTGGTTCAATATTTTTTGCACGTCTAATAGTTTCATCAATATGCATTATATCAGATGGGCAAATATCAACACAGTGACCACAGCCATCGCAACGCGTCATGTATACAAAAGTTGACATAATTTATTTTATTCCTTTCAAAATCATATTAATAATGTTTTGGATTCTCTCTACTTATACCTAATCCAAATTGTTTTGGCGCATCAGATTCCGGCGGCAAATTGTCTCTAGATCCATCAGCTTCTGCTAAATTTTTTTGTATTGCCGCGCCTGGTTTATAAAACATGTGTGCAAATTTAGACCAATATACTCCACCAAATAAAACTAGATTTGATAAAATAAATAAAACTAAAAAAGCTTTATCATCCCATCTATCATTTAAATTTAAAGATTGTAAATAAGACCAAATTAAACCAAACAAAGATGAAGCAACAAGAGCAAGAACAAATAAATCTGCTTTTATAATTCTGTACCAAGGTTGAGCTTCTGAATAAACATCTACTCTTAAAAAAAACCAAAACCATCCTCCCCCTATAACTGTCATCATAGCTCCTACATGCCAAATTATAGGCCAAAAAGATGGGGTATCAGAAGATGGGTTTGAATAGCAAAAAATCATTATTGCTGATCCTACCCAAAATAAAATTGTTCCATACATTCCAAGTAAATGGGCAGCTCTTCTTTTTCCAGTTCCAAGTTCAGAAGTGGTAGCTATATCGCTTACAATTGTTTTAGAAATTACAGATATTCTTTCTCCTGTACTTAACGTTTTTGTAGCAGACAATTTTGCTTTTTTTGCGTTTTCAAAAAAATATTTAACATTTTTTTTATGAATAATATCTACAAGAGTCCCAACAGCAATCAGAACTATCATTAATATAACAAAAGTCTGCATATATATTGGTGATACAGTTTCTGCTAAAATTGCAAATGGATTTGCTAATATCATAATGATTTTATCCCCCTAGATGAAAGTATTTAGTATAGATGTCAAAATAGATCAACTGTTATATAAAGGACAGTTCGTAACAGCTTTTTGATAAATTCTCGATAAAACTCTATAGTTTTTTAAACTTTTTCTTTTCCAAAATGGTTTTTCAATATAATTTACAGAAACTACGCCTTTACCTGATCCAATAACAATGATTTCATCATAACCAGAAAGTGAATCAATAAAAATATTCTTTTTTCTTATTTTTTTCAACTTTTTAAAAAAAAATTTAAAAGTAGTACCTTTATAAAAATCATTTATAGGTGAATATATTTTATTTTTTTTTATAAATAAAAGATTGGAAGTTCCGGTTTCTAATATTTTATTATCTTTATACAAAGCTATATCAGATTTGCTTGTATTCATTTTTTTTAAATAACTTAGAATTTTTTTATATTTTAAGTTTTTATATTCTGGGTCTATTCTTTTATAATTGATCAATTTAAGAGTAAAATTCAATTTTGGTTTTATTCTCTTTCTTAACGAAACAGATATCATTTTATTATTTACTGCTACTCTAAACAAATGATCATAACTTCTATATTTACTAATGTTCAATTTAATCAAATTAAGAATATTTTTTTTAATATTTTTCTTACTAATTTTATAAACTTTTAAAGACCTAAACAAATTATCAATATGATTTTTAAAAAATAAAATTTTTGGAGGTTTTCCTAAAACTCTCATAGTTGTAAAAACTCCTTGGGAATTCCAAAGATCTTTAAACTTAATTTCTTTTAGATCTTTATGCCGATAAGATTTTTTTAATAATAATTTTACCATTTTCAGTTAAAAAGGATTCTGGATGAAATTGAAAACCATAAATATTGTTTTTTATATCTTCAATAGCCATTGGTATATTTGATTTAGCACATCGCATAGTTATTTTTAAATTATTTGACTTAAAAGGTTCATGCAATTTTAAAGAATGATATCTACCTACATTAAAAAATTTATTTTTTTTAAATAACTTACTTTCTTTTGTTACTTTTACCTTAGATTGATACCCATGAAATATATTCTTCTGCTGAATTATTTTTCCTTTTTCATTGAACAATATTAATTGATAACCTAAACAAATTCCAATTATTTTCTTTTTTCCTTTATACCTTTTATAAATTTTTGAAGTTAAAGGATAATCCTTTGGAGATCCTGGGCCAGGCGATAAAACAATAACATCTGATTGGTCTAATTTTTTTTTATCAATATCAAAGTAATTAGTGCAATAAACTGTATCAAAGTTTGAAAATTGATGTACAACATTCCAAGTGAAAGAGTCCTGATGATCAATAATATAAATCATTTATAAAGTTCCAATAACGATTTTGCTTTAATAAAGTTTTCATTAAATTCTTTTTTAGAAGAACTATCCAATACAACGCCTGAAGCAGCAGATATTTCTGATATATTTTTATAATTTAATATTGATCTTATAATAATGTTGAATCTCATGTCGTAATTAAATTTTATGTAACCAAAACTACCGGTAAAGATATTTCTATCTTCTTTTTCTTGTTTGTTTAAAAGTTCTAGAGTTCTAATCTTTGGACATCCAATTACAGAACCTCCTGGCATCATAGCTTTTATTATATCTTTTGGGTTTATATTATTTTTTAATTTTCCTTGAATTGTTGTTACGTAGTGAAAGAGATGTTTATATTCTTCTACAAATTTTTTTTTTAAAATTTTTACAGAATTTGAAATACAAATTTTTGAAAGATCACTTCTTTCCATATCAACAATCATGTTATGTTCTTTTGTTTCTTTATTGTTAGATCTGAAGAATTTTAAAGCTATATTTTTATTCAATTTATTATTTTTTTTTAAAGTTCCTGCTATAGGCTTTGTTATAATAGTTTTTCCTTTTTTATCTATTAAAGTCTCTGGTGAGCAACTAACAATTGAAAAATCTTTGTCTCTAATCATAAAAGATTCGGGAGAGGAATTTACCTTCATTAATTTCCAGAAAAAATTAATGGGGTTAATTATTGATTTATTCTTATACTTTGTACAAATTTTAATTTGATAAGTTTCGCCTTGTTTTATTTTTTTTGAAAATAAATCAAATATTCTTTTATATTTTAGATAATTAATATTTAATTTAAATGAACTTAAAATTTTTGTCTGATTAAAATATTTTTTAAATTTTATATTTTTTTTTGTTGAAAAAACTTTTATATCCTTTCTTATTTTAATCAATGTTTCGGGTTTATAAAATATACCTTTGTAAAAATTTAATTTTTTTTGATTATTTAATTTTATATTTAAAATATTACATAGAATCTCGTATCCAAAAAAACCAATATAAAGATCTGTTTCTTTTTTATATTTTTTATTTTTTTTAAGTAAATTAAAAAAAATATTAATATTTTTATTTGTTAAAATAATTTTTTTAGAAAAATCAGTATATAAATTATACCCATCTTTAACTTTGTATATAATTAATGTCTTATTAGAATTATATAACCTATCCAAATAAGAATTAAATTTCAGATTATGCGATTTGTGGTCTTTCAATTGCTTTCTCTTTTATTGGTAAATGTATCAACCCAGCAAATAAAGATAAAGCTATCGAAATGTACCAGGCATAATTAAGAGAACCATATAAATCATGAAATAAACCACCAAGATAAGCTCCAAGGAATGATCCGATTTGATGACTTAAAAAGACAAACCCATATAGCAAAGTTATATATTTTGTACCAAAAATATGTCCAACTATTCCATTTGTTGGTGGAACAGTTGCTAACCATAAATAACCAAATGTTATTCCAAAAATTAAAGCATTAACTACACTTGGAGGCATAAAAACAAAATACATCAGCGAAACTCCTCTTAGTAAATAAATCGCACTTAACAATTTTTTTTTGCTAATTTTAGTAGATAGATATCCGCTACTTAATGTACCAAAAACATTAAATAATCCTATAAGAGCTAGAATTGCTGTGGCAGTCCAATCTTCAAGTCCTTTATCTCTTATATGCATGGGTATATGTGTCGCGACTAGCGCTATGTGCCATCCACAAACAAAAAAGCCTAACGTTAGATAATTAAAGCTTTTATTTGTAAAAGCTTCTTTCATTGCTTCCATAGCTGTTTGTTTATTATAATTTTCATGCTTAAGTTCTTGAGTGGGTGTTGATAAAAATAAAGAAATCAACAAACCTGCCATAAGCATAAATAAAAATATAACTAATGTTGTATTCCAACCATATTCCATTAGCGTATATCTTGTATACATAGGAGATACAAAATATCCAAAAGAACCAGCTGAAGTAACTATTCCTGTTGCTATAGTTCTTGTATTTAAAGGAAAATGTTTAGCTACAATTGAAACAGGAATGCTGATTGCGGTAGCACCCAAGCCAATACCGATTAAAATTCCAATGTCAAATGTAAACCAAGATCCAGTATTGGGCCCATAATTTAAAAAATAAACTCCAGCAATATAAAAAAGGAAGCCCGTAAAGACAGCTATTTTTCCACCATACTTATCAGTGACGATTCCAAAAATTGGACCAAGTAGTCCCCAAAAAAGTAATTGTATGCCCATTGCAAATCCAAAATCAGTTTGGGTACAACCAAGATCAACCTCAAAATCGAAAAAAAAAAGTCCAAAGGTTTGTCTAATTCCCAGAGAAATTATAACAACTAAGCATGCGGCTACTAAAGTTACTAAGGCAGCTTTATTTGGGAAAAAATCTTTTTTAATCATTTAATAAACTTCAGGCATCTTTTTAAATCTTGAATTAAATCTTTAGGATCCTCTAAACCTATATGAAGTCTTACTAAATGTTCATCTTTTGCTAAATTTAAAAATTTTCTATTACCTTGTTCTCGAATTTCTTGATGTAATGCGAGACTTTCAAAGCCTCCCCAACTATAACCATAACCAAATAATTTCAAAGAATTTACAAATTTAAGGATAGATTTTTTATTTTTTGCCTTGATTCTTAAGCCCATTAATCCCGAAGCACCTGAGTAATACTTTTTCCACATTCTAAAATTAAATGAATCTTTTTTGTAAGGATATAAAAGTTTTATTTTTTTATTTTTAGATAAAAATGCTGCAACTTTTCTTGCATTTTCTTGATGTTTATCCAAACGAAGATCTAGTGTTCTTAATCCTCTTGTAATCAAGTATGCATCATCTGGACCTAGTCTTAAACCAGTAACTTTGTTTGCTTTTTCAACAAGCTTAAAAACTTTTTTATTAACGGCTAAACTTCCTCCCATAACATCAGAATGCCCAGAATAATATTTGGTTGCTGAAACAATTGACATATCAAAACCTATTTTCATTGGTTTAAAAAAATATGGTGTAGCCCATGTGTTATCTATTGCTGTAAATATTTTATTTTTTTTTGCTATTGAAATCACTTTAGATAAATCTTGAAATTCAAAAGAATTACTCCCTGGACTTTCAACAAAAATTAGTTTTGTTTTTTTTGTTATTTTTTTTCTTAAAGTATTTAAATCATGTGGATTATAAAAAATCGTTTTAATATTAAAGTTTTTTAAATAATCTTCAGTTAAAAAACGTGTTGGAGAGTAAACTGGATCAGAAACTAAAATTTCATCACCAGGACGTACGACGCTAATTATAGATAAAAAAACTGAACCAAAGCCAGTCGGAGTTAAAAAAACATGATAACATTCTTCGATTTTTGTTAATATTTTTTGAAGTATATGTGTTGTTGAAGTTCCTTGTCTTCCATAGTCAAAATGACCACCAGTTGGGTCTTTTTTATATTTATTTTGAGTTTTCCTAATATCTTGTATTGATTTAAATATAATCGTAGATGCTCTAACTACAGGTGGATTAACTGACTGATTATGAAAATCTTTTGCTGTATGTTTCAAAAAAGTTTTAAAAGAATAGCTCATAAAAAAATTTGATAAGTTTTAATGACAATGCTATATCCATTATATAAGTCAATAAAATTGTAATATTAAGGAGATTATGGGGTACCCAAAAAAACATAGAGGCCGTAGAAAAATGGGCTCAAAAAAAAGAAGAGCTAGAAAAAAAAATAAAAAAAAGTAATTTAGCCTAAAATGGATAGTATAAATAAAATAAAGTCCATAACTCTTTGGATTTTTGTCATCCCTTTTTTTGCAATAAATGCATGTTTAATTTTAATCACTCAATTTCATGGGTTGTTTGACCAAGAACATGTAATTTTAAATACAATTCCATATATCGATGGTGGAACCTCAATAAGCAGAACTGCAAGAGTTTTTCCAACATACTTAATTTTTAAACCTGCAATGTTTTTAACTTCTTATCTGTTAGTTAAATATTGGATTTATAATAAAAATATTATTTTGTCATTTGACCCCGGAAATAAAAATATTAAAAAAATATTAATATTTGGTATTGGTTCTGCGGTTCTACTTACTGTACATTCGATATTTTTAGGAATTAAATTTGATTATGATTTGTATAAATTATTTAGAAGAGTTGTAATGTTATTATTTATTGTATCAGAAGTAATTGCGCAAACTTATTTAGTAATAACTTTATATAAAATAAAAAATAAAATAATTGACAAAATAAATTTTAAATTTTTAAAATTAAAAAGAATACTTGTAACTACTCTTATTATTGTTGCAATTATTGCTATTCCAATAATTAGTATGCCAGGTAACAAGTTTTTAAAACATGCGCTCGAATGGGATTACTTTGTAGCAGTAATTAGTTTTTATTTATTAACCTTTTTTATGTGGAAAAAACAAAGTTAATTTTTTGCTATCCAGCCACCACCAAGGACTTTATCTCCATTTTTATCTTTTGAATAAAATACACATGCTTGGCCTGGCGAAATACCATACTCTTCTTCAAGAAGACTTAGTTTAGCTTTTCCATTTTCTAAATTTAATTTTGACTTTAACAATCTTCCAGTAGATCTTACTTTTACAAAAATCTCATTATCAAATATTTTTTTATCTGATAATAAATTTATGTCTTTTAAAATAATTTCTTTTTTTATTAATTCTTTTTTGGATCCAACAATGATTTCATTTAAATCTGGGTTTATGTCTACCACATACAAAGGATTGCTTGCAGCAATTTTTATTCCTTTTCTTTGTCCTATAGTAAAATTAACAATTCCATCATGTACACCAACAACTTTACCTTGAGTATTTTTGATATTACCTTTTTTAAAAGCATCTGGTCTAAGTTTTTGAATTACAGAAACATAATCGCCGTTTGGTACGAAACAAATATCTTGACTATCTGGTTTTTCCGCTACATTTAATTCTAATTTTTTTGCAATTTTTCTTGTTTCCGATTTCAACATGCCCCCAAGAGGAAATCTTAAATAATTTAACTGTTCTCTTGTTGTGCTAAATAGAAAATAACTTTGATCTCGATTTTCATCAATTGCTCTATACATATCTGTCATATTATTATTTGTAACACTTTTCACATAGTGTCCTGTAACAAGAGCATCTGCATTTAATTTTTTAGACTCTTCAAATAGATCATTAAATTTCACTGTTTTGTTACATTGCACACATGGTATTGGTGTTTCACCTTTTAAATAACTTTCAACAAAATTATTTATTACTCCTTCTTTAAATTTATTTTGATAATAAAAAATTTTATGTTCTATATCTAATTTTTGGGCAACTCGTTTTGCATCCATTATATCTTGTCCTGCACAACATTGTTTTGAATGTGCAGTTTCTTTACTATCATCGTAAAGTTTTAGCGTTATACCTATAACTTTATAGCCTTCTTTTTTCATCATGCCTGCTACTGTTGAAGAATCAACTCCGCCGGACATTGCAACTACCACTAATGTGTCTTTTGGTTTTTTATTTAAACCTATAGAATTTTTTTTTATTGTCATATTATTGGTATTTATACTGATTTCTAATATAAATTAAATTAAATGATTTTAGATTTTGAGCCAGGGGATAGAGTAATTAATCCATTAAATAAAGATTGGGGTATGGGCCAAGTACAATCAATAATCGATGGAAAAGTTACAGTAAATTTCGAAAATGTTGGAAAAAAAGTAATAAATATAAATAATGTAAATCTAGAAAAGATAAACAATGGATAATGATCAACTAAAAAAAATCAACTATACTTTAATTGATACATTTTTAATAGCTGGGGATAGATCTATTGAACTTAGGAAAGCAGGTCTAAAAAAAGAAATTAAATCTGACAATACCCCTGTTACTAATGGAGATATTGAAGTCAACAATATATTAACAGAAAAAATTAAAAATATTACTTCTGATATACCAATTGTCTCAGAAGAAAGTTCCAATAATAAGTCTAATAATAATTTAAATGATTTTTGGCTTATTGATCCAATAGATGGAACGCATAACTATATAAATAACAAAGATGAATTTACATTAAACGCAAGTTTAATAATTAATAAAAAACCAAAATTAGGAATTATCTACGCGCCAGCAAAAAAAAGATTATTTTATACTTATGGGAGTGGATCTAGTTTTGAATTAATTAATAATAAAGAAATTAAAATAACATGTGAAAAAAAAACAAAAATTAATCAAATTAAAGCAGTATCTTATTCAGAAAAATTAAAACCTTTAATTGCAGATTTTCATAATAAATTTGGAGTAACTGATTATCAAAAAATGAAGAGTTCACTAAAATTTTGTGTCATAGCAACAGGAGAGTTTGATCTATATGTTGCTGAACCAAGAGCTTCTGAGTGGGACATTGCGGCAGGTCATGCAATATTAGAAAATGCTGGTGGAATTATTACAGATTTTGAAAATAATGAAATTTTATATGGAAAAAAAGATTTTAAAAACCCAGGGTTAATTCTTAAAAGATCTAATAATTTATAATGAGTGAACAGTTAAGAATAATATTAATAATTATTGTGTCTGTTTCAATTTTTGGTTTGCTAGTCTTTGTTTTTGTTAAAAACTACATTAGAAAAAAAATTGAATATTATTTAGAAAAAAAAAATAAGAATAAAAAATTATAATAAATTTATTATTTTTGAATATTCGCTAGAATCTAAATCCATTATTTTTTTTGAGGTTTCAAAATCAAATCCAGCTCTTGCCAAGACTCCTATATCTTTCTTGTAAAAAAGAGGTCTGTTACTATCATTTCTTGCTGGGCCTATTCTTTTCTTTTTACAAATTTTAATTGCTGAAAAAAAATCTTGATCCTCATTTTTTTCTTTTATTTCTTCTATGGTATTCCTAACATATTTGTCACTAACCCCTTTTGATATTAGGTAACTTCTTATTTTATTAATAGAACTACCTCTTTTTATCAAGGTTTTAGCTTTAGATTTTGAATAAAATTGATCATTAATAAATTTAGAGTTTTCCAAATCTTTTAAAACAACATCAATTAAGTCAATAATATTTTTTTTATCAATATTTGGAATTTTCACCTTTAAATATTTTTTAAGCAGATAGGTCTTTAATTGCTGTTTTGAGGGTGCATATTTTTCAATATAATTAAAGGAAAAATTACGCATTTCATCAACTGTAACCTCAAGTGATTTTTTTTTATTTTTAATAGGAATCATTTAATAAACTAATATATTATATTTTTTTATGATCGAGCAAATATATCAATTTTTTACTTTTGAAATGATCTATCTATGGTTGAACATTGGAGTTTTGCCTTTTTGGTTTATTTTAATTTTTTTTTCTCAATCAAATATTAGCAGATATCTAGTTACTTCTATATTTCCTTATCTAATTTTTGGATCGGTCTATATTTATTTATTATTTTTGTTTTATAGAGCAGATTACAATTTTATAGATAATTTTAATCTTTATCTTGGCATGGATAGTTTAAAAAAATTATTTAATGAAGATTCATTCTTAATTGCTTTTTGGTTACATTTTTTAGCAATAAATTTATTTTGTGGATCATGGATAGTAAAAGATAGTCATAAATATTTTATGCCAAAAATATCAATTTTTTTCCCTTTAATAATTACTTATTTTATTGGTCCTTTAGGAATTGTTTTATACTGGTTTGTAAGAATTTTCTTCGCAAAAAAAATTAACCTTTATGACTAAGAAGTTTCAAAACCATTATTCTTCATAGCGGCAAAACCACCTTCAATATGAGAAACCTTTTCAAAACCCATTTCTTTAAGCGTCTTAGCAGCTAAAGCTGATCTGCCGCCGGCAGCACAAAATAAGACTAGCTCTTTGTTTGGATCTAATTTTTCTTTTTGAGCATAAGGACTATCTGGATGAACAGCAAACTCTAATAAACCTCTCGATATATGAAAAGAATTTTCGATTCTACCTTCTCTTTGTAATTCAACTGCATCTCTAATATCTATTAAATTACATTTATTTTCGTTAGAAAGTTTTAATGCTTCTGCTGGGCTTATAGTTTTAATCTCTTTAAGTGCTTCTGAAATAAGAGTTTGTGATGATTTAATTGGCATAATATTGTAAAAACTTAATTATAAACAAAAATATGAAAAAAAACATACTAAAAAAAATATTTATTAAACTCTCAAAATTTCTTGGTTACGAGATAATAGATCAAAATACTTTTACATCACCAACCCTTGAAAAAAAATTAAATGACGATCTTTCAATAATAAATCAAAAATCTATCATTTTGCCATTAGGAGAAGTTAAAATAACTAAAAAAGTTAATTCTATTTTAATTATTTTTAGATCAAATACAAATATTGAAATATGGGATCAGAATAAAAAAAGATTGTTTGAATTGCCAAAAATTGAATATACATTGAAATCACTAGGTTCACTTTTAAAAAGTATAAACTTTTGTAAACAAAAATATTCAAATATAAAATTTAAAATAATAATTGTTGATGACAAGTCAAATAAGGAAAATTTAGATAAAATTAATAATATTATTAACAAACATCGATTGGATATAAATATAGTTTCTTTGGATCATGAAAAATATAAAAATGTGATCAAAAAACAAAATAACGAAAATACATTCTCAAACTTAGCTAGTTTACTTTGTTGTTTCGAAATTGGAAAACAACAAACTGATGATTTAGTTTTTTTTGTTGAAGATGACTATCTACATTTTGAACCGATGTTAGAAGAAATGGTTGCATCATATGAAAGAATAGCCTCTCAACTAAAAAAGGATATTTTTATGTGTCCTGCTGATTACCCCTATTTATATATGGATAATGAAAAAACTAATATTTTAATTGGAAATAAAAGACATTGGCGAACAATTAGCCGAACATTATGTACTTTTATGACTAGTAAATATTTATTAAATTATTATTGGAAAAATTTCTATGATACCTGTTTAGACAGAAATGATCCTTTTGAAAAATACATCAATGAGATTTACTTAAATGAATTTTGTATATCACCATTAAAAAGTCTTTCTTTACATATAACGAATGTGAATTCAAGTTATGGATTATCGCCATTTATAGACTACCAAAAACTGTGGGATGAAAACTAGTTTAAATTTTTAAGGACCCTTTGTAACTTATGCTGTAACATTATGTAAGGAGCAACAAAGGATCCTTTATTAACTCTAACTTAAAGTTAATCTTTTATTAAAGCCCCTTAATAAAATTAAGGGGCTTATCTAAACAACGAAGGGGAAGTTTAGAATTTTTTAGTCTCTTATAGCGTATGCAATCACGCCAGTTTCTGTAACGTCAGTTCCTTTTAGCTCAGCTTCTTTACTTAATCTGATACCCATAGTATTCTTCATGATCGTCCAAATGATATAAGCAGCAATAAATACAAAAACGTTTATTGAAATAATCCCAAGAAGTTGAGTTCCAAAATTTGCCGCAGGGTTAGTTATTGGTACTGCCAATGTTCCCCAGATACCTGCAAATAAGTGTGCTGGTATAGCACCAACTACATCATCTATTTGCATTGAAAATAATAATTTTGTTCCCCACACGACAATCATTCCACCTACAGCACCAATTAATATTGCTACAATTGGCGTTGGCATTAACGGTTCAGCTGTTATTGCAACTAATCCACCGATTGCACCATTTAACATTTGAAGAACATCTGTTTTTCCTGCCATTAGCCTTGTTAAGACTGCTGCTGCCAATACACCTCCGCAAGCTGCAAGATTAGTATTGATAAAAATTTTGGAAACCGCCACTGCATCAGTAAATGTTCCCATCGCAAGTTGAGATCCACCATTAAAACCGAACCAACCTAACCATAAAACAAATACTCCTAATGTTACTAATGGTATAGATGACGCTGCAAATGGTTTTACAGGTGCTGGTTCTCCTTTTTTATTAAATCTGCCTAATCTTGGTCCAAGCAGAATTGCTCCTGCTAAAGCTGCAGAACCACCAGTCGAGTGAACAAGTGTTGATCCAGCAAAATCAGAAAAGCCCTTAGCAGCTAACCAGCCACCACCCCACTGCCATCCCATTTGGATTGGGTAAATAATACCCGTTAAGATAGCTGCAAATAAAAAGAACGGCCATAATTTAATTCTTTCAGCTAAAGTTCCTGAAACAATAGATACTGTAGTTGCACAAAATACCATTTGAAAATACCAATCCGAACCATCTGCATATCCTGTTTCTAATTTACTACCATCCGACCATGGAAGAAATTTACCAATATATCCACCTTCCGGTATCCCATAAGCAAGATTATAACCTACTAGCCAAAACATTATTCCTGCAATCGAATATAAACCTATATTTTTTGCACAAATTACAGATACACTTTTTGATGTAACCATTCCTGATTCTAGCATCGCAAATCCTGCAGCCATAAACATAACTAAAAAACCGCATACTAAGAATAGAAATGTATTGAAAATAAATCCAACTTCAGCAGAAACAGTTGTATCTGCTACCCCGGCACTGCTCATATTAAGCAAAAAGATTAGAGCAAAAGATGGAGTTATAAGTTTTTTTAATAATTTAATCATTTTTATCTCCCTTGAAATTAATTAAGTCTTTCTTTTAATTTGAAAAAAAAAAATAACTAACGTTAATGATTAAAATTAGGTATGCTGATTTTGCATATAGCAACAGCCTTTATGTAAATTTTACATAAAGGCTGTTTAACAGAAATTATTTATTAAATATTTCTTTAAGTGCTTTTGCAGGCAAAAATTTTACTTTTTGAGATGCAGCGATTTGGATTTGTTCTCCTGTTCTAGGATTTCGTCCAATTCTAGCTTTTCTTTTTGCTACTTTATATGTACCAAAACCAGCTATTTTAACTGAATCATCGCTTTTTAATGCATCTAAAATAGTATTGGTAATAGTATCAAAAGTTCGCTCAGCATCAGCTTTACTTAAATTCAAGCTTCCTGAAAGCTTTGTTACTAGTTGTTTCTTGTTCATTTTAGCTCCGGTTTTAAAGGTTATTTCTATAGTTAACAAAATGCTTGATTTTTCAAGCTTTTTTTTAGTATCTAATTAGTTTTTCCACACAATATATAGTGCTCAAAAACCCCTTATTTTACTTACTTTTTTGAATATTAAAAACCCTTTAAAATAAGCCTAAATCTCTAAGATCATTAAAGGTCGCAAAAAACATCAAAGACAATAACAAAAACATTCCGATTCGAAAAAATCCTTCTTGTGTTTTTTGACTTAAAGGTCTTCCTAAAATTTTTTCAAAGCTATAAAACATTAAATGTCCACCATCTAATAATGGAATTGGAAATAAATTTATTAAACCTAAACTGATAGAAATATAAGCCATCATACTTAAAAAAGGTATTACTCCAAACTCTGCTACTTGACCTGTAATTTTGGCAATACGAATTGGCCCTCCTAATTGAGAGCTATCACCAGAACCAGAAACCATTGAACCTAAGTATTTTAGTGAAGAAATAGTTACAAAATATACTTCATTTAAGGAGTAATATAAGGCTTTGGCAGGTCCAAGCTTAACATGATTTATTTCATCATTAAAAGCACCTAATTTTATACCTACAATTCTCTTATTCATCTTGTTGCCCAAATTATCTGTAGAAGCAACTATTTTAGGTTTAACTTTTAATATAACGTCTTGGTCAAGTCTTGAAACTTTAAAATCAATGAACTCTCCTGTAGACATTGTTATTAACTTAGAAACATCCAATAAACTCTTAACTTTTGTGCCGTCGATTTCTAAAATAATATCATTTTTTTTTAATCCAGCTTCATCTGCAGGACTTTCAATTTGAACTTCATTAATAACTGCTGGTGTAAAATCTTTACCAATAAACATATAAATGAACAAAAATATTACAGCAGCAAGTATAAAATTAGCTATTGGTCCAGCGGCTACAATAATCGCCCTTTGGTACAATGGTTTGAGAACAAATAATTTTTCTCTTTCTTTTTCATTGTATTTGTTAATTAATGCCTCTTGATCACTTTGAGAAAATACATTTCTATCGCCAAAAAATTTTACATAACCACCGAGTGGTATTATGCATATTTTCCAACGAGTGCCTGAATTATCACTCCAACCAAATAATTCTTTTCCAAATCCAATAGAAAAATCAGTTACACCTACTCCGTACTTTTTTGCAAAGTAATAATGTCCATATTCGTGGATAAAAACGACAACTAAAATTAAGATTATAAATGGTATTACAAAATCAAGCATTTTATATAGATATTAACGATTTTATTTTATTTTCCAAGTAACTATTGGCAAAAATGTTGCTACTAAAAATGAAGTAAACAGTAAAGATTGAGACAAAAAAGAAGGAAAAGTATCAATAGAAAAAATAGTACCTACCAATATTGACTTAGAAAAATCGGGACTTGGAAAGAATAATAATCCTGCAAATAAACCTATACTTATTGAAATATAAGCACTCTTTTCATTTAAATATCTTGTGTAAAAACTATAAAATACTGTTAAAACCGCTGCACAACAAAGTAAGTCTGCTAGTAAAAATAAATACAAAATACTTAACCCTTTGGATGCAACAAAAAAAGTTATTATTCCTAATAAAATTATTATAAATTTTGATAATTTTAAATAATTACCTTTAAATTTAATAATTCTGTTTCCATCAACAATTATCAAACTTGATATTGCATTGATTAAAGTATCGATACTACTTACAGTTAAAGCAATGGCGAGTGCTATTATAACAATTGATAAAATATATGATTGTTCTTTAAATAAAAGAGAAAAAAAAGCAAGGTCCGGGGTTACATTGCTGTTTTGTGATACTGCAATTAAACCAGTGAATCCCATCATAAAAACAATAGGTACAATTACTATAAATGAAATAACCAGACTTTTTTTTAACACTTTATTGTCTTTTGCTGCATAAATTCTTTGCCAGTTTCCTTGATGGAATAAGTTTGTTGCAGCAACTGCAATAAAAAAAGTTAATCCAGCTGTAAAATTTGGTAAATAATTAACGCTTAATAAATTAGGCTTATTAATGTTTATAAATGTAAAGTTAAACTCATTAAAATTAAAAGAAACAAGATATTTAAATGCAAATAATAGCAATAAGCTAAAAACTACAAATTGAATATTGTCAGTAAATATTGAAGCTCTTAAGCCTCCGTATAAAGTATAAATAAGTGAACTTACAATTACAATTAAAGCTGTGATCCATAAATCTACTCCTGAAATAAAATTAATTAGAATAGAAACGGCGGTCACTTCTGCTATTAAAAAAATAGACATATAAAAAATTGACAAAAATAAAATTAATTTAAATAATTTTTGGCCAAATCTTAGCCTTACGACTTCAATTAATGTCTTAGCTTTTGGGTATAATTTTCTAAATTTTTGTCCTAAATAAATTAGGATAAATAATGGAAATGCTGTTCCCAATGCATAACCAATTACTGCACCTATACCTCCCCATGTCGCTGCTGATGCAGGACCAAATAATATCCATGCACCCAGTGCTGAAGATATTAAACTAGTTGTTAGCGAAAAAGTTCCTATTGCTCTATTGGCAACAAGATAATTATTCAAGCCTTGATATTTTTTTGAATAAAAAATTCCAATTATTGCAAATACAATACTTAAGCTTAATGTTAATAAGATTGCTGATGATTGATTTAATATATTTATTTGTTCCACTTTAATCCCTTTCTGAATTACCGGACAGGTTGTTAGGGTATAATCTCAGACCGTTAGGACACCCCTTTTATTTATGATAGTATTATATATAAGAAACTAGCTAAAAAATAGTTTAATAAGACAAAGCCAAATACCACTGTAAAATACATTAGATTGACGATTTTATCTCTTTTTCTTCTTAGTCTTACAAATTTTTTGTCATCAAGATCACAGATATCTCTTGCACCAACTACTTTATAATCGCATGCATATTTCCATAAAGAATTAGGCATTCTCGAATCCAAATTATTATAATAATTTATCCACAATATTGTTTGTCTGAATAAAAAGTAGGTAATTATTAAAAATAAAACGCTGATAAACATTTATTTTTTACTAAAACTGTTCTGACTCAGTTGATCCTTCCATTGCATTTGTAGAACTTTTTCCGTCACTTATAGTATTGGAAACGGCATCAAAATATGATGTTCCGACCTCCCTTTGATGTTTCACACTTGTATAACCATCTTTTTCTCTAGCAAATTCTTGTTGTTGTATTCTTGAATAAGCTGTCATTCCTTCTTTTTTATATTTTTCAGCTAATTCAAATACAGCAATATTTTGTGTGTGAAAACCAGCCAAAGTTATAAATTGAAACTTGTAACCCATCTCACTAATTTTTTGTTGGAATGTTGAAATTTCAGAATCTGATAAATGTTTCTTCCAATTAAATGAAGGTGAACAATTATAAGCTAATAGCTTGCCAGGATATTTTGCATGTATTGCATCAGCAAATTTTTTTGCT
>CACLYO010000007.1 GCA_902611145.1 uncultured Pelagibacteraceae bacterium
AAATTGCTTTTGAAAAAAAAATGAAAAGAATCTGGGTTCATACATGTTCATTAGATCATAAAAATGCGATTTTAAATTACAAAGCTCGAGGAATGGAGATCTTTAGAACTGAACAGTTAAAAATAAAAGTTGTTTAATTTTGTCTTGGTAATTTGAATTGATTTTTTTTTATTTCTTTGTTTATTTCTATTTCGAACAGATAAGTAATAACAAGATTTTGATAGATGTCTATATTTTGCCAGCCAATTATATTAAAAGATATTTTGTCAAAATATATATTTATTTCATTATTTCCTTCTACAAACTTAAATCTATAATATTTTTCATCAATTAATTCACCCGTCAATAAGTTCATTTTTTTTAATAAAAAATCTTTATCCAAAATTAAATTAAGTGCAGTTTTTTCTATTGGATAAATATAATATTGATTACTTGTTTGATTTTTTATTACTAAATGTTTTCCATTTGAAACTAATAATTTTTTATTTAAATTATTATATTCACAATAAATTTTTTTAGGATATTGAATTATACAGTCACCAGTTTCAATTTTTTCATTTATATTTTGTTTAAATTTAAATGATAAATTTTGGATATTTTCAAATTTTGAAATTATGTTATTTTTGATGGAAGCATTAGCATAAGAAATAAAAAAAAAATTAATCAAAATAATAATATTAATTATTTTTTTCATTTTTTAAGCACATCTCTTTTACCTACATGATTTGCTTTGCTAACAATACCCTCTTGTTCCATCATATCCATAATTCTTGCAGCTCTATTGTACCCAATTTGTAATTTTCTTTGTAAAAATGATGTAGAGGCTTTACCCTCATTTTTTACTATGTCCACTGCAGCTGAGTATAAATTATCTTTGTCCCCATCACTAAAAGAAGCGTTATCAACATCTTTTTCATCTGCAAAATTTAAAATTTCATCCACATAATCCGGCTCAGCTTGTGTTCTTAAAAAATTATTAATTTTTTCTATTTCAGTTTCAGAAACAAAAGGAGCATGTATCCTTATAATTCTATTTGCTGCTGACATAAATAACATGTCTCCTTTACCTAGCAATTGCTCAGCTCCTTGTTCGCCTAAAATTGTTCTGCTATCAATTTTAGATGAAACTTGGAAAGAAATTCTTGTTGGGAAATTAGCTTTTATTGTACCTGTAATTACATCCACACTTGGTCTTTGTGTAGCCATTATAATATGTATACCTGCCGCTCTAGCCATTTGAGATAATTTTTGAATATAATTTTCGATTTCTTTACCTGCCACCAACATAAGATCTGACATTTCATCAACAATTACAACAATGTAAGGCATAGGAAGAGCATGTTTGGAATTGTAACCATCTATATTTCTGACACCTTCTTTTGTCATTAATTTGTATCTGCTTTCCATTTCTTTAACTACCCAACCTAATACCGAGGCTGCTTTTTTTGCTTCGGTGATAACTGGACAAAGTAAATGTGGAATGCCTTCATATGTAGAAAGTTCTAACATTTTTGGATCAATTAAAATAAATTTACATTTCTCCGGTGAATGTTTGTAAAGTAGAGATAAAATTATTGTATTAATACAAACTGATTTACCAGAACCAGTTGTACCAGCTATTAGAAGATGTGGCATTGAAGTTAGGTCTCCAGTAATGGGTATTCCAGAAATACTTTTACCTAAAGCAATTGGTAATTTAATTTCTTTTTTAGAAAATTCACTACTAGATATAATTTCACTTAGATAGACGTTTTCTCTCGAGTTGTTAGGTAATTCTATACCTATTGTGCTTCTACCAGGAATAGTGGAAATTCTCGCAGATTCAGAACTAGTATTTCTAGCAATATCCTCGGATAAGTTTATTACTTTTGAAACTTTAATACCTGCTGCAGGTTCAAATTCATTTAAAGTTACTACTGGACCATGACTAACTTTTTTAATTTTACCTTCTACACCAAAATCCAAAAGAATTTTTTCTAAAGATTTTTCATCATAATTTAAATCAGATGTAGATTTTGTTCTTTCTTTTTTACTTGGATAATTAAGAAAATCAATTGATGGAATTTTAAATTTTATTTTTTGATTAGTTTTAGATTGTGAACTTTTTTCAAACGAAAAATCTTCTTGTACACGAGCTGTATTAATTGAAAAATCTTTTTTCTCTGTATTAAAATTTTCGTAATTATTTTTTACAATATTTTTATTTTTAAAATTTAATATTTTTTTTAAAAATTTTAAACTGAAGTTAATGCTTATTAAAAAAAGAACCAATATAATTATTATCAATAAATAAAATGAAATTTTTTCATCAAATATTATTAATGATTTAAAAAAACTATTAAAAATAAACTTTCCAACAAAACCTCCATTTCCATTAGCAGGTAGCCAGAAAGAATTATTGTAAAAAAAAGTTAAAAATAAAGTTCCAAATATAGAATATATTACTGTAAAAAAAAGATTTTCTAGAACAATGAGTGTTTTTTTTGTAACAATAATATTAATTCCAGTAAAAAATATTGTTAATGAAACTAAAAAAGAAATTAGCCCAATAGATTGTAAAAAAAAATCAGAAATCACACTTCCTTTAAAACCTAAAATATTATTAATTTCATTATTATTAGAAAATACAAAGTTTGGATCTTGAGGTGAATAAGTTAGTAAAGCTGCAAATAGTAATATGCCTAATAGGGAGAGTATAAATCCAAATAGCTCTATAAGTCTTTCGATGATAAAATTTGCTATATTTGATATGAATTTTTTTATTTCCATAAATATTTAAAGAATCTAATTTATCACTTTGTATCATTTAATAATTATTGTTAAAATTAAATTTTATTTATGAATATATGTGTAATAGGAAATAATCTTACTAGCCTTGTTTTATCTAAAGCTTTAGTAAATAAAAAAATCAATGTAACCATTTTTTATAATTACGAAAAAAAAATATTTAAATCTAATCGATCTATAGGAATTACAAGAAAAAATATTGATTTTTTAAAAAATAATATTTTAAAAATAGATAAAAAATATTTTAATCCAATAAAACAAATTGAGATTTATACAGAAAAAAATAGAAAAAAGAAAATTTTAAATTTTAATGAAAAAGATAAATATCTATTTCATTTAATAAAAGCTGATACATTATATAAACTATTAAAAAAAGATTTATCAAATAAAAAAATTTTTAGAATTAAAAAAATAAAAAACAATCATTTTTATGAAAGTGTATATAAAGATAAAAATTTTGATCTAATAATAAATTGTGAAAAAGAAAATTTAATAAATAAAAGTTTATTTAGTAAAAAAATTAGTGAAGATTATTATAGTGATGCATATACCTGCATAATTTATCATAAAAAAATTTTTAATAATAAGGCTATTCAAATTTTTACCAAGTATGGTCCTTTAGCTTTTTTGCCATTATCTAAAAATGAAACTTCAATAGTTTTTTCGATTTATAAACAAAAAAAAAATATAGGTAAAAAAAAAATTATAGAACTAATTAAATTTTATAATAATTTATATTTTATAAAAAAATTTTCAAAATTTAAAAAAGCACAGCTTAGATTTTCTCTAGCTAGAAATTATTATAACGGAAAAATATTATTATTCGGTGATAGTTTACACCAAATACATCCTTTGGCAGGACAAGGTTTTAACATGACTTTAAGAGATTTAGAAGTTTTATTGAATGAAATACAAAATAAAATTGAATTAGGTCTTTCAATAGACGCTTCGGTTCTTGATGAATTTCAAAAAAAAACAAAACATTATAATTTAATTTATTCTAGTGGAGTAAATTTTATTCAAGACTTTTTTAAATATGATAATAAATTTCAAAATAAATATTCTGATAAAATAATAAATTTTTTAGGTAAAAATAAATTTATAAATAATTTTTTTGTTAAAGTAGCTAATAGAGGCTTAGAAATAAACTAGTTATTGTAAAGTTGTATTTTGAAATTCATCTGTGATGTAAGTTTTTAAAATTTCTTCAAGTTTATGTTTTCGTGATTTAATATCAGCAGATTCTAGCAATATTTGTTTTTCTTCTAAAGAGAATGGTGAAGCCATGGACAGAGAATTAATTGTTTGGTTAAGATTTTGGTTTTTTAATTCAGACCAATTGATAATAAAACCTTTTTTTTCAAAAATAGTTTTTAGATTTTTAAATATTAATTCGAGATCTGCAAAATTAATATTTTCCTTTTTTTCTTTAATATCATTAGAAAACTTTTCATAACTAATTTTACAAATTCTATAAAGTTTTTCAGTTAAAACTTCCTCTATTATCTTAAATCTATTTATCCCATTTATTACAATTAAATATCTTCCATCTTCAGTTTCATTGAAGCTTGTTATTTTTCCAATACAGCCAACATCATATAGGTCTGGCTTATTCTGTTTACCAGTTTTTTTTGGTTGTATCATTCCAATCAATTTGCTCGATTTCATGCTGTCGTCAATCATTTGAATATATCTTGGTTCGAAAATGTTTAGAGGAACAGCTGTTTCAGGAAAAATTATAAAATTAGATAATGGGAATATAGGTATTTCCTTTGGTAGATCTTCAAATTTAGTCATAAAATAATAAAATAAATTAGCAAATAATCTTTTATATTTCTAATAAAATTCTTTGATAAACTATATATAATTTTATTCTTGCTTGCTCAAAAAAAAACATTTAACTATAATCTCTTTTAATAAGCGGGCATAGCTCAGTGGTAGAGCGTCTCGTTGCCAACGAGAAGGTCGTGGGTTCAAGTCCCATTGCCCGCTCCAAATAGACCTATTGATAATTTATCTTATATAGATAATATTTTATTATGAGTGATTTAGCAGAAAAAAAATGTATCCCATGCGAAGGAAATATACCTGGATTTGATATAACAGAAATTCATAAATATCTTAAAATGGTAGATGGATGGGAAGTCAAGTCGGACGATTCAAAAATTTACTATTTAATAAAAGAATTTAAATTTTCAAATTTTTTGGAAAGTCAAAAATTTGTAAATAAAGTGGGGGATATTGCTGAAAAAGAAGGTCATCATCCTGATATTTGGTTTGGGTGGGGATATGCCAAAATAAAAATTTTTACCCATGCAATTAAAGGTCTACATGAAAGTGATTTTGTCCTTGCTGCTAAGGTAGATAAAATTTCTTAATGTCTAAAGTGTCGAGTTTTAGAAAATACTAAAATAGTTCCAGTTTGATTTGCAAACTTAATTATTTCTTTATCTCTTATGGATCCAGAGGGCTGAATAACAGCACTTACTCCAGCTTGAATTAAAGTTTCAATTCCATCAACGAAAGGAAAAAAAGCATCAGAAGCTGCAATTACTTTATCTTTGTTATCACTTTGAAATTTTCTCATTTTATTAATTGCAATTTTGCAACTATCAAGTCTACTTGGCTGCCCTGATCCAATACCAATTGTTGTATCATCTTTTACCAATACAATTGCATTAGATTTTACAAATCTACAAACATTAAAAGCAAAAATTAAATTTTTTAAAGTTTTAGAATTTGGTTTTAGTTTGGATACAACTTTAAAGTCTTTTGTAGAAAATTTTTTCGTATCAGAAGATTGTAATAAAATAGAATTAAAATTAGAAGTTATATTTTCAATGTTTTCAAATTCCAAATTAGAAGCATCTATAATTCTTAAATTTTTCTTTTTTTTTAAAATATTTAAAGCATTTGATTCAAAACCATTACCGATTACTACTTCTAAAAATATTTTATTTAATTCTAACGCTGTTTTTTTATCTACTTTAAAGTTACAAGAAACAATTCCACCAAATGCACTTATAGGGTCACATTTTAAAGCGAGCCTATAACTTTCAACTTTATTTTTATGAATAGATACTCCACATGGATTTGCATGTTTAACAATTGCAGTTCCTGTATTTGTAGGCAAAGATTTTGATATTAGTAATGCTGAAAACATATCATTAAAGTTATTATAACTGAGCTGTTTACCATTTAACTTATTAATTTTTAATTTTTTTGATGATGAATAAATAGCACCTTCTTGGTGAGGATTTTCACCATATCTTAATTTTTCTACTAAATTTCCAAATATTAATTTTTTATTTGGGAATTTATTTTTAGAAATTTTATTAAGATAGTTTGTTATTAAAGCATCATAGTAGCTTGTTTCAGAGAAGGCTTCTCTAGACATTTTTTCTCTGAACTGTGAACTGGTTGATCCATTATATTTTTTTAATTCATTAATTAATTCGTTATATTGATTAAAATTTGTAATTACTGTTACGTCGTTATAATTTTTCGCCGCTGCTCTGACCATAGCTGGTCCACCAATATCTATATTTTCAATTATTTTTTTATGATTTTTTGTTTGATTTAATGTTTCTTCAAATGGATAAAAATTAACAATTACTAAATCTATATCTTTAAAATTATTTTTTAATAAATCTTTCTTGTGTAATTTATTTTTTCTTTTACTTAAAATTCCAGCATGTATTTTTGGATGTAGAGTTTTGACTCTTCCATCCAAAATTTCTGGAGATCCTGTATAATTAGAAACTTCCAAACATTTAAATCCTAGTTTTTTTATTTCTTTATATGTGCCTCCAGAGCTTATTATTTCTATTTTATATTTTTTTAAGGTTTTTAAAATTTTGTTAAGTTCAGTTTTTTTAGAGACAGAGATTAACGCTCTTTTTATTTTCTTCATTGTATTCTCTCTAACTCCCAATTTATTTTTTGTTTTTCATTTTCTACGATTCCAGAAATGACTATGTTTTGATTTTCTACAAAATTATTTTTTAAACCAAAAAATAATCCTGTTTCAATATCAATTTTATATTCTTTACATAAAAATTTCCAACCTTCATTATTTAAATCGATATAAATTGTTTTACTATCTTGTGTTTTCATTACTTTAGAAGTTGGATCTAGGTGAAAACGGATTTCAAAAGTTGTGGATTTAAATTTTTTCTTTTTTAAAATTGTATCAATGCCAATAAACTTTTTATTATCATGTAAAAAATCAATTTTTCTATTATGAATTATACCAAATCTTTTACTATATCCATTATGAGACGCGCTAATTGACCAATAATTTTTTTCTGTAACAACTTTTTTATCAAAAATTTCTAATTTATTACTAATTATTGTTTGGCCATTAGGTTGTTTTATAAATTGTGCTGAAGAGGTATTCGCAATAATTAAAGTACTATGGCAAGCGCTTGTTTTTGAAATATTATTAAGCTGATGTTTATAGTTTTGAAAGTATCCAGAATTACATATTAATTTTTTATTATTTGTTATTATTTCAAAAGATAGTGCGCCTGATTGATAATTATCAGAGAATTTTTTATCTGGTGCTGGTCCAAAATCTAAAGCTAAAGCAAATTTTTTGTTTTTTAAAAAAACATATCCTCCAATTTCGCTATTTTCATTTTTAAAATTATATCCTAATCGATTAAGGTAATTTTCAAATTCTGAGTTTTTTGATATTTGATTTCCATTAAAAAGAAAAGTTTGATCAATGTTTTTATGAATTAAAAAATTAGCCTGACCTAAATGAAATATAATTTCATCTAAATATTCTGGTATTTCATTTTGTGATTCTTTAAGCCACTCTCGTATTAGAATAAAATATTTTAAATAAAAATTAAGTTGTCTGATATTTCTTGATTTTGGGAAACCTTCTTTATCAAAAGAAAATTTTATTATTTTTTTTAAAAGATTTAATCCATAATTTAAAAATTTTTCTTTTTCATGGTAAGCTAAGCCACCCAAAATGATAGCGGCGCATCCAATCATTTTATCGTCAACCCATTTAGATCTATCGATTTCGTTAATTAAATGATTAATTTGTTTTTGTATTAAACTATCAAATTTTTCTTTGTAATTTTCACTACTATTTTCGTAAGTTAACTTTGAATTAGATATCCAGGCTAAAACTCTTTTTGATAAAATATCTATATTCCAATTTAAATGATTGTATTTAAAATTATTATCTATCCAATTTAAAATTATTGACTGAACTTTTTCTTTTGAAGAGTTAAGATCTAGAGTAAATAACCAAAAAAAACTGTGTAAACTATTATAATCTTTTTTTTTTAAATTTTCATTTAGCCATATTTTATTCAGATAAAAATCTTCAATATTATTTTTATTTTTATCATATTTTATAAGGCATTCTAGCAAGTTTGGACTAGGTTTGTATTCTAAGTTTTTTTCATTAATTTTTGAAATTTTATTATTATAAATTTTTGAATTTAAATAAAATTTTCTTGCTTGATTAGATATTAAAAAAAAAAATTGATTAATATAACTTAATGAATTTTTTAAAATCATACTAATTAGTTTTTAAAATTTCTATATTCTTTTTTATATTACCTTCATTATCTTTAAAAATTGTTGTTCCAGATACTAGTATATTTGCACCCGCTTCTTTTACTAATTTTGAGTTATTAAAATTTATTCCACCATCTACCTCTATGTCAAAATTCATATTTTTTTGTTTTTTAATCTGATCAAGATCTTTAATTTTTTTTAAAACATCAGGGATAAATTTTTGTCCACCAAATCCAGGATGAACACTCATAATTAATACTAAATTAATTTCATTTAAAAAATCTTTTATAACATCAATTTGTGTATCTGGGTTTAGAGATAAACCAACTTTCTTATTAAAACTTTTAATATGTTTAATAGTATCTCCTAAATTTTCAGTTGCTTCTGGATGGATTGTGATTATGTCTGCGCCTGCGTCAGCAAAGTTTTTTATATATTTATGAACAGGAGATATCATTAAGTGAACATCAAATGGTAATTTCGAATGTTTACGTAAAGCTTTAATAACAGGTGGGCCTATTGTTAAATTAGGAACGAAATGACCATCCATGACATCTACATGAATCATGTCCGCACCTGCTTTTTCAAGTTTTTGAATTTCACTCCCCAATTGGCTAAAATCTCCCGACAGTATGGAGGGTGAAATTTTTATTTTTTTCATTGATTACTAGAATACTAGTATCAATTTTTGTTTTTTTTTTGAATCAATTTTTACCAAAAATTTGATAAATTTCTCTAGCAATTTCGCTTTCTAGCGGGAAAGATAACATCCCCATAACAGAATATCCCAATAGATATGGCATTAGATAAAATCTAAACATGTAAAAAAACCATGCCACATAAAGTGGAACAAAAGGCTTTATTATGAATGAAGGCGTTATAGGTTTGAATAGATTTATTAAAGGATCTGTTAATTTTACAAAAATCTTCATAAAAAAAAATTCAGAGTCCTCCTTTTGAAAGATGTTCATTGCCACCCTTCCAATTAATGTCCACATAATCATACCCATTACATAATCAATTAAATATACTAGAGGATGAAAGTTTGCAGACATAGCAGATTTTTAGAAATTAAAAGGGGCGAAGTTTATCGCCCCTTAAAATTATAATTATTTAGTGTTGTTTACCAAGTACAGTTCTACCGCTAGGTATACGTACTTCGTCTACCATTTTTTGAGTAGCAGCATCTGGTGCTTTAGTCGCTAAACTAACAACAACCATAGATACTAAACTAGCCAATGCTCCATGTATACCGAATGTAAGTTGAGTAACACCCCAGATTGGAGTTCCACCAGTACGTACATGAATTAAGTACCAAGTACCTACTGCTAAACCAATTAGCATACCTGCAACAGCACCTTGTGCGTTTGCTCTCTTCCACCATACTCCTAGTACAAGCGGGAAGAACAATCCTGACATCGCAAAGTCAAAAGCCCAAATAACTGAACCTAAGATACCTTGGATCTCTAGTGCAGCAATAGTTGCTCCAGCAAAACCAATTATTACAAGTAATACCCTTGCAACAATTAGTCTTTTTGCAGTTTCTGCTTTAGGGTCAATGATCTTGTAGTACAAGTCATGAGATAAAGCATTTGCAATTGCTAAAACTAAACCATCGGCTGTTGACATGGCAGCAGCCATACCTCCAGCAGCAACCAGTCCTGATATTACATAAGGTAATCCAGCAATCTCTGGAGTAGCTAGTACCACGGCTTTACCTCCCATGAAAAACTCATTTAATTCAAGAGTTCCATTTCCGTTAAAGTCGCTTACAAACATTAAGTTTGCTTGGTTCCAGTTTTGATACCAATCTATATTCTGAACTTCAGCTATTGATTTACCAATAATTCCTGTTGTCAGGTTTGGATCCATCAAAGATAGTTTTGATAATGTAGCTAACATCGGTGCAGAAGAGTAAAGTAGGAATATAAAGAATAGTGACCAACCTACTGATCTTCTAGCTGATTTTACACTTGGAGTAGTAAAATATCTCATCATAACGTGAGGTAATGATGCTGTTCCAGCCATCATACAAACCGCTAATGAAATAAATTTCCAAGGAGTAGTGTTAACTTCAGAGTGTGCTTTAGTTATACCAGCTAAGCCTTTTGGCACTGTAGCTAAATCAGCCGCAGAGTTTTTAACTGTTCCTAAACCAAATTGACTTTCTAGCTCAGCAATTCTAGCAACTTCATCTGCTAGCATAAAGTGAGGAAAGAATCCTGCACCCATTTTATTACTAATCCAGAATACAGGTAATAAGTAAGCTATAATTAACACAATGTATTGTGCAACCTGCGTCCAAGTAACAGCTCTCATACCACCAAGCATAGAACAAATTAATATACTTGCTAATCCAACGTATACCGCTATTCCAAATGGAATATCTAATGCTACAGAAGCAATTGTTCCTGTCGCATTAATTTGTGCCGTCACATAAGTAAATGAAGCAACTGTTAAAACTAGAACTGCAGATACTCTTGCTAAGTTACCACCGTATCTTGTACCAATAAAATCTGGAACTGTATAACATCCAAATTTTCTTAAGTAAGGTGCTAACAAAGATGCAACAAGTACATACCCACCTGTCCATCCAACTAACAAAGCCATATATCCATAGCCTTTAAAGTATATTCCACCTGCCATTGCAACGAATGAAGCACCAGACATCCAGTCTGCTGCAGTCGCCATTCCATTGAAAACAGTTGGAACTTGTCTTCCAGCTACATAATATGCATCTAGTTGAAGTGTTCTTGATAGATAGCCAATTATTGCATAAATACCAACTGTAAATGCTACGAAAAAGATACCTATTAATTTCGCTGACATTCCAGCTTGTTCTGCAATTGCCATTAAAATTATGAATACAAGGAAACCTCCTGTATATATTCCATAAACTTTAGGCAAATTGTCTATAAATTTTCCTTTAATCATTTAGTCATCCTCCTTCTCGGTGTAACCAAATTCTTCATCTATCTTTTCTTGTCTGTTTGCAAACCAAAAAATTAATATTACAAAAATTCCAAGAGATCCTTGACATGTCATGTAGTATGACAATGGATATCCCAAAGGTCTAAAGTTAGATGCTTCCATTTCGGCTCCGAATAAAAAGATGCCAATTGAGAAAACAAACCAGATTGCTAAAGTTACAAATAGCAAACCTCTAGTCTTTTCCCAGTGTTGTTCTTGTTTTGACATTTTTAATCCTCCCTATAGGTTAAAAAATGGGATTCATACATATAATGAAGTAGATTTAAACCCTTAAAAACTCAAGATGTTCACTAGAATTAAGGAGTTTTGTATATTATAAACAACCTGGAGTAGAAAATGGTTTTAAAATACAAGCTTAGTCTTAAAGATATAAAAATTGAAGATTTTAAGATTTATTTATTGTCTTTATTCAAAGCGTTTATACCAAAGAAAAAAATCAAAGATATAAAAGATCTTAAGGAGTTTATTCAAAAAAAATCAGCATGGGTATCCCAAGTAACTTTGTATAGTTACTTAAAAACAAGAATGGGTACAAAGTATGTGTTGCACTTTGATAATGAGGAATTATTAGGGTCAATTAACAAAGCTAAATGGAATATTTATTCAGTCGCTCTACAAGATCTTACTTTTTTTACCTTTTCATATCTTAATGTTTTTTTTAATTATCAAGAAGTTGAAAATGCAAAAAAAATTTATGAAGGTATTTTGGATGATGAAATTCCAAATGGGATGCCGTTAGATATAATAGAAAAAGGAAAAAGATCTTTTGAAGAACGTTTAAAAAAAATAGACTGGAAAACTCATTGTAATAATTTACCATTTAACGATAGTGCTTTGTCTTTATATGAGTGGGCGCCTATAGCCGAAGAATTAAAAACTTTAGATAGAAAAATAGTTTTAAATTCAATGATTTTAAAATGGGATAATATAAAAGAAGAATTTAAAAAACTGATTAAATTTTAAATATTTTTTCTATTATCAACTAAACTTTTAACTACACTTGGATCTGCTAAAGTTGTTGTATCACCAAGCTGTTCATGTTCATTTGCTGCAATTTTTCTTAAAATTCTTCTCATTATTTTTCCCGATCTTGTTTTAGGAAGTCCAGGAGAAAAGTGTATAAGATCAGGAGTTGCTATTGGTCCAATTTGTTTTCTAACCCATAGTTTTAATTCTCTTTCAAGATCTCCATCAGGATTTTCGCCTACATTTAATGTTACGTAACAATAAAGGCCATTACCTTTAATATCGTGTGGATAACCAACAACGGCCGCTTCAGCAACTTTTGGATGCGCAACAAATGCGCTTTCTATTTCAGCAGTTCCTAAATTATGTCCTGATACAATTATTACATCATCAACTCTACCTGTGATCCAGTAGTAACCATCTTTATCTCTTCTACAGCCATCTCCTGTAAAATATTTACCATCAAATTGTGAAAAATAAGTTTCTATAAATCTATTGTGATCACCATAAACAGTTCTCATTTGCCCAGGCCAAGATTGAGCTATACATAATCTTCCTCGCGCTTCACCTTTTAAAACTTTTCCTTCCTGATCAACAATAACAGGTTTTATACCGTAAAAAGGTTTAGTAGCAGATCCTGGTTTTAAATCTATCGCTCCAGTTTGTGGGCTTATTAATATTCCTCCAGTTTCAGTTTGCCACCATGTATCTACTATAGGACACCTAGAATCTCCTACAGTCTTAAAATACCATTGCCATGCTTCAGGATTTATAGGCTCACCTACAGTTCCAAGTAATTTTAATGATTTTCTTGAAGTTTTTTTAACAGGACCATCACCCTCTCTCATTAAAGCTCTAATTGCCGTTGGTGCAGTATAAAAAATATTTACTTTGTACTTGTCGACTATCTGCCACCATCTTGAAGTATCTGGATATGTAGGAATTCCTTCAAACATAATTGTAGTAGCTCCATTTGATAAAGGTCCATATATTATATAGCTATGACCTGTAATCCATCCAATATCAGCAGTACACCAATAAATATCTTTAGGTCTATAATTAAAAATATATTGATGTGTCATTGATGCGTAAACCATGTATCCACCGGTAGTATGCAAAACACCTTTTGGTTTGCCAGTTGATCCCGAGGTATAAAGTATAAACAATGGATCTTCGGCATTCATTTCTTCAGGTTCACAAACAGTTGAAGCTTTTTTTACAATATCGTGATACCAAACATCTCTACTTTCGTCCCAATTAATTCTATTACCAGTTTTTTTTACCACAATACATTTTTTAACATTTGAACAATTAACTAATGCTTCGTCAGTAATAGATTTTAATGGAATAGTTTTTCCTCCTCTTAAACCTTCATCTGCTGTTACTACATAATCTGATTTACAGTCATTAATTCTGCCAGCTATACTGTCTGGAGAAAAACCACCAAATATAATTGAATGTACAGCACCAATTCTTGCACATGCTAGCATTGTATATGCTAACTCAGGTATCATAGTCAGGTAAATTGTAACTCTATCACCTTTTTTAATACCTAATTCTTTTAAAGCATTTGCTGTCTTCGAAACTTCTTGATGAAGTTGTTTGTAAGAAATTTTTTTTTGAACTTTTGGATCATCACCAACCCAAATTATAGCAGTTTTATCTTTATTTTTTTTTAAATGTCTATCAATACAGTTTGTAGAAGCATTAAGAGTTCCATCATAATACCATTTAATACTTACATCGGATTTACTATATTTTACATTTTTTATTTTTTTATAAGGTTTAATCCAGGTAATACGCTTACCTTCTTTTTTCCAAAAATCATCGTTATTTTTCAAAGAGTAGCTATATTTTTTTTCATATTGTTTTTTATTAATTAAAGCTTTTTTTACCCAATCAGATCTTGTCTTTATTATTAGCTCTTGATTTTTTTCAGATAGTCTTTGTTTATTGTTTTTATTCTTTATTTTTCTTTTCTTTGATATTTTTGTTTTTTTTTTTGATCTTTTAGCCATAATTTATTAATTTTTTATTGAATATTACTCATCTTATTTAGAATTTTCCAGCTTTTCATATCTATAGGCATTATTGATAATCTGCTCTGTTTTATTAGGCTTAAATGACTAAGTTTTTTATTTTTTTTTATTTTTTCGAGGGTGATTTTATTTTTTAAATGTTTTTTATACTTAACTTTGACTGCAACGAATTTTTTCATTTTATCAGTAGGATCAATAAAAGATTCTTTAATTACTTCAACAATACCAACAATTTCTTTTCCAATATTTGAATGATAAAAAAAACATAGGTCGCCTTTCTTCATATTTTTTAAATTTTTTGCTGCTTGGAAGTTTCTTACACCATCCCAAGTAACACCAATCTTTCCAGCTTTTTTTTGTTGATCTATTGACCAAACATTCGGTTCTGATTTCATTAACCAGTACTGCATTAAAGTTTTACTCCAGCTCCTTTCAAAAATTTTGCATTAATATCTAATGGCCATCTTGGTTTGGCAGGATAATCAAAACTATCAAATTTGTTAATTTTAAATTTTTCTAAACCAACCATTGCAATCATTGCTGCATTGTCACCACATAAGTTTAGAGGTGGAAAAATAGGTTTGAAATCTTCTTCAAAACTTAAATTAGTTAATATTTTTCTAATATTTTTATTAGCAGCTACACCACCTGCAATGACAAAAGTATTATTTTTATTTTTATTTTTATTTAATTTTTTAAATTCATTAAAAGCAATTTTTGTTTTTTTGTATAATATTTCTTCGATAGTTTTTTGAAAGGAAGCTGCTAGATCATATTTATCTTGATCAGTTTTAATTTTTTTTGAAATTTTTAACACAGCAGTTTTTAACCCTGCAAAGGATAAGTTACATCCACCCTTATTTATTATTGGTTTTGGTAATTGAAATTTTTTAAAATTACCTTTTTCTGCAAATTTTTCTAAGAAAGGTCCACCGGGAAATTCAATTCCTATTAATTTTGCAGTTTTGTCAAAAGCTTCTCCAAGTGCATCATCGATTGTAGTTCCTAATCTTTTATACTTTCCTAAACCTTGAACACTTAAATATTGAGAATGTCCTCCAGAAATTAAGAGAAGTAAGTATGGATATTTTAAATTTGTTACCAGTTTAGGACTTAATGCATGACCTTCAAGGTGATTAACAGCTATGAAGGGTTTTTTTAAAAAAGCTGCAACAGATTTACCAAAGTTAAGACCAATAGATAAGCATACAATTAACCCTGGTCCTGCAGTTGCTGCAACAGCATCTATATCTTTTATATTTTTTCCACTTTCTTTGATTGCTTTTTTTGCGATAAGATCAATTTTTTCAATATGGGATCTAGCTGCAAGTTCAGGAACAACACCTCCAAACTCTTTATGAATATCCACCTGACTAGATACAATATTTGATAAAATAGATGGAACTCCTTTACTATTTTCTTCAATTAATGCTACGGCTGTTTCATCACAGCTAGATTCTATTCCCAAAATAATAGCTTTTTTTTTCATTAATTTTGTTTTTATTGATAATACAATCTCAATATAAAAATTAATTATAAAATAATTAAATGAAAAGCAAAAAAATTATTATTGGTTCTAGAGGTAGTAAATTAGCATTAATTTATGCTGAAATAGCAAAAAATAAAATTTTTGAAGTTAAATCTGATTTTAAAATTGAAAATATTGACATTAAAACAATAAGCACAAAAGGTGATGAAGTTCAAAATATTAGATTATCTGATATTGGTGGCAAAGGACTTTTTGCAAAAAAAATAGAAGAAGAGTTATTACAAAAAAAAATTGATATAGCTGTGCACGCTCTAAAGGATATGCCATCTAATGAAACAGAAGGTCTTATTACAAATTGTTTTTTAGAAAGAAACGATCCAAGAGAAATCTTAATAAGCAGAGAAAATTTTTTTTTAAAAGATCTGGCTAAAAATTCAATTATTGGAACTTCATCTTTCAGAAGAGAATTTCAATTAAAAAAAAAGAGAAATGATCTTAATTATAAATTAATAAGAGGAAATGTTGATACAAGAATAAAAAAATTAAATGATAAATTATATGATGCAATCATATTATCTTATGCGGGAATTAAGTCTCTAGGATTAGATAAAAATATTTCTCAAATTTTTTCAACTTCTGAAGTTATTCCAAGTGCTGGCCAAGGTGTTATAGCACTGCAATGTCGAAAAGAAGATAAAGAAATAATTAATTTATTAGAAAAAATAAATCACCAACCAACATATTATTGTGTTCAAGCTGAAAGAAATGTCCTTAAAGCTTTAGATGGTGATTGTGATACTGCCGTTGGAGCATTTGCGAAAATTAATAAAGATAAAATTAATATTGAAGCAGAATTATTTTCCTTAGATGGTAAGGAAAGATTTTATCATAAGTCTTCAAAAGAACTAAATTTTGCAAGCCAACTTGGCAAAGAAGTTGGTGAAATATTAAAAAAACAGTCTAAAAATTCTTATAAAAAATAATATGCATATTTTATTAACAAGACCATTAGAAAACAGTCATGATTTAATATTAAGATTTAAATCCTTAGGACATAAAGTTTCACATGTTCCTCTGATTAGTATTGAAAAAGTAAATTATGAAAAATTAGATTTTTCATTTTTTAAAGGAATAATATTTACTAGCGCTAATGCAATAAAAAATTTAGATGTAAAAAATATTGATAAAAATATTGATTGTTTTTGTGTGGGCAATGTAACAGAAGCAGTAGCTAAAGGTGTTGGTTTTCAAAATATTTATTCTGCTAGTGGGAATGTTAATAATTTAAAGGAAATAATTTTGCAAAATTTTGATTCTTCAAAAGGAAAATTACTTTATGTAAGTGGGGAATTAATTTCAAATGATTTAGATCAACAGTTAATTTCTGAAGGATATAATGTTAAGAGGATAATTAATTATAGAGCCATTCATATTGAAAAATTTAATTCAGAACTTATTGAAGAATTAAAAAAAAAAATGCCAGATATTATTTATGTATATTCACAAAATAGTGGCCTTAGTTTATTGAAATTAATCAAAAATTATAGTTTACAAAATTTGTGTATGGACACTAATGTAATGTGCATGGGTGAAAAAACATCCAGTATTTTGAACGAAATTAAGTGGAAAAAAATATTTCTTTTTAATTCTGGAGAAGAAGAATTTTTGCTATATAAAATTTAGTTATGGAAATATTTTATAATTTTAAAGTTCTTTTTTTGTCAGTATGGAACAAGGGTATTCTTGGAGTTGATATATTTCAAATTTTAATAGGAATTGGAATTTTTCTTATTTTTTTAATTTTTAGGGGAATCATAAGTAAAGTAATAATAAAAAAATTAGATAACATCGCCAAAAAAACAAGCAATAAACTTGATGATACTTTTGTACAAGCAATGGAAGGACCTGCCAGATTCTTACCAATAGTTCTAGGTTTTTTTATTGCAAGTTATTATATGTCTTTCTCTGAAGAAAGCAGAGCTATCGTAGATACAATTAATAGAACACTAATAACTATATTTATTTTTTGGGTGATACATCAGGTAATAGAACCTATTTCTTATATTTTAAGTGGGTTAGATAAAGTTTTAACTCGAGAATTAATTGGTTGGATTATTAAATCGTTAAAAATTTTAATTTTTATTTTAGGTTTAGCAGCAGTACTTGAACTTTGGGGAATAAAAATAGGACCAATTATTGCAGGATTAGGTTTGTTTGGTGTTGCCGTTGCATTAGGAGCACAAGATTTATTTAAAAATTTAATTTCTGGAATATTAGTTTTAGTTGAAAAAAGATTTAAAATTGGAGACTGGATTCTCGTTGAAGGTATAATTGAAGGAATTGTTGAAAAAATAGGTTTCAGATCTACTGTGATACGAAAGTTTGATAAATCAATTGCAATTATACCAAATTTTCAATTTGCGGAAAATGCTGTAATAAATATAAGCCAAACAACAAATTGGATTATTAGTTGGACAATTAATTTGCAATACGATTCAACAGTTGATCAACTTAAAACAATAAGAAATCAAATTGAAGATTACATAAAAAAAAATGAAGATTACAAACCTGAACTTGGATATGCAGTTAGGGTAGATCAATTTTCTGAAAGTTCTATTGATATGTACATTCGTTGTTTTACCAAAACAGATGATTGGGATGAATGGTTGGCTGTAAAGGAAAGACTAGCAATTCAAATTAAACAAATTGTAGAAAAAAATAAAGCATCATTTGCTTTCCCTAGTCAGTCTATTTACATTGAGAAAAAATGATTGCTATTTTTTATTTAGCACTACAAATTCTAAAACTTTATTCTTACGTAGTGATAGCAAATGTTATTATAAGCTGGTTGATAGCTTTTAATATTTTAAATACACAAAATAGATTTGTTTATTCTATTTTAGAATTAACTTATCGATTAACTGATCCAATTTTAAATAAAATAAGACGTTTTTTACCTAACCTAGGTACTTTAGATATATCTCCAATCATATTACTTTTGTTGATTTGGTTTATAGAAATGTGTATGAAGCTTTACGTAGCACCAATGATATTTAACTAATTCATGATATTAATAGATGGAAAAAAAATAGCAGCTGAACTTAGAGAAAAATTAAAAAAAGAAGTTTCAGATTTAAAATCTAAAACAAATAAAGTTCCAGGACTTACAGTAATTTTAATTGGTGATATGGCTCCAAGTCAAATTTATGTACGTATGAAAGAAAAAGCTGCAAATGAAGTTGGTTTAAAATCTGAAGTTATAAAATATCCAGAATCAATTGAAGAAAAAAAAATATTACAAAAGATTAATGAGCTTAATAAAGATGAAAGCGTATCAGGAATTTTAGTTCAGTTACCTTTACCGAAACATATTGATAAACAAAAAGTTATTGAGGCAATTTTGCCTAGCAAAGATGTCGATGGATTTCACCCTATGAATGTTGGAAACTTATCTTCAGGTTATGAGAGTTCGGTTCCCTGCACTCCTCTTGGGTGTTATTTATTAATAAAAAAAATTGAACCTAATTTAAATGGAAAAAAAGCAGTTATTATTGGTAGATCCAATTTAAATGGAAAACCAATGACACAACTTCTTTTAAAAGAAAATTGCACAGTCACAATTACACATTCTAAAACAAAAGATCTAAAAGGTGAGTGCTTAAAAGGTGATATCATTGTTGCTGCTGTTGGTATACCCGAACTTGTCAAAGGTAGTTGGGTTAAAAAGGATGCGATTGTAATTGATGTCGGAATTAATAAGACTGATAAAGGAATAGTAGGTGATGTTGCATTTGATGAAGTTTCAAAAATTGCAAAAGCATTAACACCAGTTCCAGGTGGTGTTGGACCAATGACTATTGCATGCTTAATAAAAAATACTATTGAGTGTTTTAAAAGGTTTAATTAATAATTTATTAATTTGTTAAAAAAAATATTTAGAAAAGCTCATATATTACATAATATTTATATAAAACATAAATATTTTTTTAAAAAAAAAACTTACTCAATGGATGGTGAAGATATTCAGATTTTAAATTATTTTAAAAATAGGAATAATGGTTTTTATGTTGATGTTGGATGTTATCATCCAATCCATAGAAATAATACTTTTTTACTCTATAAAAAAAATTGGAAAGGAATTAATATAGATATTAGCAAATTTTCAATTGACTTATTTAATTTTTTAAGACCAGATGATCTAAACTATAATTATGCAGTTTCAAATAAAAATAAAAAAATAAAAGTTTTTTATCAAAAAGAATTAAGCCAATTAAGTACAATAGAAATTGAACAAGCAAAAAAAGTTTTTCAAGGATATATAAAGGAAAAAGAAATAGATGCTTTTACATTAGATGAAATATTACTTAATGATAAATATAAAAATTCTAAAATAGATTTTCTAAATATAGATGTAGAAGGTGCAGATTATAAAGTTTTAGAAGGTTTATCTTTTGAAAAATTTAAGCCTGAATTAATTTGTATAGAAATTCATGATAAAGAAATAAAAAAAAGCAAAATTTTTAAATTTTTAGAAAATAAAAATTATAAATTAATTTGGTCTGGTGTTTTTAGTCATCTTTTTAAAATAAATTAGTCTTTATTTACGAGCGTAATTTTTTTTTGTGAGAGTTAATAAATCTTTCAACGTTTGATTTATTGAATGTTTTGTTTTCTTCAAAAGATACTTTTTTCATTGAATAAGCATTACTTTTAGTTTGTCTAGATATAATTGTAATATTTCCTTTATATAGCTTAAGTTTAACAGATCCTTTTACTTTATTTCTTTTTTGATCAACTACTTTTTGAAGTTTGAATCTTTCTTTTGAATACCAATAACCATTATAAATAAGCTCTGCGTATTTAGGCATTATTTCATCTTTTTTATGCATTGTTTTTTTATCTAAAGTAACGGACTCAATTGCTCTATGGGCTTTGATTAATAGAGTTCCTCCAGGAGTTTCGTAAACGCCTCTTGATTTTATTCCAATAAATCTATTTTCAACTAAGTCAACTCTTCCAATTCCATTTTTTCCAGCAATAATATTTAATTTTTCTAAAAGTTTTGAAGGAGATAATTTTTTGCCATTAATAGATATTGGATCTCCATTTTTAAATCCTATGTTTATAAAAGAAGCTTTGTTAGGTGCTTTTTCTGGAGAAGTTGTTCTTTGAAAAATAAATTCAGGGGCCGAATTTTTAGGATTTTCTAAAACCTTTCCTTCAGTGGATGTATGAAATAAGTTGTCATCTACTGAAAATGGTGGAGCACCCTTTTTATCTTTTGAAATTGATATTCTGTATTTTTTTGCATAATTAATTAAATCAGTTCTAGACTTAAGTTTCCAAATTCTCCAAGGAGCTATTATTTTTATTTTTGGTCCAAAGTAATGGTATCCAAGTTCAAATCTTACTTGGTCATTTCCTTTACCAGTTGATCCATGAGAAACCGCATAAGCTTTAAATTTTTTAGCAATTCTAATTTGATCTTTTGCTATTAATGGTCTTGCAATAGAAGTTCCTAATAAATAAACACCCTCATAAATGGCATGGCCTCTTATCATGGGGTAAACATAATCCTTAACAAAAGTATTTTTTAAATTTTTTATTATTATTTTTTTTACACCAAGTTTTTTTGCATTTTCAATTATTTTTTTTCTATTAATTTCTTGACCAATATCTGCAGTGTAGGTAATTACTTCTGCTCTAAAGTTTTCTTGTAGCCATTTTAAGATTATAGAAGTATCTAGCCCACCTGAATAGGCGAGTACAATTTTTTTTTTAGATTTCATTTACTTAGCTGCAGCTTTTTTTTGCCTTATTATAAGCTTTTGTGAAACCTAAGAGAGAATAGTGATCAATAGTTTGTGAACCAGATTTATTGTAACCAGAAATCATAATTCTTGAACCTTTTTTCATAGTTCTAATCATTTTTTTCTCAACTTTATTATCTGCTATCCAAGCGAAACTTTGTTGAGATATATCAAAATTATATTTATATTTACCTGATTTAGCAGTTATCGAATTTTGCTGATTAAATTCGTAGCCTGGAGTTGTGCTAATTTCGTTTGTTATTTTTTCATTTGGTCTAAAAGAAACAAAAAGTCTTGCGTCTCTTTTATTTTTTTTTGGAGCTTGTAAAACTGGTTTAGACTGTGCAAAGCAAGTTATTCCAGAATCTTCAACTAATACCATAGCTTCCCAATCTTTAAATTTACCAATTTTTTTTACTTCTTCAGCTGAAACTGAAAAGAAGAAAAATAAAATTAATAAGTTTAATATAATATTTTTAATCAAGGACATGGATTTGGATATATTTTTTGAATTTCATTAATTTGTTTAATAACTTCATCATTTAGATTTAAATTTACACTTTCTATATCAGTTTTCAACTGCTCCATCGTCGTAGCACCGATAATTACACTAGTCATAAAAGCTTGTATTTCACAAAACTTTAAAGACATTTGAGCTAAATCGAGATTGTTTTTTTTTGCAATCTCGTAATAAGCATCTACAGCTACATTTGTATTTGGTTTATTGTATCTTGTCCAAAAATTAGGGTCTAAAGCTACTCTAGAATTTTTAGGCATTTGGTTGTTGCGATATTTACCTGATAAGTAGCCACTTGCTAAAGGAGAATATGCTAGCAATCCAATCTGCTCTCTTATTGAAACTTCTGCTAACCCAACTTCATAGGTTCTATTTAATAAACTATATGGATTTTGAACTGACATCATTCTTGGAAGGTTTTTTTCTTTAGAAATTTCTAAAAATTTTGATGTTCCCCAAGGAGTTTCATTTGATAATCCTATATTTCTTATTTTTCCTTCGTCTATAAATTTCTTCAAATTTTCTAATACATCTTCGAACTTGTTCCATTCACTATTATCCTTGTGTTCATAACCCAATCTGCCAAACATATTAGTATTTCTTTCTGGCCAATGTAGTTGATATAAATCAATATAATCTGTCTGCAATCTTTTTAAACTTCCATTCAATGCTTCTGTAAGATTTTTTTTATCAAATTGATTTCCACCGCCTCTTAAGTATAGACGTGAAGGTCCAGCCACTTTTGTTGCAAGAATAACCTTGTCTCTTTTATTTGTTTTTTTAAACCAATTCCCAATTATTATTTCTGTATGTCCAAAAGTTTTTTCTTTTGGAGGAACTGAATAAAGTTCTGCAGTATCCCAAAAATTAACCCCTTGATCTAATGCATAGTCCATTTGTTCAAAACCTTGATCTTGAGTATTTTGCTCTCCCCAGGTCATTGTTCCAAGACAAATAGTACTCACTTTTAAGTCTGTATTTCCTAATTTTCTGTAATTCATTTAATTTTTGTTAATTTAACATTGACTTCTTGAAAATTTTTAAAAAAATAACTATATATAAATTATGGATTTTAAAAGACAAAATATTTTCCAAGCTACAGCTGCCAAAAAGACAGTTGTTTGGGACGAGGGTCTAAGGTCATATATGCTTAAAGTTTATAATTATATGGCGACAGGAGTTCTTCTAACGGGAATAATTGCACTTTTATCATTTAAAACATCAGTTGTTACAGATGCAAGTGGAGCAATTACTGGTTTTACTAGCTTTGGTAATGCTCTATTCTTTTCTGGGCTAAAATGGGTAGTGATGCTTGCGCCTCTAGGTATTGTTTTTTACATGAGTTTTGGAATTAATAAAATGAGTTCAGCAAAAGCTCAAACAGTTTTTTGGATTTTTGCAGCTTTAATGGGTCTTTCATTGTCTTGGATTTTATTAGTTTATACTGGAGTAAGCGTAGCAAGAGTGTTTTTTATTACTTCCGCAACTTTTGGGGCTATGAGTATTTATGGATATACAACTAAAAGAGATCTAACAAAATTTGGATCTTTTTTAATGATGGGTTTAATAGGTATAATTATAGCATCTTTAGTAAATATATTTTTGAAATCAGCAATGATGTATTTTGTTGTATCAATACTTGGAGTTTTAATTTTTGTTGGCTTAACTGCATATGATACTCAGAAAATAAAAAATATGTATGCAGCTTCTGATAGTGGTGAGCTAATGGGCAAAAAAGCAGTAATGGGAGCATTAACTCTTTACTTGGACTTTATAAATTTATTTATAATGTTATTAAGATTATTTGGTCAAAGAAGATAAGAACTACTTCTGCAATTTTTTCCAATTTGTATTTTTCAAAAGGTTTTCTAAATTATTCGAGTTTTTAAGAACTTTACTTTTTGAGTCAGTTATTATGTATTTTAAATTTTGACTAATGGGTTTAAAATTTTTACATATTTTATAAATTGCATTTTCTGCAGCATTTTTAAAAACACTAAACTCGACTTGTTTACTTGAAATTGTAAGGCCATAGTCTTTCCAAGAACCTTCAGAAACCATTTTAGCATATAAATCTAAAATAATTTTTAATTCATCTTTTTCAAAAAAATATTTATAATTTTGATCTTTTTTTAGATTATTAACTACTAGTTTCAAATTTTTATTCATTCAATTTATATTTATTTATTAATCCTATTTGGAATGCTGTAAATATAAAAGTAATTGGTAGCATTCCCCAAACTTTAAAATTAACCCAAAATTCTTCAGATTGTGTTCTCCAAACTATTTCATTTAAAATTGCTAAACCAAAAAAGAAATACATCCATCTATTATTTAAAATTTTCCAGCCGTCATCATTTATTGGTATAGATTTTCCTAATAATTTTTTTAAAATCGGATCATTGGTAAAATATTTTCCAAATAATAAAGCTAAAGCAAACAAAATATTTATTATTGTTGGTTTCATATAAATGAAAATTGGATTGTCGAAGTAAATTGTTAATCCACCAAACAATGTAATTAAAATTCCACTTAAAAGTGGAACCATAGGAATTTTTTTTTCTAAAATCCAAACAATCAAAACTGCAATTATTGTTGCAACTATTAGTGGTGGAATTGCAATTTTTAAATTTTTATCATTATTGTAATAAAATAAAAAAAAGACAACTAATGGACCAATATCAGTAACAAATTTTAGAAAAGATTTATTCACTGCTACATATTAACAGATTAACTAAACATTCACATTTTTTTTATTGATTTTTTATTTTAAATACTCATATAATCTAAGAATGTCAGTTCAAAAAGCAAAATTTTCTATTGGAGATATAGTAAAGCACAAGCATTTCGATTTTCGTGGAGTAATTTACGATGTTGATTTTCAATTTAATAATTCAGAGGAGTGGTATCAGTCTATTCCAAAAAACGTAAGACCAAGAAAAGATCAACCCTTTTATCATTTGTTGGCTGAAAATGATGATGTAACTTATGAAGCATACGTATCAGAGCAAAATTTGTTGTTTGATGATTCAGAGGAACCAATAAAACATCCTCTTATTAACGAAATTTTTTCAGGAAAAAAAGGCTCTAGTTATTTTAAGCCATCAAATTAGGAATAATCATTTTTCAAACACATTTAGTTCAAATCTTGGTCATATAAACAGGTTAATTATTGATTGTATTCTGATCAAGAGTGCAACGTTTCCCTTAAGATTATCTCCCTCGCATTCTTGATCAGAAGTCTAACCTTTTTAACTCATTTATAATCAGTTTCAACTTGTGTATAAAATCAGTGAAATGAAATTTTTTAATCAAAATAAAATATTAAATTTAAGCTTTAAAAGTCAGAAAATAATTTTAATATTTTTTTTATTAATTCTTTCGATAGGTTTATTTGAAGCTTTAGTTTTATCACCTGAAGATTACTTACAAGGTGATGCTGTTAGAATTATGTATGTCCATGTTCCTGCTGCCTGGATGTCATTAGGTATTTTTTCTTTTATTGCTTTTTTATCGATTTTAGTTTTTATTTTTAAAAATAAAAATTTTATTTTAATTGCTAAAAGTATTGCGCCATCAGGATTTATTTTTAATATAATTGCTTTAGTGACAGGATCAATTTGGGGTAAACCCACATGGGGGACTTGGTGGGCATGGGATGCAAGGATTACCTCAATGCTTATATTAGCACTATTTTATTTAATGTATTTAATGGCTTGGAGAATATTTGAAAATAAAAATTATGTTTTAAAAGTTACATCCCTTATTGCAATATTTGGTTCAATTAATGTTCCAATTGTAAAATTCTCAGTAGATTGGTGGTCAACTTTACACCAGCCAGCTTCAGTAAATTTGATATCTGAAACGACTATTCATTCTTCAATGTTGATTCCATTATGCATTATGACTGCGGCATTTGTCCTATTTTCTTTGCTAATTTTTTTAATGAAATATAATACAGAACTGATAAAAATTAAGAATAAAGGACTAGATAGATTATGATTTATAATTTTTTAAACATGGATGGTTATGGCTTATATGTCTTTTCATCATTTATTTTCACATTTGTAAGTTTTGCTGGATTGTATTTGATTATTAAATCTCAATTAATAAAAGAACAAAAGAAATTTAAAGCTAAATTTGGTTCTTTAACTTCAGATAAAGTTTTGGCGGCTAAATCACAAAAAATAAATAAGGAAATATTAGCAGCAGGTACTTTTTCAAAAATTTAACTTTAACTCATGTATGGTAGAAAAGTTAAGTTAAGGATACTATTTCTAGTTGCTTTAATTTCATCGATTATATTAACAATTTTTTTAATTTTAAAATCATTAGAGGAAAATGTTGTATATTTTTTATCTCCAACCGAGGTTAAAAGTTTGAATGAGTTAACTCAAGATAAGATTAGAATTGGAGGTATGGTAAAAGAAAATTCAATAGATATTAGTAGTGAAAAGATTAATTTTGTAATTACTGATTTTAATAATGAAATAAATGTGATGTATTCTGGATTAGTTCCAAATTTATTTCAGGAAAATAAAGGTGTTGTAGCAGAAGGTTTTTTAGAAGATAAAAATTATTTTAAGGCAGAAAAAATATTAGCTAAGCATGATGAGAATTATATGCCACCAGAAATAAAGGAAAAATTAGGAGAAAAATAAATTGATTTTTAATTATATAGGAAATTACTCATTAATAATTTCAGTAATAATTTCATTAACAATTTTTTTTCTATCAATTTCAAATTTACAAAAAATAAATATTAAAAAAAAAATTAATTTAAATAAATTAAATTTTTTTCAATTTTTTTTTGTATTAGTTAGCTTTTTTTCTTTGGTAGTATTATTTGTATTATCAGAATTTTCTAATATTACTGTCTTTAATAATTCTCATACAACAAAGCCTTTATTTTATAAAATAAGTGGTACTTGGGGCAATCATGAAGGTAGTTTACTTTTATGGCTATTAATTTTAACACTTTCTCTTTTTATTTATTTTTTAAGTTCAAAAAGTAGACCAATTAAAGAAAGATTATTAACTTTAATTTTTCAAGAAGTTATAATTATTGGATTTTTAATTTTTATAATAAAAACTTCTAATCCATTTAATCAGATTTTTCCAATTCCAAAAGAGGGTTTAGGTTTGAATCCAATTTTACAAGATCCAATATTAGCAATTCACCCACCAGTTCTTTATTTAGGCTATGTGAGTACATCAATTATTTTTTCTTCTTCCTTAGCTTCTTTAGTACAGGGAAATGTAAATAATTTATGGGCAAAACATATAAAAAAATGGATTTTTGCATCATGGATTTTTTTAACAATTGGAATTTTGTTAGGTTCTATTTGGGCTTACTATGAATTAGGATGGGGAGGATTTTGGTTTTGGGATCCTGTAGAAAATATATCATTGATGCCTTGGCTAAGTTTAACAGCCTTGCTACATTGTATTTTAGTTTTAGAAAAAAGATCATTATTAAGTTCATGGACTATAATTTTATCAATTTCTACTTTTACATTAAGTGTTTGCGGTACTTTTTTAGTACGTTCAGGCATTTTAAATTCTGTTCATACTTTTGCTAATGATCCAGAGCGTGGGTTATTTATTTTAATTTTTTTATTTATTTTAGTTTTTCTTTCTCTTGTAATTTATTTTTTATTCGAAAAAAATCTTAAAACAAATAATAATAAATTTAATTTATTAACTAAAGAAAGTTCAATACTAATCAACAATTGGTTTATAATGTATTTTTTATCAGTAATATTAATTGGAACGATCTATCCTATTTTTCTTGAAGTTTTATCAGACCAAAAAATTTCTGTAGGGCCTCCATTTTTTAATAAATTATTAATACCTTTTTTAATACCATTTTTAATTTTTATGTCCATTGGTCCTAATTTAAATTGGATAAAAAATAAAATTTTTGAAAATAAAATACAATTGATTATTTTTTTTATTTTAAATTTAATATTATCTTTTTTTATTATTAAGATATTTGGAAGAATAACATTAACATTTACCATTTTGTTGGCAGCTAGTTTTTATTTATTTTATATAACTTTTAAGGATTTAATAAAAAAAGATTATAAAAATATTTCCCAAGCAATTTCTCATTTTGGTTTTAGCCTACTTATTTTAAGTATATTAATGAACAGCATTTTATCTAAAGAAATAATTGCTAATTTAAAGGTTGGAGAAGAAATTAAATTTATGGAAAGTACAATTAAGTTTAAAAAAGTTGAAAACAGCTCAAGGTCTAACTTTAAAAGTTTGGTTGGTTTTTTTGAGATTAATAATAAAGATGATAAAAAATTTTTATTTAAACCAGAGATTAGAATTTATAATCAACCCCAAGTGATAACTAGTGAGGCAGATATTAAAACAAATTTTTTTAAAGATAAGTTTTTTGTAATTAACTTAGTGAAAGGTGAAAATTATTTCAACATTAGGTATCAAGAGAAGCCATTAATGATTTGGATTTGGCTATCAACTATTTTGATTGCAATTGGAGGAAGTGTAAGTTTTTTCAAGAGATATGAAAAATAGGTATTTTTTTATAATTATTGTATTATTTTTTTTCTTTTTTATAGTTTTATTTAAAGGTTTAAAAAATCCTAACGTTTATATACCAGAACTACAAAAAGAAAAAAATTTATCAAGGTTTGATGCTAGTGATTTTTATTCAAATACAAAAACTTCTTCACTTGATATACTTAATGATAATAATTTTTATTTAATAAATATTTGGGCATCTTGGTGCCTTCCTTGTAGAGAAGAGCATGATTATTTAATTAAATTGAAAGAACAAAATTTAATAAAATTGATTGGTATAAATTATAAAGATAATTTTAAAAATGCTAAAAAGTTTCTAAACGAAATGGGAAATCCATATTCAAAAATTCTCAAAGATAAAAATGGAACAGTTTCCATTCAACTTGGTGCTTATGGGGTACCAGAAACATTTATAATAGATAAAAATAAAAAAATTATTAAAAAGATAATTGGACCTATAGATAAAAAAATTTACAATGAAATTTTATTAATAATAAAATGAAAATAATTAAATTTTTACCAATAATTTTTCTTTATTTTTCTTTATTTTCTTCATTTTCAAATGAAAAAAATTCTCAACTAGAAAATAAAATTTTTAAAAATTTAAGATGCATTATTTGTCAAGGACAGTCTATTTATGATTCTCAATCTGATTTTGCAGAAAGTATGAAACTAGTTGTGAAACAAAAACTAGACTCAGGTATGTCAGAGGAAGAAATTTATATTTTTTTTAAAGATCAGTATGGTGAATGGATTTCATATGATCCTGAATTTAATGCTAAAACATACTTTTTATGGGGTTTGCCAGTTTTAATATTCCTTTTAGGAGGTGCTATTATCTTGAGAAAATTAGCAGTTTTAAAGAATTAACAATACTATATAAATATATTTAAAAAATTTTTTTATGATAAATAAAAGTTTAAAAATTACTGTTGGAATATTTTTGTTATTCTCGTCATTCTTTTTATCTCCATTAAAAAGTAAAGAGATAAAAGAATTGTCAGATCCACATGAGTATAATTTTTTTACAGGAATGTTTGATTTTAGTGATGATGGTAAGAAGTCCACTTTAATAGGCGTTCAGCATCAAAATGAAAACTTATATAGGGATAGTTTTTTAGGAACAATATCTCCAGTGTCAGGTTTTTTAATTACAGGTGATAGTGCTACTTACCTATATACCGGTATTCAAGCAGAATATAATATTGGTAAAATGAACTTAACTCCAAGTTTTACTCCAGGATTGTATGGTCAAGGTGATGGTAAAGATTTGGGTCATATAGTGGAGTTTAAAAGTGAAGTACAATTATCTTTTGATTTATTAAAAGATTCTGAATTAGGTTTTTCATATAATCATATATCAAATGCAAGTTTAGGAGATAAAAATCCTGGTGCAAATAGTTATATGTTTAACTTTCTTAAAAAATTTTAATTTATAAAATGCAACTTAAGAATTGTCACAATTTTAGTGATTTTAGAAAATTAGCAAAAAAAAAGTTACCGTCTCCTATTTTTCATTATATTGATGGAGCAGCAGATGATGAAATTACATATAAAAGAAATACAAGTGCATTTGACGATGTTGATTTAGTACCTAATGTTTTAAGGGGAGTTGAGAATGTTGATTTATCAACTACGATATTTGGTAAAAAATTAGATTTACCTTTTTATTTAGCACCAACTGCGCTGCAAAGACTTTTTCACTATGATGGTGAAAGAGCAGTTGGAAAAGCAGCACAAAAATTTAATACTATGTTTGGTGTTTCAGCTTTAGCTACAGTAAGTGTAGAAGAAATATCTTCGATGATTGATACTCCAAAAATGTTTCAGTTTTATTTTCATAAAGATAGAGGTTTAAATGACTCTTGCTTAGAGAGAGCTAAAGCAGCAAAATTTGATGTGATGGCATTAACAGTAGATACAATAACTGGTGGAAATCGTGAAAGAGATCTACATACTGGTTTTACATCGCCACCTAAACTTACATTAGCAAGTTTATTTAGTTTTGCCACAAAGCCGATGTGGGGAATAAACTACTTAACAAAAGGTAAGTTTGAATTACCTCATCTTCAAGATTTTGTTAAAGAAGGTACAAGTACCAACTCTTCGATTGGAAATTATTTTTCTACTATGCTGGATCAATCAATGAATTGGAAAGATGCTGAAAAACTTTGTTCTCAATGGGGTGGTCATTTTGCACTAAAAGGAGTTATGAGTGTTGAAGATGCTAAAAGAGCAGTTGATATTGGATGCACAGGAATAATGGTTTCAAATCATGGAGGAAGACAACTTGATGGATCAAGATCTCCTTTTGACCAACTTGCCGAAATAGTTGATGCTGTTGGTGATAAGCTTGATGTGATTTGCGAGGGTGGAATTCATAGAGGAACCCACATGCTTAAAGCATTATCCCTGGGGGCTAAAGCTTGCTCTGGTGGAAGATTATATCTCTACGCTTTAGCTGCTGGAGGTCAAGCAGGCGTTGAGAGAGCTTTAGAAAAGTATAAGGAGGAGTTAGTTAGGGATATGAAATTAATGGGATGTACCAAGATAAGTGAATTGAATAGAAACAATTTAAGATTCAGAAGATAGTGAATTTAAAAAATTGCCATAACTTTGAAGACTTTAGAAAATTAGCAAAAAAAAAATTACCCTCGCCAATATTTCATTACATTGATGGTGGAGCAGATGATGAGTCAACTTTAAGAAGAAACACAGATTCATTCAATGATTGTGATCTAGTTCCAAATATCTTGGCTAGTGTTGGTAAGCCTGATTTATCAACTACTTTATTTGGCAGGAAGATTGATATGCCAATCTTTTTATCTCCTGCTGCGATGCAGAGATTGTATCATCCAGATGGAGACAAAGCATCTGCAAGAGCAGCTGAAAAATTTAATACTTTTTATAGTATGTCATCTATGGGAAATAATACTATTGAGGAAGTTTCAAATATTTCGAGTGGTCCAAAGTTATTTCAGCTTTATGTTCATAAGGATAGATCAATTTCTGATGATTTAATAGAGAGATCCAGAAGATCTGGTTTTGACGCAATGTGTTTAACTGTAGATACTTTAGTTGCAGGTAATAGGGAAAAAGATCATAGAACAGGATTTACTACTCCACCAAAACTTACTCTTCAAAGCCTAATGAGTTTTGCAATGCGACCAGGTTGGGTGTTTAACTATATAACTGGTAAAAAATTTGAACTTTCAAATGTTAAAAAAAAAACAGATAAAGGAACAAATATATCTAAGTCAGTAATTGAATATATTAATGAACAGTATGATCCTGCTATGGGCTGGAAGGATGCAGAATATTGCGCAAAAAAATGGAATGGTCCATTTGCTCTTAAGGGCGTGATGTCCGTCGATGATGCAAAAAAAGCAATAGATATTGGATGCACTGCAATCATGATATCAAATCATGGAGGTCGTCAATTAGATGGATCTAGATCTCCTTTCGATCAAGTAAAAGCAATTTCAGATGCTGTAGGAGATAAACTAGAAATTATATTAGATGGAGGAGTGAGAAGAGGTACACATGTTTTAAAAGCTATAGCTGCTGGAGCTAAAGCATGTAGTTTTGGAAAAATGTTTCTGTTCTCTTTGGCCGCAGGGGGACAACAAGGTGTTGAACATTTATTACAAAATATGCATGATGAAATTAATAGAAATATGGTTTTAATGGGCTGTAAAAATTTAAAAGAGTTGAATAGTTCGAAATTAATTTATAGAAACTAAAAAAAATTTAAAAGGAAACTAAAAGATGAAATTAGCTAAAAGTTTAGATAGGCTGGGAACAGAAACAGCTTTTTCAGTTCTTGCTGAAGCAAAGAAATTAGAGGCTCAAGGTAAACCAATGATACATTTAGGTTTAGGTCAACCTGACTTTAAAACGCCAAAGCATGTTGTTGATGCCGCAAAAAAAGCATTAGATGATGGACATCATGGATATGTTATGTCAAATGGTATTCCAGAGTGTCGTCAAGCTGTAACTAGGTGGATAAAAAAACGATACAAAGTTGATATTGATTTTGAAAGAATTTTAATTATGCCAGGTGGAAAACCAACAATGCACTATGCAATACAATGTTTTGGTGAACCAGGTGCAGAAATAATACATCCTACTCCAGCTTTTCCAATTTACGAGTCAATGATTAACTTCACAGGGTCAACCTCAGTCCCGTATGACTTAACAGAGGATAAAGATTTAAAATTTAATCCAGATAAAATATTATCTTTAATAACAGACAAAACTCGATTGTTAATTTTGATTAATCCAAATAATCCGACTGGAAGCTTTGTTGAGAAATCAGATATTGATGTTTTGGCTGATGGTCTTAAAAAACATCCTCATGTAACAATTCTTAGTGATGAAATTTATAGTAGACAAATTTTTGATGGAAAAGAAATGCCGTCTTTTTTTAATTATCCAGAGTTAAGAGAAAGATTAATAGTTTTAGAAGGATGGAGCAAAGCTTATTCGATGACAGGATGGAGATTGGGTTGGAGTTTTTGGCCTAAAAATTTAGTAGAACACGTAAATAAACTTTTGATAAATAGTGTTTCATGTGTGAATGCTGCAGCACAATTTGCTGGTATTGCTGCTCTAGATGGACCAGATGATTCAATTAATGAGATGATGGAAAAATTTACGCAAAGAAGAGACATAATTCATAAAGGTTTAAATGAACTTGATGGAGTAGAATGTAGTCTTCCAGGGGGAGCCTTTTATGCATTTCCTAAAGTTATTGGCACGGGAATGAATGGAGCAGAGTTTGCAAGGAAAGCTATGCATGAAGCTGGGGTAGCAATAGTGCCAGGATCAGCTTTTGGTGAAACTTGCCAAAATTATGTTAGGTTTAGTTTTGCAGCTTCTAGAGATAATATTTCTCAAGCTTTAGAAAACATAAAGAAAATGCTAACTAAATAAGCTGTATTTTTGATAGAATTTTCATTAATATTCTTTCAATGAATGAACAAGTCCAAGCAGAATTAAAAAAAATTTTTAACGGAAGATTTTCAACTTCAGAATCTACTAGAGCAAATTATGCAAGGGGAGAAGATACGTACGATCCAGTCTTATCTGAAGCAGTAGTTTTTCCTGAGACTAACGAAGAGGTTTCAAAAATTTTAAAATTATGTAATGAGCATAAAATTCCAGTAGTGCCATTTGGTACAGGTACGTCTTTAGAAGGAAATGTTGTTGGAAATGAAAACGGAATAACAATTTCACTTGAAAAAATGAATAAAGTATTAAGCGTAAACGCTGAAGATTTTGACTGTAGAGTTCAGGCCTGCGTTACAAAAGAACAATTAAATGAGTATTTAAGAGAGGACGGAGTTTTTTTCCCAATTGATCCGGGAGCAAATGCTGCAATTGGTGGGATGGCTTCAACTTCAGCTTCAGGGACAATGGCTGTAAAATATGGGACCATGAAAACTGTTATTTCTGGTCTAACAGTAGTTTTACCCAACGGTGATATAATAAATACAGGTGGCAGAACTAAAAAAACTTCAGCAGGATATAATTTAACTAATTTATTTATTGGATCAGAAGGTACGTTAGGTATTATAACTGAAGTTCATTTAAGATTATCTCCTATACCAGAGAGCATAATGAGCGCTGTATGTCATTTTCCCACTCTAGAAGATGCAGTTCAAACAGCTCAACAGGTTATTCAATATGGTATACCGATTGCAAGGATTGAAATGCTTAATAAAGATCAGATGGGGATTAGTATTAATTACTCTAAATTGACAGATATTGAAGCAGTACCGACTTTATTTTTTGAATTCCATGGATCAGAGTCTTCAAATAATGAAAATATTAAAATTGTAGAGGAGATATCAAAAGATAATAAGGGCAGTTCTTTTAAATGGGCTAAAGATTTAGAAGAAAGAAATAAACTTTGGAGAGCAAGATGGGATGTATATTATTCTGTCAAAGCTTTAATTAATAATGGCAGAGTTTATTCAACAGATGTATGTGTTCCTATCTCAAAAATAACAGAGTGTGTAAATTTTGCAGAAGAACAAGCAAAAAAATTTGGAGTTAGAGCTCCAATGGTTGGTCATTTGGGTGATGGCAATTTTCATGTAGTTTTACCTTTTGATCCAGCAAAAAAAGAAATGTATAAACAAATTAGAGCATTTAATGATTCATTAATTAAAAAAGCATTAGAATTAAATGGAACAATTACTGGTGAACATGGCGTGGGACTTCATAAAAAAGAATATCTCCTTGAGGAACATCCTGATAATATTCCTGTTATGAAATCAATCAAAAGAACGATAGATCCGAATAACATAATGAATCCAGGTAAAATCTTTGATTTAAATTAATCGCAAGGATGAAAAAAATCTTAATTACTAGAAGACTACTTAAAGCTTGTGAGGAAAAAGCTTCAAAAATTTTTGAAGCAAATTTTAATGATAATGATGAATTATATTCACAATCTAAAGTTATTGAAATGAGCAAAGGATATGATGGAATTCTAACATCTTTGACTGATAAAATGGATGCTGAAACAATTAATAAATTACCTGATAGTATAAAAATATTATCAAACTTTGCAGTGGGATTTGGAAATATAGATTTAGAAGCTGCCAAAAAAAGAAATATTGCTGTAACCAACACTCCTGATGTTCTAACAGATGCAACAGCAGAAATTGGAATTTTATTAATTTTAGGCGCATGTAGACGAGCCTCAGAAGGAATTCAAAGTGCAAGAGATTCAAATTGGAAATGGTCAGCAGACTATTTAATTGGAAAACAATTAACAGGATCAAGACTTGGAATTTTAGGAATGGGCAGAATAGGACAAAAAATTGCAAAAATTGCTAAATCACTAGGTATGATTATTCATTATCACAATCGCTCAAAGCTAAACTCAGAAAAAGAGCAAGGAGCCACTTATCATGAAAATCTTAAAAGTTTGCTTTCTGTTTCAGATGTTTTGTCAATTTGTTGCCCAGCATCAAAAGATACAATAGATCTAATTAATAAAGAAACTATTGAATATTTACCAAAAGGCGCTGTAGTTACTAATGTCGCAAGAGGAGATATTGTTGATGATGAAGCTTTGATTGATGCTCTTGATAGAAGAAAAGTATATGCAGTTGGTTTAGACGTCTATAAAGGAGAACCAAATTTAAATCCTGGATATTTAAAGCATAAAAGTGCCTTTATACTTCCACACTTAGGTAGCGCAACAAAGGAGACAAGAACAGCTATGGCAAATTTAGCGATTGATAATTTGGAAGAATTTTTTAAAAAAGGTACTTGTAGGAATAAAGTTAATTAGAACTATTCAAAAAAAAATACAATCTCAGATAGTAAAAATTTTTAAATTTTCAATAAATTCAAAGATTTTAATACTTGAAGGGTGTGACACTTTATAATTAACTTTAAGAAAATAGTAACAATTAGTTAACGAAGGAAGGGGAAAAATGAGAAGATTAGTATCTTTACTTACCTCAGTGCTATTAATATCTCTTTGGTCATCAGTTTCATTTGCCGATGATAGAAATAAGAATATTGATAAACTTAGTAGCTTTAAAAGCACAGGTGCATCTGCAGGTATAGTAGTACCCCAAGACGGCAAATACATGGACAATATAAGAGCAAATATATTACCAAAAATTAAAATGCCTCCTGGGTTTAAAATAAGCTTGTTTGCTAGAGTTCCTGATGCAAGACATATGGCAGTTGCAAGAAATAAAACAACTGTTTGGATTGGAACTAGAAAAGATAAAGTTTGGCAAGCAACTGACAGAGACATGGATGATGTAGCTGACACTGTGGAACAATTTAGCCCAGCGGTTACTTTTGATATTCCTAATGGTGTATGTTTCAGTACAGATGGACATTTATATGTTGCTGAAAGAAATAGAGTATTATGGTTTCCAGCAGCCGAGTTCTTTATGGAAAGTCCTGACACTGTAGCAATCCCAATTATACCTCAAGGTGAATTAATTCCACCTGAAGAGGAGTCTTATAATCACTCTGCAAGAGTTTGTGCTATCAATCCAAAAGATAACAAACTTTATGTAAGTATGGGACAACCTTTCAATGTTGCACCAGCTGATAAATATCCATTGTACGATCAAGTAGGTATAGGTGGAATGATTAGATTCAACAGATTCCCTGGAAAATTAGACAGAGAAGTTGTTGGAATAGGTATTAGAAATTCTGTTGGACATGCGTTTAATCCAAAAGATGGAACTTTATGGTTCACTGATAACCAAGTCGATGGTATGGGAGATGAAACTCCTCCAGGCGAGCTAAACAAAGCTTGTGCACTAGGTCCAAAAGTTTGGTACGGACACCCTTATACTGGTGGTGGAGATGTAAGAACACCTGAGTACAAAGGTAAAACTATTCCAAAAGCATATTCAGACAATTATTGCAAACCTCAAATTGAGACGATTGCACATGCTGCTGATCTTGGAATGATGTTCTATACTGGAAAAATGTTCCCTAAAAAATACCACAATGCAATCTTTAGTGCACAGCATGGTTCATGGAATGCTGTAAAACCTAGAGGTGCTAGAGTAATGGTTACTTATCTTGATGGAAAAGGAAATGCTAAAAAGATGGAGCCTTTTGCTGAAGGATGGATGACAGAACTTGGTACTTATTTAGGTAGACCAGTAGACGTTCAACAATACTTTGATGGTTCTTTACTTGTTTCAGATGATAAAGCTGGAGTAATTTACAGAATCACATACGAAGGATAATTAAAAAAACTAAATTTAGGGACCGACCTTCATCGGTCCCTTTTTTAATGTTTAAAATTTAAGAAAGGATGAAAATGAGAAAAATTTTATTAGCAGTTTTATTTTTAATATTTTCATCTGTTGTTGCAAATGCATCAACTGATGAGACTAAAATATGTAGTGGATTTGCAAAATGGATGGAGGATGGAACATTTAAGCAAATAAGAGAGAGCAAATGCATGACTGAAGCAGAATATAAAGCATATCTGAATTCTCCCGAATATATGTGTAAATACTTAGCCAAATCAATATGGAAAGAATCTGAAAGAGCATATGGAAAAAAACAGTATCAATACACTGAAAAAAATTTGAAAAAAATCAAAGCTTTAAAAGATGAAGGTATTTCTCTTTGCGATGGAGGTAAAAAAGAACAAGGGGAAGCTAAACTTAGAGAAGCTTTTAACATTATTAGCCAGACTCGTATGAATTAATGAAAGAATATTTTTTTATTTTTTCAATTTTTTTATTTCTAATCTTTCAGCCAGTTTCTGTTAATGCTGACACTAAAAAACAAGCAGAGAAGGGATCAGTAGGAGCATCTGTTTCAGCAAATTTGACCGAACAATTAAGAAAAGGTAAAGAAAAAGTACAAGTTTTATGTTCAGCTTGCCATGGTTTAGATGGCGTTGCCGCCTCGGGTGGTAATTCCGTTATAGTACCAAATTTAACTGCACAACATAAAGATTATCTGATTGCAAAACTAAAAGATTATAAATCAGGTAAAATTAATCACCCCCAAATGACTTTGATAGCTCAAATGTTAACTGATGAAGAAATTGAATATGTCTCCGAATGGTATTCAAGAATAAAAATTCAAATTTTTGATCCAAATTTGGTTTTATCTAAACCAAGTGAATAATATTTAAATAGTAAATACACTTACAGATTGTAAAAAAGTTTTTTTATTGTATTTAAAGTCGATTTTTTTGAATGACTCTAATTATCATCTGTGTTTTACTTAACATAAGTTAATTAACTAAGAGGAGAAATAATGATTAAAGAGAAAAAATCGTTGAAGGGAAAAATTCCTTCAAGACGTAAGTTCTTTAAGACGGCAGCGGTAGCAGGGGCAGCAGCAGTTGCAATGCCTTATGTTAACTTAGGTGCAGCGCAAACTTTAAAAATGCAAGCTGCATGGCCAAGCGGTGCTAATATCTTTTTTGAAATGGCAGGAGATTACTGCAAGATGGTTAGCGACATGTCAGGAGGATCTTTAAAAATAGATCTTCAACCTGTAGGAGCAATTGTTAAGACTAAAGAAATTGGTCAAGCAGTTAGTTCTGGTGCAGTTGATATGGGTCACTGGGTTACAGCTTACTGGTATGGTAAGAATGCAGCGGCTTCGTTATTTGGAACTGGACCTTCATACGGTATGTCATCTCAAGAAGTTATGGGATGGATGGAGTATGGTGGAGGAAGAGCATTGTATGAAGAAACTATTAAAAAAGTTGGTTTCGATTATACAGGTTACTTTCATATGCCTATGCCAGCACAACCATTTGGTTGGTTTAAGAAAAACGTAACTAAGGTATCTGATGTTAAAGGTATGAAGTATAGAACAGTTGGTCTTGCAACTAACGTTCTTACTGCAATGGGAATGGTAGTTAGACAATTACCAGGTGGTGAAATTCAACCAGCTATGAAAACTGGATTAATTGAAGCTGCTGAGTTCAATAACCCAACTTCAGACTCTCAATTTGGTATGCAAGATGTTTCTAAGCATTATCACTTAGGAAGCTTCCACCAATCACAAGAGATGTTTGAAATACCAATAAACAACAAAACATTAAATAATTTATCACCAGCTAATCAAGCAATTTTGAAAAATGCTGCTTATGCTGCAAACAGTGATAACTACTTTAAAGCTTTAGTAAGATACTCAGCTGATTTAGCTAAGTTAATGAATGAGCATAAAGTTAATGTTTACCAAACTTCAGATGAGATTTTAGCTCAACAATTAAAAGGTTGGGATAAAGTAATCGGTGATTTCGTGAAGAAAGACGCTTTCTTTAAGAAAATCGTTGATTCTCAAAAATCATATGCGAAGAGAGTAATGAAGTACTTGCTGATGAATCAGCCTAATTACAAACTTGCTTATGAAAATGAGTTTGGACCTATTGGAAAAGTAAAAATCTAAATAGTACTAAAATTTTAAAAAAGGGGACCATTTGGTCCCCTTTTTTTTGTTTGCTTTAAGGTAATAATTTAACATAGACTAACAAACATGATGCGTTCTTACATAAAATTTGCAGATACATTAAGTACCTCAATGGGTAAAGCTTTTTCGTGGTGTATTGTAATTTTGATGGGAGGAACTTGCTACGAAGTGATAATGGCATATGCATTTAATAATCCAACATTATGGAATTTTGACTTTAGTTTACAAATGTATGGTGCAATTTTCATGATGGCAGGTGCGTATTGTTTATCTACAGAAGCACATGTTAGAGGAGATGTAATCTATAGACTTTTTCCAACTCGAGTTCAAGGTTGGGTAGATTTAATTTTATATTTTTTATTCTTTTTCCCAGGCGTAATAGCACTAGCTTTTTATGGTTATGAATATGCAGCGCTAGCTTGGAAAATAAAAGAAACAAGCTGGAACAGTCCAGCACAAATACAAATTTATATGGCAAAATCAATGATACCATTGGCAGGAACTTTACTAACTATTCAAGGTATTAGTGAAGTTTTCAGAGCCATCATTTGTATAAGAACAGGTCACTGGCCACAAAGATTATCAGCAGATGCTGAAGAAACTGAAAAAGTATTAATGAGGACTTCACAAAAGGACGATAAAGCAGATGTTATTTAGTTTAACAAATCCAGAAATAGCAATTTTCATGATGTGCTTATTCCTATTTGCAGTCTTATTAGGTTTTCCAATTGCATTTACTTTACTTGCGATGGGAGTTGGTTTTGGTTATTACGCCTATTTCGATCCATCGAGGATGGAACATCTTTTAGATAATAGGATTTTTTCACTACTTGTTTCAAATACATACACCATAATGGATAATAATGTTTTGACCGCAGTCCCCTTATTTTTATTTATGGGATATTTAGTTGAGAGAGCAGGTATTGTTTCAAGATTATTTTTTGCAATAAGGCTTGCTTTACATGGTTTACCCGCATCAATGGCAGTAGCAGCTCTTGTTACATGTGCACTATTCTCAACAGCAACAGGAATAATTGGTGCAGTTGTTACATTGATGGGCCTTTTGGCATGGCCAGCAATGGTAAAAGCGGGCTATGATAAAAAATTTGCTTCTGGTGTAATTTGTTCTGGAGGATGTTTAGGAATATTAATACCCCCAAGCATCATGCTAATAGTTTACGCTGTTATAGCTCAGCTATCACCTCTAAGATTATTTGCAGCTGCAATATTTCCTGGTTTAATGTTAGCAGGTCTATACATAATTTATGTAATTATAAGAGCATATCTTAATCCATCTTTAGCGCCAAAACCCCCAGCAGAGGAAATTCCGCCCAGAGCAGTTATTTTTAAAGAGGTTTTAGTTTCATTTGTGCCACTCTTTTCTTTAATAATTTTAGTACTTGGTACAATTTTAGCAGGACTTGCTACACCAGCAGAAGCGGCAGCGGTTGGAGCTTTCGGCTCTTTAGTTCTCTCTTATTTTTATAAATCACTTAAATGGAAAAACTTTAAGGAGTCAGTTTTTTTAACAGCTAAAACAAGCGCAATGATTATGTGGTTGTTTGTTGGATCATGGACCTTTGCTTCTGTATTTTCTTATCTTGGAGGTCATGAAGTATTTGAGCATTTCTTTAAATCGATGGATTTACAGCCTTGGCAATTTTTAGTAATAACTCAGCTAATAATATTTGTATTAGGATGGCCTTTGGAATGGACTGAAATTCTAATCATTTTTGTTCCTATCTTTTTACCATTGGTTGAGTTTTTTGGAGTTAACCCATATTTTTTTGCAATGCTTATAGCTTTAAACTTACAAACTTCCTTTTTAACACCACCAATGGCCATGTCTGCATATTATTTAAAAGGTGTACAGAGTAGAAATGTAGAATTATTAGAAATTTTCAAAGGCATTATGCCGTTTCTTGGGATAGTAATATTAGCCATGGTTTTAATGTATATATTTCCAGGTATAGCATTATGGCTACCAGAAACTTTATTCGCTGACTAGGGATATCGATGAGTGACTTATTTTCACTTTCAGTTCATGAAATTACAAAAAAAGTTAAAGATGGCAAGTTAACATCTGTTGAAATTTGTAAATCTTATATCGATCGAATAAATAAGTTTGAAAAAGATGTTAAGGCCTGGGCATATTTTGATAAAAAACTTTTATTAGAAAAAGCCGAAGAAGCTGATAACCATAGAAGGTCAGGAAAAAATACAGGTATTCTTCATGGGATCCCGGTAGCTTTAAAAGACATTGTTGGTACTTTTGATATGCCTACTGAATGTGGGACTGTTCTTAGAAAAGGAAAAACACAATCTCAGAATGCTGAAATAGTTGATCTACTAAAGTCAGAGGGTGCAATAATAATGGGAAAAACTGCTACTTCAGAGTTAGCATATTTAGGTCCTCCAGAAACAAGAAATCCTCATGATTATAATAGAACGCCAGGTGGCTCTTCGAGTGGATCAGCTGCCGTAATAGCAACTCATATGGCCCCACTATCAATTGGATCTCAAACAGGAGGCTCAGTAATTAGACCTGCATCTTATTGTGGCGTTGTCGGCTATAAGCCATCTTATGGATTAATATCTAGAAATGGAGTTCTAAGAACTTCTTACTCTCTAGACCATATAGGAGTTTTTGGTAAGACGGTGGAGGATGTTGCCCTGTTAGCAAAAGTTTTAATTAAGAAAGACTCTTACGATCAGGCAACCGTATATTATTCAACTGAAGACATGCTAAATATTTGCAGAAAAGAACCTTTGTTTGAACCAAAATTTATTTTTTATAAAACTGATGCATGGAAATTAGTTGATAAAAAATCAAGAGAGTCATTTGAATATTTTATTAAGTCATTTAAAAAAAATATAGAAGTATTTGATACACCATCTTATTTTAAAGATATTAATAAATATCATCAAATTATTCACGAAACTGATTTGGCTAATAATTTTAGTGAATATTATAAAAAAAATAAAAAGAAACTTTCAAATTATATGCAAAAAGCCATAGAAAATGGAAATAAATATTCCTCAAAAGAATATGCTGAAGCAATCGATTTTATGAAAAGAAGTTATGAATCTTACAAAGAGGTTTTTGAGGATTACCATGGAGTATTATCGCCATCTAGCCCAGGTGTTGCACCAAAAGGTTTAAAAAGTACAGGTACAGCAGAATTTAATAAATATTGGTCTTTCATGGGAACACCTTGTATTTCTCTACCTTTACTTCAAGGTGAAAATAATTTACCTTTAGGAGTCCAGTTAATTGGTGATAAATATGATGATCATAGATTTTTAGGGATTGCTAGGTGGCTGGAACAAGAAAGCAAGGAATTCAATGAATAAAATAACAACGATTGTAGGTTTATCTTTTGCAATATTTTTTTTAGTTGGTCTTGCAACAACACTTACAAGATCAATGATGATTACGTTTTGGGATGTTCTACCTGTTTATATATTGATGGGTATTGCAATCGTTATGATGGTGTACGAAGCTTTTTTTGATAAAAAATAGTCATTTTTTAATTAATGAAATCTAGTAGTTTTTTTAATATTTTTTTAATCTTATTATTAGTATATTTTTTTATAATAATTTTTTTATTTTTTTACCAAAGAAAATTACTTTATCACCCTGGTGAAAATAATTATTTAGATGATGCATCACTAAATCATAAGATCGAAAAAGTATATATACCCTCTGATCAAAAATTAGTTGCGTGGCATTTTAAAAAAAATCCAAAATATAAAACATTGCTCTTTTTTCATGGAAATGCAGGTAAAATTGATAATAGAATTTATAAATTAAATGAACTTTCTAAGCTTGATTTAAATTATTTAATTTTTGCATACAGAGGTTTTAGTGGAAATGATGGAAAACCAAGTGAAAAAGGATTGTACAAAGATGCAAGGGCAGTAAAATACTGGCTTAATTTAAACAATATAAAAGACAGCGAAATAATTTTATATGGAGAGTCACTCGGCACTGCAATTGCAGTTGATTTAGCTAAAGAATTTAATTTCTCAGGAATAATTTTAGAGTCACCATTTACATCAATGGTTGAACTCGCTAAAAAATATTATCCTTATTTACCTGTTAAGCTCGTTTTAAAAGACAAATATGAAACAATAAGAAAATTAGATGAAATTAATTCACCAATTTTAATTATGCATGGAGCCAAAGATACTATTGTTCCATTTGAAATGGGTTTAAAAATTTATGAAATTGTAAACAGTCCCAAATATAAGTACTTTAATGATTTTGATGACCACATGATGGATTATAATGAAGATCTAGTTCAATCTATCAGAAATTTTATAAAAACTATTGATATTAATTGAATTGAGTAAAAGCATTTGCAAATTGTTCCGCTTTAAAAATTTGTAAGTCATCTTCTTTTTCGCCTAAACCCAAAGCAATAATTGGTAATTTATATTTTTTTGCAATAGCAATTAAAATTCCACCTTTTGCAGTCCCATCTAGTTTAGTCATAATTAATCCTGTAATTGGAATTATCTTATTAAACTCTTCAACTTGATTAATTACATTTTGTCCAGAAGTTGCATCTAAAACTAATAATACTTCATGAGGAGCATTAGGATCAATTTTTTTTGTCACATTTGCAATTTTTTTATATTCTTCCATTAAATTTTTTTTGTTTTGCAATCTTCCAGCAGTGTCTATTAAGACATGCGTAAATTGTTTTTTTATAGCTTCATCAACGGCTTTATATGCAACAGATGCAGGATCAGAACCCTGTGTAGATTTGATAATTTCTACATCTATTTTTTTAGCCCAATTTTCTAATTGCTCAATTGCTGCAGCTCTAAATGTATCTGATGCTGAAAAAATAACTTTATTACCATTGGATTTTAATATTTTTCCTATTTTTCCTATTGTAGTAGTTTTTCCAACTCCATTTACTCCAGAAATAAGAATAGTATTTAAATCAGTTTTATTTTTAAAAAAATTTTTGCTTTCTAGTGGAGACATTAAATCAATAATATAATTTTTAAGAATTGAATTAATTTCATCAACTTTATTTTTGTTTGGATCAATTTTTTTTTCAGCAATTATATTTTTAATTTCCCCAGATGCTGCAACACCTACATCAGATTGAATTAAAAAATCTTCAATTTCATTTAGTGTTTTATCATCTATTTCTTTTTTTATAATTATTTCTCTAAGACCAGATGTAAAAGTAGATGCACTTTTCTTAAAACCTAATTTAAATTTTTCAAAAATACCCATTTTATAATTTTAAATTAATTTTTTTTATTTCTGAAACTGGGCCAGTCATAAGAATATTATCGTTTTTATCTATTTCTATATTCAAGATACCTTCACTAAATTTAATGTTGACTTTATTATTAACTAAATTCTTCTTAAAAGCCGCAACAGCTGATGCACATGCTGCTGTCCCGCAAGCTTTAGTAAGTCCAGCTCCTCTTTCCCAAACATTAACTGTTATATTGTTTTCATTTACAACTTCAGCAAATGTTACATTTATTTTTTCGGGAAATAGATTGTGGTTTTCAATTTTAGGACCTATCATCTTTAAATCAAACTCAAAACAATTTTTAACGAAAAAAATAATGTGTGGATTCCCTATGTTAACACAAAATCCACCAGCAAATGTTTTATTATTTATGTCTAAAGTTATATCAGCAGGATTTATTGTCTTTGATAACGGAATATCCTCAAAACTAAATAAAGGTTTTCCCATTTCAAGTTCTACTTGTAAATTTCCAATTATTTTTGCATTTAGTATTCTATTATTAGTTTTTAATTTTATTTCTTTAGTATTTAAATTTTTACCTAAAAGATAAGCTACGCATCTAGAACCGTTTCCACATGCGCTTACTTCATTTCCATCAGAGTTAAAAATTTTTATAGGAAAAGAATTTTCATTTTTTTTATCGATAAAGATTATTTGATCAAAGCCAATATTAGATCTATTTCCTAATTCAATAATTTTTTCCTTCGTTAAATTAATTGAATTTTCTCGTCTGTCGATGATGATAAAATCGTTACCCAAACCATCCATTTTGTAAGCTTTAAATTCCATATATTTATACTTAACTTATTTATTGACTTTTTGAACCTCTATTATATTTTATCGCCACTTCCGCAAAATCAGCAATTTGCGGTGTCTTTGGAAACAAAGAGATCGACACCAGTCAGCGAGGGTTCGCCCACTGGTGCGATGGCTGCTGGATGAAAATATGTTTGAAAATTTGACAAATAAATTTGAAGAAGTTTTTTCTTCTCTAAAAAAAGCACCATCACTTGATGAAAAGCAAGTTGATGAAGGACTAAGAGGTATTAGACAAGCTCTTTTAGAAGCAGATGTCTCATTAGATGTTGCAAAACAATTTATCGAAAATGTTAAACCAAAAGCTTTAGGCCAAGAAATAATAAGATCTACTTCACCAGGCCAAATGGTGGTTAAAATTGTTTACGATGAATTAGTAAAATTACTTGGTGAAAAAAATGAAGATATAAATTTAAATGCGGTTCCACCTGTTCCTATGATGTTGGTAGGACTTCAGGGTTCAGGAAAAACAACTACAACTGCAAAATTAGGAAAATTTTTAGAGAAAAATAAAAAAAAGAAAATTATGATGGTTAGTCTTGACGTTTATAGGCCAGCCGCTCAAGAACAACTTAAAACACTTGGCGAGCAAAATAACATTTTAACATTACCAATAATTGAAGGACAATTACCACAAGATATTTGTAGAAGAGCAATTAGTGCAGCAAATCTTAATGGAGCAGAAATAATTTTATTTGATACTGCAGGAAGAACTCAAATTGATCTTCAAATGATGAGTGAAATTAAACAAATAGAAGATATAATTAAACCAACTGAAACTTTTTTAGTAGCAGACTCTCTTACAGGTCAAGTTGCTGCAGAAGTAGCAAAAGAATTCAAAAATACGGTTAACCTTTCAGGAATTATTTTAACTAGAGCTGATGGTGATGCAAGGGGTGGCGCTGCTGTTAGTATGAAATATGTTTCAAATGTTCCTATTAAATTTTTAGGTATTGGAGAAAAAATTGAGAATCTAGAAGTTTTCCATCCAGACAGAATTGCAAATAGAATTTTAGGTATGGGGGACATCGTAACCCTAGTAGAAAAAGCAACAGAAGATTTAGATGAAGAAAAATTAAAAAAAACAGAAGAAAATTTAAAAAAAGGACAATTTTCTTTAGAGGATTATTTATCTCAATTGCGACAAATGAAAAAAATGGGGGGAATAGAAGGAGTCATGTCATTTTTGCCTGGCGTTTCAAAAATAAAATCACAAATGGACAGTGCAGGAGTGGATGAAAAAATTATTATAGAAAATGAGGCTGTAATTTTATCTATGACAAAAAAAGAAAGACAAAATCCAAAAATCATAGATGGCTCAAGAAAAAAAAGAATTGCTAATGGCTCTGGTACAAATATTGCCACTATCAATAAATTGTTAAAACAATTTAAAATGATGTCTGAAATGATGAAAAAGATGTCGAAAGGAAATATGAAAGGAATGGCAGACAAAGGAATCCCGCCAGAACTTTTTAATCAATTAAAATAAAAAAAAGGAGAAAAATGTTAAAACTTAGACTATCAATGGGAGGAACAAAAAAAAGGCCAGTATACAAAATAGTAGTAGCTGACAGTAGATTTGCAAGGGATGGAAGATTTATTGAAAAATTAGGTTTTTTTAACCCTCTATTACCAAAAGAAAAAAAAGAAAGAATTGGTTTACAACCAGAAAGAATTAAATATTGGTTAGGCCAAGGAGCGCAACCAACACTTCGTGTGGCAAGAATACTTGGAGAAAATCAATTAATGCCAATGCCAGAAAAAGGAAATAATCCATTAAAAGCTATTCCAAAAAAAGATAGAAAGAAAGAAGCTAAAGATGAAGCTCCTAAGGCAGAAGAGAAAAAAGCTGATGCACCAAAAGAAGCTCCTAAGGCAGAAGAGAAAAAAGCTAAAGATGAAGCTCCTAAGGCAGAAGAGAAAAAATAAATATGTTTGTTGCTACTGTTTTCACTCTCTACCCAGATTTATTTCCAGGACCTTTTAGTGAAGGCTTATATGGAAAGGCATTAGAAAAAAAAATATGGAATTTACAAAAAGTAAACTTAAGAGATTATGCAGAAGACAAACATAAAACTGTTGATGATACGCCGTATGGTGGTGGATCAGGTATGTTAATTAAGCCAGATGTGATTGGTAATGCATTGGATAAAAATACTAAGAAAGGTGAAAAAATAATATTTTTAACACCAAGAGGAAAAGTATTTAATCATGAATGTGCTAAAAAATTTTCACAAGAAAAAATCATAAATATAATTTGTGGACACTTTGAGGGAATTGATCAAAGAGTTATAGACTCAAGAAATATTGAGGAAATTAGTATTGGTGATTTTGTTTTATCTGGTGGTGAAACAGCATCTTACGTTTTCTTAGACGCGATTTTAAGATTAATTCCAGGAGTTATTGGTAATGAAAATTCAGTTGCAGAAGAAAGCTTTGAAAATGGACTTTTAGAGTATCCTCAATACACAAAACCTCAAATTTGGGAGAAAAAAAGTGTTCCCAATGTCCTTTTGTCAGGAGATCATGCTAAAATTAAAGACTGGCGTTTACTGCAATCTGAGGCTATAACACGCGACCGAAGGCCAGATTTATGGCAAAAATATAATAAAAAAAATTAATTTGACTAACTTAAAAATGAAAACAATTGAAGAAATTAATCAGGCTAATGTTAAAAAAATAGCTGCTGAAAAAAAACTGCCAAATTTTTCTACAGGAGATATTGTTAAAGTTGGCGTCAGAATCACTGAAGGAAAAAGGGATAGAATTCAGTACTTTGAAGGAGTTTGTATTGCAAAAAAAAATAGAGATATAAATTCATCTTTTACGGTTAGAAAAATATCTTTTGGAGAGGGAGTTGAAAGAACATTTGCACTTTATAGTTCAATAGTTGACTCAATAAAGGTTATAAGATCAGGTAAAGTAAGAAAAGCTAAACTTTATTATTTAAGAGATAGAACTGGTAAATCAGCAAGAATTGCTGAAAAAATAAAAAAGAAAATTGGTATTGATATAGATACTAAACCAGAACAAGTTAATGAAGAAAATGTTGCTCCTCCTGTAGTAGAGAAAGCAACTACTGAAGCTCCAAAAGCTGAGGTTCCAAAAACTGAAGCTCCAAAAGCTGAAGAAAAAAAAGAAAGTTCAAAAAAGAAAAAATAATTTTTTTCTAAATGCCTCAAACAATATACGATAAAATATGGAATGAACATCTTGTTCACCAACAAAGCGATGGTACATCATTACTTTTTGTTGATAGACACTTAATTCACGAAGTTACAAGTCCACAAGCTTTTGAGGGTTTAAGAAATTCAAACAGAAAAGTTAGACAACCAAAACTAACATTAGCTGTAGCAGATCACAATGTGCCTACAACTGATAGATCTAAAGGAATTTCTGACAAGGAGTCAAAACTACAAGTAGATACATTAGAAAAAAATTGTAAAGAATTTGGAGTACAATTATTTGGTATGAATGATAAACGTCAAGGTATTGTTCATATAATTGGACCTGAGCAAGGATTTACTCAACCTGGAACAATTATAGTTTGTGGAGATAGTCACACTGCAACTCACGGAGCTTTTGGTTCATTAGCTTTTGGAATTGGAACATCAGAGGTTGAGCATGTATTAGCAACTCAAACATTAGTTCAAAAAAAATCTAAAAATTTTAGAATTAATGTTAAAGGAAAACTTGCTGTTGGAGTAACATCTAAAGATGTAATATTACAAATAATTGGAAAAATAGGAACAGCTGGTGGAACTGGATATGTAATTGAGTATGCTGGAAATGTAATATCTTCATTAAGTGTCGAACAAAGAATGACAATTTGCAATATGACAATCGAAGGTGGTGCAAGAGCAGGTCTAATTCAGCCAGATGAAAAAATTTTTAAATATTTAAAAGATAAACCAATGTCCCCAAAAAAAGATAATTGGGATAAAGCCATGGATTATTGGAGTAGTTTAAAATCTGATAACGATGCAATTTTTGATAAGGAAATAACCTTAGATGGAAAAGATATTTTGCCTATGGTTACATGGGGAACGTCACCTCAAGATGTTGTTTCAATAGATGGAAAAGTTCCAAATCCAAAAGATGAGACAAATGAAGATAAAAAAAATTCAATTGAAAGATCTTTAAAATATATGGGCTTAAAACCAGATACTGCTATTAAAGAAATAAAAATAGATAAAGTATTTATAGGAAGCTGTACAAATGGAAGAATTGAAGATTTAAGGGATGCAGCAAAAATTTTAAAAAATAGAAAAGTAGCTAACCATGTTTATGCAATGGTTGTGCCTGGTTCTGGTTTAGTTAAAGAACAGGCTGAACAAGAAGGATTAGATAAAATATTTAAAGACTCAGGTTTTGATTGGAGAGAACCAGGCTGCTCCATGTGTTTAGCAATGAACGCGGATAAATTAAAACCTGAAGAAAGATGTGCATCGACTTCAAATAGAAATTTTGAAGGTCGACAAGGAAGAGGTGGAAGAACACATTTAGTGAGCCCAGGAATGGCTGCAGCTGCAGCTATATCAGGAACATTAGACGATGTTAGAAAGTACAGAAATTAAATGAAAAAATTTACAACATTAAAGAGTATTCCAGCTTATCTTCCAATAGTTAATGTTGATACGGATATGATAATTCCAAAACAATTTTTAAAAACAATAAAAAGAACTGGCTTAGGTAAAAATCTTTTTTTTGAAATGAGATATGATGAAAATGGAAAAAAAATTGGAGATTTTATTTTAAATAAAGAACCATTTGATAAATCAAATATTTTAATAACAGGAAAAAATTTTGGTTGTGGATCTTCAAGAGAACATGCGCCTTGGGCTCTTTTAGATTTTGGCATTACTTGTGTTATTAGTCAAAGTTATGCAGATATATTTTATAATAATTGTTTTAAAAATGGAATTTTGCCAATAACTATTTCAGAAGAAGAAATAAAAGAGTTATCTGAGTATTCAACAAGAAAGGAAGAGATAAGCATAATATTAGAAGATCAAAAGATATTATTTGGAAACAAAGAAATAAAATTTGAAATTGATCAGTTTAAAAAAAAATGTTTAACGGAAGGTTTAGATGATATTGCTTTATCACTTGAACAAAAAAATAAAATTGAAACATTTGAAATTAATTTAAAGTCAAATAAACCATGGATTTTTAATGATCAAAGTTAAAAAAAGAAAAATATTACTTTTACCTGGTGATGGAATTGGGCCTGAAGTTATTAATGAGGTAAGAAAAGTTATTAACTGGTTTAATTTAAAACGATCTTTAGATTTTGAAATGGATGAAGATTTGGCAGGGGGAGCATCTTACGATAAACATGGAACTCCAATAACTGATGAAGTTTTTTATAAAGCTTTAGAAAGTGAAGTGGTGATGTTAGGTGCGGTTGGTGGACCAAAATGGGACAGTCTTGAGTTTTCGAAAAAACCAGAAAGGGCACTATTAAAACTAAGAAAAGAATTAAAATTATTTGCGAATTTAAGACCTGCAATATGTTTTAAACAACTAGTTGATGCCTCAACTCTGAAACCTGAAATAGTATCTGGTCTTGATATAATGATTGTTAGAGAACTCACAGGAGGAATATATTTTGGTGAACCGAGAGGAATTAAACCTATAGATAATGGTGAAAGAAAAGGTATTAATACTCATTCCTATACCAGTAGCGAGATAATTAGGGTGGCAAGAATTGCTTTTGATTTAGCAAAAAAAAGATCTAACAAAGTTACATCATGTGAAAAATCAAATGTAATGGAAGCAGGCCAGCTTTGGAAAGAGGAAGTTCAGGCATTACATGAGAAGGAATATAAAGAAGTAGAATTAAATCATATGCTTGCTGACAATTGTTCTATGCAATTATTAAGAAATCCTAAGCAGTTTGATGTAATTGTTACAGATAATTTATTTGGTGATATTTTGTCGGATCAAGCATCTATGTTAACAGGTTCACTAGGTCTTTTGCCCTCCGCATCACTTGGTGCAAAAAATAAAGATGGTGAAATGAGAGCAATGTATGAGCCTATACATGGATCAGCTCCTGATATTGCTGGAAAAGGATTGGCAAACCCAATTGCAACAATTTTGAGTTTTGCTATGGCATTAAAATACTCCTTAGACTTAGATAAAGAAGCGAGCGATTTAGAAAATGCAGTTCAAGATGTGCTTAATGATGGCCTAAGAACAAAGGATATAGCTGAAAAAGGGAAAAAAGAAGTATCTACTAAAGAAATGGGAGATGCGATTATTTCAAAATTGAAATAATTATATAATTCAAATAAAATAAAATTATGCCAACATACAATGCGCCTGTAGAAGATATGCTTTTTCTTTATGATAAGCTTAGAGATAATAAAAACTATCAAGAAATCGATAGGTATAAAGAAGTAACTACTGATCTTGTAAAAAATATATTAGAAGAAGCAGCTAAAATTAATCAAAATTTAATTCTTCCACTTGCAAAAGCTGGTGATGAAAATCCTACAGTTTTAGAGAATGGAATAGTCAGAACTCCACCTGGATATAAAGAAGCTTATAAAAAATTTATCGATGATGGATGGACTTCACTATCTTGTGATCCAAAGTATGGTGGACAAGGTATGCCAAGAACTGTAAGTGCTTTTTTTGATGAAATGATATCGTCCTCAAGTCTAGCTTTTAAGTTATATAGTGAATTAACTTTGGGCGCTTACAACTGCATCCATCATCACGCAACTGATGAAATAAAAGATAAGTACCTTCCAAAAATGGTTGAAGGCAAATGGAGTGGAACTATGTGCTTAACTGAACCAGTATGCGGAACAGACTTGGGATTACTTAAAACAAAAGCTAAAGAACAATCAGATGGCACCTATAAAATAACAGGACAAAAAATGTTTATAACATCAGGCGATCATGATTTAACAGAGAATATTATTCATCTAGTAATTGCTAGAGCATCTGATTCACCTGCAGGAACAAAAGGAATTAGTTTATTTTTAGTTCCAAAATTTATTGTTAAAGAAGATGGAGCAATTGGACCTAGAAATGGAATATCAACAGGTTCTATAGAAACAAAAATGGGAATAAAAGGCTCAGCCACTTGTGTACTTAATTTTGATGAAGCGACGGGCTATATGATTGGACCAAAAAATAAAGGATTAAGTCAAATGTTTACAATGATGAATTTAGAAAGAATTGTTGTAGGAATTCAAGGTTTAGGATTATCTGAAATTGCCTACCAAAACTCATTAAATTATGCAAAAGAAAGGAAGCAAGGAAAAAGTAATAAAAACAATTCTCAGAATGGCGTAGCAGATTTTATTATTGAGCATGCTGATATTAGAAAATCTTTATTAACTATGAAGTCAATTATTGAAGGTGAGAGAGCTTTATGTTTCTGGCTATCTCAACAAACAGAAGTAAGTTTATATCATAAAGATTCAAAAATTAAGCAAGATGCAACAGATCTGGTATCATTGATGACGCCAGTTGTTAAATCTTTATTTTCAGACATGGGAATGGAAATAACAAGCGATGCTATGCAAATTTATGGTGGATATGGATATACTAAGGACCAAGGAATTGAACAGTTATATAGAGATAATAGAATCACTCCTATTTATGAAGGCACAAATTCTATTCAAGCAATTGATCTAGTTTTTAGAAAATTAGTAAACAAGAATGGAGATATAATAGAAAAATATATTAGTATGATGATGAGCGATTTAAATAAAAGTGATAAAAATTTAAAACCATTTATAGAAAAGTTTAAAATATATATAGAAAAATTAAATATTTTTTCAAAATGGATGAAAGAAAAGATAAAAAATTCAAAAGATGATGCAAATGCTGCCTCAAACGATTATCTAAGGGTTTTAGGATATGTTGCAGTCGGATATTCTTGGCTTAAAGTATTAGAGGTTAGTTATAAAGACTATGCTAATAATAAAGGTTTTTATGAAGATAAAATACAAACTGCTAATTTTTATTTTAATAGAGTTTTGCCAAGAGTAGAAAGTCATTATTTATCTGCAACTACTGGAAGTAAGTATATAATGGATTTTAAATTTAACTAACTATGAGTCATTACGATACAAATTTAGATAAGAATAATGCAAACTTTGTTCCATTAACTCCACTTTCTTTTTTACAACGAGCTAAAGATATTTATCCTAATTATGAAGCTATAATTTATGAGGATAGAAAATATACATGGAGTGAGGTGTATAAAAGATGTGTTAAGTTTGCTAGTGCTTTAGGAAAAATTGGAATTGGTAAAGGAGACACAGTATCATTTTTAGCTTTTAATACCCCAGAAATTTTTGAAGCACATTATTCAGTTCCTATGACTGGAGGAGTTTTAAACACAATTAATATTAGATTGGATGCAAAGACTATTGCTTATATTTTAGATCATAGTGATGCTAAGGTACTAGTTGTAGATAGACAACTTCATATAGAAGTTAAAAAAGCATTGAGTACATTAAAAAAAAAAATTACTGTAATTGATATTAACGATCAATTTGCAGATCAATCAAAATTAGAAAAAATTGGTGATTTAGAGTACGAAGATTTTTTAAATACTGGTGATGAAAATTATATATGGAAAATGCCAGAAGATGAATGGCAAGCTATTTCATTAAGTTATACTTCCGGAACAACTGGAAATCCAAAGGGAGTTGTTTATCACCATAGAGGATCATATTTAATGTCTACAGGTAGCGCTACTGCCTGGAATATGCCTAATAGATTAAATTTTTTAACAATTGTACCAATGTTTCATTGTAATGGATGGTGCTATCCTTGGACTATTCCAATGTTAAATGGACGAACGATTTGTCTCCGAAACATTGATATTAAAAAAATCTTTGAATTAATTGAAAAATACGATGTAACTCATTTTGGGGGAGCACCTATTGTGTTAAATATGATTACTGGAGCACCTGAAAGTGATCGAAAAAAACTAAAACATAAAGTTTATGTATTAACTGCTGGAGCCCCACCACCAAGTATTATTTTTAAAAAAATGAAGAGCCTTGGTTTTGAAGTAATGCATGTTTATGGTTTAACAGAAACCTATGGACATGTAACACAATGTGCATGGAATGATTCATGGAACAAATTAGAAGAAGAAAAACAAAATGAGATTAAAGCAAGGCAAGGAGTGAGATATCCTAATACAGAAGGGGTAACAATTATGAACCCTGAGTCGATGAAAGAAGTTCCCAAAGATGGAAAAACAATAGGTGAAATAATGATAAGAGGAAATGTGGTAATGAAAGGCTACTTTAAAGATAAAGATGCCACTGATAAAGCAATGAAAGGTGGCTGGTTTCATACAGGAGATTTAGCGGTAATGCATCCAGATGGTTATGTAAAAATACAGGATAGATCTAAAGATATAATTATTTCGGGTGGTGAAAATATATCATCAATTGAAATAGAAAATACATTAGCAAAACATCCATCAGTATCTATTGCAGCAGTAGTAGCAAAACCCGATGAAAAATGGGGTGAGGTACCTTGTGCATTTATTGAAATGGTTAAAGATAAACCAGTCACGGAAAAGGAACTCATTTCATTTTGCAAAGAAACTCTTGCAAACTTTAAAGTTCCCAAAAAAGTTGAGTTTTGTGAACTTCCAAAAACATCAACAGGAAAAATACAAAAATTTGAATTAAGAAAAAAGGCCAAGGAGCTAACCTGAATTTAGACGTTAACGAAAAAAAAGTGTTCGTCTCAACGGGCGGCCTAGAATTTGATAAAGAAAAGCCATCAATTTTGTTAATGCATGGTAGTGGGTTAACACATATCGTTTGGTCTCTTCATGAGCAATTTTATGCTACCCAAGGTTTTAATGTTTTATCTGTTGATCTTCCTGGACATGGAAATTCTGAAGGGCCAGCATTAAAATCTATTGAAGAAATATCTAATTGGATAAAATCTTTAATGGAAAAAATAAATATTTCAAAAATTACGATTGTAGGACATTCTCAAGGATGCCTTGTAGGTATTGATTTTGCATCAAGATATCCAAACTTATTATTAAGTTTAGTTTTAGTTGCCGGCTCATACAAAATGCCAGTTAATCAAGATCTAATTGATTTAGCAGAAGCTGGAGATGAAAAGGCAGTTTTACTTATGATGAAATGGGGCTATGAAGGTTCCAAGGCATTTATTGGCGGAAATCCTGTAAAAAAAATTATTAATTCATCTAGAGAAATAAGAGAAATTTTATCAGTAGACTTAAAGGCTTGCAACAATTACAAAAATGGAAAAGATTCTTTAAAAAAAATTAATTGCCCAACACTATGTATATTCGGAGATTTGGATAAAATGGTACCACTAGAAGTAGGAAGTAAAATGGCGGATTTAATTACAAATTCTAAAACCAATGTAATCCAAAATTGTGGACATATGATTATTTTTGAAAAAGCATTTGAAATGAGAAAATTAGTTAAAGAGTTTTTAATTGAAAATAAAAAATGAAAAAATTTTTTGTTGCAAAATCAAGAAGATTAAGAAGCACACCATATTCATCAAGAATCGAAAAACAAGGAGTAACTGCTTACACAGTTTACAATCATATGCTTTTACCTGCGGGGTTTGGTTCTCTTGAAGATTCTTACTTTCATTTAAAAGAAAATGTACAAGTTTGGGATGTTGCAGCTGAGAGACAGGTTGAAATTTCAGGAAAAGATTCAGCAAAATTAGTTCAACTTATGACATGCAGAGATCTTTCAAAATCAAAAGTAGGAAGATGTTATTATTGTCCAGTAATAGATGATAAAGCAGGTTTAATAAATGATCCAGTAGTTTTAAAACTTAGCGAACAAAGATGGTGGATTTCCATTGCAGACTCAGACGTAATTTTATTTGCAAAAGGATTAGCAATTGGACACAAATTTAACGTTAAAATATTCGAACCAACTGTAGATATATTAGCAGTACAGGGACCAAAATCTTTTGCACTTATGGAAAAAATATTTGGAAAAAAAATTACAGAAATGAAATTTTTTGGCTTTGATTATTTTGAATTTGATGGAGCAAAACATTTAATTGCTAGATCAGGGTGGTCAAAACAAGGAGGTTATGAGATTTATGTTGAAAATACAAAATCAGGCCTTTCTTTATATGACAAATTATTTGAAGAAGGAAAAGAATTTGACGTGAAACCAGGATGCCCAAATTTAATCGAGAGAATCGAAAGCGCTTTACTATCATATGGAAATGATATGGATAATGATGATAATCCACTTGAATGTGGGTTAGATAAATATGTTAATTTAGACTCAGAGGTTAATTTTCTTGGAAAAGAAAAATTAAAAGAAGTTAGAAATAAAGGAATTACCAGAAAGTTGATGGGAGTAATAATTGATACAAAAGAAATAAATGTATCAAAACCAATGGAACTTATTAATGAAAAAAATTTAAAAATAGGAGAGTTAAGATCAGGTACGTATTCACCACATTTTAAAAAAGTAATTGGTATTGCGATGTTGAATAAGCCTTATTTTGAAGTTTCTCAGACATTTAAAATATCAATAAATGATAGTCTTTTTGAGGGAAAAGTTTGCGATTTACCTTTCATTTAGTATAACTAAATCATCATGAATATCGCAATAGTAGGTGCAACGGGAAATGTTGGAAGAAAAATAATAGAAGTTTTGGAAAATAAAAACTTTTCGATTTCTGAATTATATTTAATTGCTTCATCGAAAAGTTCAGGACAAAAAATTAATTTTAAGGGCAAAGAACATACCGTTATAGATTTAGAAAAATTTGAATTTTCAAAAGTAAAAATTGCTTTTTTTGCTGCAGGAAGTGCTGTGGCAGAAAAATGGGCTCATAAAGCAGCTGAAAAAACAATAGTGATCGATAATTCAAAATTTTTTAGAAAAGATCCCGATATTCCTTTAATAGTACCTGAGGTGAATTCAAAAGAACTGGTCCATGTTAAAAATAAAAATATAATTGCAAATGCAAATTGTTCGGTGATACCACTTGTTGTTGCTCTAAAACCTTTGCATGATTTATATACAGTTAAGAGAATTGTTGTATCAACTTATCAATCTGTTTCTGGAGCAGGCAAAGCCCCAATGGATGAGCTTTTGTCTCAAACTCAAGATTATTTTAATAATAAAAATTTAAAATCTGAGCATTTTACAAAACAAATAGCTTTTAATATTATTCCCCATATTGATAGCTTTTTAGAAAATGGTTACACCAAAGAAGAACAAAAAACTTCCGATGAAGTTAAAAAAATTTTAGATAAAAAAATTAAAATTACTTCAACTTGTGTAAGAATACCCGTTCTAGTTTCACACTCTATAAGTGCCAATGTAGAGTTTGATAAAAAATGTAATTTAGAAGAAATAAAAAATATTTTATCTTCGTCTCCAGGATGTAAAGTTATTGATGAACATAAAGATGGAGGGTACATGACTCCTGTTGAGGCAGAAAACAAATATGAAACATTTATTTCAAGAATTAGAAAAGATGATTCTCAATCTAATACTATAAACTTGTGGATTGTTTCTGATAATTTACTTAAAGGTGCTGCATTAAATGCAGTTGAAATTGCCGAAAGCTTAATTAAAAAAAATTTACATGAAAGATAAAAATCCTTTATCACCTCATATTCAAATTTATAATTGGCATATTTCTTCACTAATTTCTATTTCTCATAGAATAACTGGAGTTATAAATATAATCTTAATAACCCTAATTTGCTTTTGGACAGCACTTTTACTATTAGGAGATACAAACTATGAATTAATTCAGAAATTTTTCGAGACATTTTTTGGAAAATTTTTAATTATGGGGACAGTTTGGTCTTTTTCTTTTCAAATTTTAAGTGAAATCAGACATTTATTTTGGGATTTAGGATTAGGATTTGAATTAAAAACTTCCAAAATAACAGGTCTTTTAGTTATTTTTGGATCATTTATTTTAACGATTCTTGTTTTTATTTTAGGAAGAAATTTAATTTTATGATTAACGCAACTAAGAAGTGGATATTTTTAAAAATAAGTTCAGTTATACTTGTGCCTTTAATGCTATGGTTTTTATTTAATCTGGTATCTTACTACGACAAATCTTACGATGAAGTATTATTATTTTTTACAGGTCAGCCAACAAAATTTTTATTTTCATTATTCATTATTTTTGCTTATTTTTACTCTTCATTAAGTATTAGTGAGGTTTTTGAAGACTATATAGAGAGTGAAAAATTAAAATATGTCGCAAACAGATTACTCTATTTATTTGCTATAATAATACCTATATCAACACTATTATTATTATTTAAATTAAGTTTATGAATTCGTATAAAATTATAGAACATGAATATGATGTGGTTGTCTTAGGTGCCGGAGGTGCTGGATTAAGAGCCGCGGTTGGTCTAAGTGAGGCAGGTTTAAAAACTGCCTGTATATCAAAAGTTTTTCCAACTCGAAGCCATACTTCAGCAGCGCAGGGAGGTATTTCCGCAGCTTTAGGAAATATGGGTGAAGATGACTGGAGATGGCACATGTATGATACAGTTAAAGGCTCAGACTGGTTAGGCGACCAAGATTGTATTGAGTATTTATGCAAAGAAGCACCAAGAGCTGTCCTTGAATTAGAAAGATATGGAGTTCCTTTTAGCAGAACGGAGGATGGAAAAATTTATCAAAGACCATTTGGTGGAATGACAAAAAATTATGGAAATGAAACTGTGCAAAGAACTTGTGCAGCGGCCGATAGAACAGGTCATGCAATATTACACACAATGTATGGTCAAGCATTAAAACATAATACAGAGTTTTTTATAGAATATTTTGCATTAGATTTATTGATGAAAAATGGTGAGTGTAAAGGTTTGATAGCCTGGAATTTGAATGACGGGACTATTCACAGATTTAGAGCTCATATTACAATAATAGCAACAGGCGGATACGGAAAAACCTACTATTCATCAACATCTGCTCACACATGTACTGGTGATGGTAATGCTATGGTTTTAAGAGCTGGACTACCATTGCAAGATATGGAATTTGTTCAATTTCATCCAACTGGTATTTATGGCCATGGGACTTTAATATCTGAAGGTGTTAGGGGCGAGGGGGGTTACTTATTAAATTCTAAAGGAGAAAGATTTATGGAGCGCTATGCTCCAAAAGCAAAAGATCTTGCATCGAGAGATGTAGTAAGTAGATCAATAGCTTTAGAGATAAATGAAGGAAGAGGAGTTGGAAAAGAAAAGGATCATGTTCATCTTCATTTAGATCATTTAGATCCAAAAGTAATTGAAGAAAGACTTCCAGGAATCTCAGAGTCATCCAGATTGTTTGCAGATGTTGATGTTACTAAAGAGCCAATACCAGTTGTACCTACAGTACATTATAATATGGGTGGTATACCAACTAACTATAAAGCCGAAGTTTTAACAGTAAATGGATCTGAAAAAATTGTACCTGGCCTTATGGCAATAGGAGAAGCAGCGTGCGTTTCTGTACACGGAGCTAATAGATTAGGATCAAATTCATTGATTGATCTTGTAGTTTTTGGAAGAGCTGCAGCAAAAAGAGCTGCAGAATTGGTAAAACCTGGAACTCCTCATGAAAAAATTTCAAATTCTGAAGCAGATAAATGTTTGGAAAGATTCGAAAAATTAAGAAATGGTAATGGTGATAATAGAACTGCAGATCTAAGATTAGCAATGCAAAAAACTATGCAATCAAAATGTGCAGTGTTTAGAACAGAAAAAACTTTAAAAGAGGGTGTTGAAGAAATAAGAAAACCATATGAAGGAATGGACTCAATATCTGTAAAAGATAAATCTTTAATTTTTAATACTGATTTAGTAGAAACCTTAGAATTTGATAACTTAATTAGGCAAGCAATAGTTACATTAGACTCTGCTTACGAAAGAAAAGAAAGCAGAGGAGCACATGCAAGAGAAGATCATCCCAAAAGAGATGATAATAAATTTATGAAACATACATTATCTTGGTGTGAAGGAAGTAAAACAAAAATTTCATATAGAGATGTACATAGATCAACGCTATCGAATGATGTACAATACTTTCCTCCACAAGAAAGGGTTTATTAATGGTACAAATAAATTTACCTCAAAATTCAAAAGTTCAAAAAGGTAAATATTTTAAAGATAAGACTGGCTCAAAAAAT
>CACLYO010000008.1 GCA_902611145.1 uncultured Pelagibacteraceae bacterium
TATTTTTATAAGTATTATTATATTGATAGCATTAGGCACACCCAGTGATTCTTGGGATGCCAGAAGCATATGGCTTTTTAAGGCTAAACAGATATTTTACGATAATTCAGTACTTTCAGTTAAACATAACTATGCTCTATTTAGTCATCCTGATTATCCAAACTTAGCTCCAGCTTTTGTAGCTGGAATGGTAAAAACACTAGGTTATTGGAATGAGGTTTATCCTAAAACAGGTTTCAGTTTACTATTTTTACCTCCATTAATCATTATAAGTAATTTTTTTAGTAAAAATTTTTTTCTAATTACTATAGTTTTTGTACTTTTTGCAATTGGTAGATTTTTATTCAATGGCGAGATGGATGGACTTGTTTCGGTATATTTTGTTACTTCTGCCTTATTAATTTATAATTACAATAAAAAAATTAGGCTTTCAATTATTGAAGTTTTAACTTTAATTTCTATATTGGTAATTTTCACAATGCTAAAATTGGAATCTCTTTTTTTAATTTTAAGTTTTGTATTCTCTATAATATTAATTAATATAAGTGAGAAGAAAATAAACAAAAAAATATTACTTTATTTATTTATTTCATTAATTCCAATCATACTTTGGCACATATTTTGTATTTACTTTAAAATACACAATATTTATAGTGACCCTACTTCTCAGATTTTACAAGGGGAATTAACAGGATTTGCATATAATATTACTGATTTTTCGAAAAGATTTACATCAATAAGTAACTATATTTTAATCGGTAAATACTTATTAATAAATGAAAAATTAATAATTGCTTTAACTTTCTTTTTTATTAGTTCTTTTATAAGAAATAATAAAAAAATTGTGAAAATTGTCATTTTTACTATTTCAATATATTTAATAATTTTATTTACTACTTATATGTCCACACCTATAGTTTTAGAAATGCAGTTATCAGCCTCGGCATATAGAGTTATTAAACCTGTCATTTTATTTCTTTTTATTTTCGGATTATATAATTTAACTAAAAAATCAAAATTTGTTTAATGGCGGAAGAGGTGGGATTCGAACCCACGTTACCTCTTTCGAGGTAAGATCAGTTAGCAAACCAAAGTAAATAGAAAAAAGATAAGTAAATACGCCAATAATTAAAGATGTGTTAACACAGCATTAACATTTTTAGTTATTTATAGTGAATTGATTTGTTTTTTAGAAAATTTTTACAGGTGATGTTAACGATTATAGGACTGTCGTTTATTGAGAAATTGTTTTAATTCATCTAGCTTTTTAATAGCTGTAATCTTGTCAGTTAACTTAGGTTTTTTTGGTTGAGCTTTTAAATATTCACTCATACAATCTTTTTCAGGCTCTTTACCTATAGTAGTTTTTAGACAAAAAAGTTTATGTTCAGCATTAATAACATAAGTGTCAGCTTCTTTACCATTCATTATAAGTTCGGTTTTACACCAATCGCATTTCTTTGCGAATATACGTTTCTGTTTCATTGAATAAGTTTGAAAATAGGTTTATAAGATTAGCAGCTAAATAATGTATTGTTGGAAGCGTGGGTGAGCCTGGTTTAAACCAAGTGGTTGCTAACTACTCGTGCGGAGAAATCTGTACCATCCGTTCAAATCGGATCGCTTCCGCCATTAAGGAGAAATTAGTTTTTTTACTCTACTCCATTTCCAAGTTTGTTTAATGGATTTACTTGTTTTATCTTTTCCGTTTTCTGTTGTTCCATATTCAACAGTAGTTTGATCAGGCTGAATATTATAAGTACAAGCCATCATATTAACAGCTAAAAAACCAAATAATAAAGTATAGATTATGACTATAGACCAATACTTCATTACTTATTTTTATTTTTTTTTCTAGGTTTTTTCTTAGGTAAAATTCTTTTAGATACTTTCTTTTCTATTTGGCTAACTTTCTCTTTAATTAAAACCATTTCATTAGATAGCTTAAATGTTTGGCTTAAATTCCATCCACCTAAAGCTAGTAAAATTGCTAGTAAAGCTGCTATTAATTTGTCATTCATTAGTTAGCGTAATCTCCATATTTATCTTTGACGATTTTAATTACTCTTACTCTTCCAGTATCTTCGTCAGTTTCTAATACTGCATCCACTTCTCCACATTGCATACGAACTCTATTAACATCTAAAGTTCGATTAATTTGTCTTTTTAATTTTAAGCAATCTGCCATCTTTTGAGATTTAACGTATGTGTGTTCCATAATATCTCCTTTCATAAAGAGACATAAAACTATTACTCCGCTAATGACTGTTTCCATTTTTTCTAACCTTGTCTTTAATTAATTCTAATTGTTCCATTAATCTTTCCACGTCCTTTTGTAATCTTGATATGTTTGTTGCGTTATGTCTGCTTTCTTTTAATTCTTCTTGAATATCCTCTATATCTTTAAGAGCATCTTCTATTAATAAGAACTGTTCACTATCAGCTGGTAAAGATCCTAATTCTCCTCTTGGCCATTTAATAGAAAACTCAACAGCTTTTTCTAAATCTTTTTCCATCAAAACGGTTTGTGTCTCTAATTTATTTACGCGTTCAATAATTGAAAATCCAAACCAAGCTGCTACAAGACATGCTCCAATGATGCTAATTAAGTTGCCAATCGGAAGATTTATTCCAGTATTTTGATTTAACTTTAATTCTTTCATCTACCTCTACCTTGTCTGTTGTATTTTTTTTTCTTAGGCTTGTTTTTATTAATTCTTTTTGTATGTCGTCTTGGTCTTTTTCTTGGTTTTTCTCTAGGAGTAAATTCTTTAAACTTCTTCCTAGCCATTACTTTTTCTTTTTAAGAAACTTAGTAATTCCTGATGATCCAAAAGATCCACCAACTATAGTTAAAATAATTATCCAAAAATAATCTGAAGCTAACTCAAGAATTTCCCAGCCACGCAGCATAGCTTCTTGTAATGGTGGAACAAAATGAGCAACAAATATTAAAGAAAAAACAATAACTAACCATTCATCTTTAAGAGAATTGTCAGAAGATTTTAAAGATTGAAGGTCAATATTTTGTGCGTTCTGTATCTCCTTCTCTCTTATTATAGCATCCTTTTTTAGCTTATGTGAAACTGCACCTATAGTCTTTTCAGCTATAAGTTTAGTTAGCGGATTTTTCAGTAGTCCTAAGAATTGTATCATAATTGTTTTGTTGTTGTGTTTTGATTATTTGGCAATAACCAATAAAATAAAAAAATAAAAAAAATAAAAAGAGTTTAAGGTGTTTCAATAAACCCAAGAATTAGGTCTTCCAGGAAAACCATCTTCTTCGTATAGTAAATCAATATGAATAAAACTTTTTGCTATTCCTAATCCATTTACTTTAGGTGCAAAGTATTCAATTAATTGTTTTCTATGTTGACTATTTTTAACAGCTATATCAAGAGCTTTACCTGTAGTATGAGGACCATTAGCTCCAGTAGATGAAATAGAACTATTATGTTCTGAACATCTATATCCTGATGTTATACTTAACGGACCAAGATCATTTCTAGCTTCTTGAATTAAATCCATAATATCTTCATGGATCTTTAATTCTCCACAATGACTACAGCTTACTTCGTTTGGCTGAAAGTTTTCCCAGCTTTCTCTCCATTCTCCATGTTCTGTGACGTAAGTTGACATATAAATTTTTTACTCCTAATTGTTTTTGTATTTCTGTTGAAGGTCTTTTTAAGTGTCTGCTTTCTCTATCGGTTTTAGCATCAAAGAAATCTACTTTTCCTGTATGAATATTTACTCTTACAATATCTATTGGACCAATGCCTTGAACATTAGTAAAAAGTAAATGATCGTCATCAAGAAGCTCAAGCATAGCTTCTAAATGTGCAGCTATACCTTTATTGTAATATTTCACTTAATATTCAAATAACCTAATACAGCAGCAGCAATAGTGCCTAAAGCAACTAGTACTGCAACACTTCCTTTACCTCTTGAAACATCATCAGAAAGCTTTGATACTTTCTTATTAAGCTCATCAATTGATTTAATTAAGTGTTTCATTCTTTCAGCACACAGCTTTTCATGTGAAGAAAGCCTAATACCTAATTGAGTATTAACCAAATATCTTGGACTTACTCTTTTCTTAGGCATTCGTAGCTCTTAATTATTTGTGCTTTAATTTTTTTTAATAATTTACAAAACCAGCAAATCATAGTTGCCTCCTATTAGTTGTTGATAATTAATTTCGTTATCTTGCGTTACAAGGAACGCCTTTTGAATTTACGAATGGTGCTTCTGCGAAAGCTAGGTAGATGTAGGTTGATCCTGATATATTTATATTTGTATCTCCTGTTAGGTCGCTATTTCTTAATTTAAAACCATTAGAAGTAAAATCAAGAGGTGTATTTGAAGCTAAATCTCCTTCAGCAGAATCAGCATTTGCAAATAATGCTTTTGAAACCACATTAAATGTATTTCTTTTATTATCTGCAATATACCAATTTCCTGTGCTACTTGATCTTTTTATCATAACGAAAGCTGGTCGAAATCCGAGCCAGATCATCGGACCTGAAGTCGAGCCATTGCCGACAAATGAGCCAAACTTGCTGAAACCTTGTTTTTCACTCCATAAATAATTCATCATTCCAACACCATCATCATTTACCTCAGTTGATGTACTGACAGAAAATACACTAGAAGTTGGTAATGTGTCATTCCATCTTAAATTACTATCTCTTGTTGCGTCAGTTAAATTCATATATAAACATTCTGTTTCTGGTGCAGAAGTATTTTTATGATGATAAAGTGTCCAAGCTTCTGCGGCTTCTCTATTTTTTACAATCATTAAATGAGGAACTGCTGATAGCGAGTGTGATATTGTTCTATTGGTTTCGTTTCCAGTATAGGTAAGCATATCAAATCCAGCATCAGCACTCTCTTTCCAACACCAAGCTACATAAGTATCACTTGATTTATTAACATTATCACCTGTTCCAACACTAAAGCCATCGGTATTAAATGCAGTAATATTTGTTGCATCACTATTATCTGCACCATTTGTATTACTAAAAAAATTTACTCCTGTAGATCTAATTGTGTCTTGTATATTGTGGTATCTTGTAGATGTTCTTTGTTTTACCCAGATAAAATTTGGAGACATATCTTCATCGCCATCTAAAGTTATAGCGTGTCCGCTTCCTGTTCCTGTCCAGAGTTTAACCTGAAAATATAATTCTGGATTGTCTATTGTTGTATAAGCTGCCATTTATCCTCCATACTCCGCTAAATTTTTCGTACATAATGCGTAAAATCCTGATGGTGGTGCATATTCAAAATTTCCATAACCATTAGCATCTGCGTTTCCTGATGAAATACTAAATGGTGGACAGCCACCAAAATTAATTTGAACAGTTCCATTGTAAGAAAAACCTCCAATAACACCTTCACTCTCTAATCCATCTGATGTTTCTATAAAAGGATTTGAATTTCCAGCTGGATCTCCGCTTTCTATATATGTTCCATTTCTATGGATCCACATTTTACCATTATCTAAATCTAAAGCCATTCCATGAATATCGTTTTGTGCTGTGCTTCCGATAGCTGAGCCAGTTGTAGAATTATTAATAATTTTTAATCTTCCGCTAGTAGCAAAACCTTCTCCAGCATGATTTTGCGAAGTTATTGATTGGTCATAAAACATTAATCCAGTATCTGGAGAAGAAGCTGTACTTTTCATTTCCCAATACCATTTGCCTGATGATAAACCTATTGTTGATTGCCAATTATGGTTAGCACTACTATCTCCAGTTATTTCTAAATTGCCTTGAGAATAAGTTGGAGCGCCAACTAAATTTGCTAAAGGATTTGCTGTTGCAAAATTATTAGTCGGTGTATCTGTAGCTTGATCTGTTGCGTCTAGATTAACTGATGTAAAGTCATTTCCATTACCTGATACATCATTTCCTAAATTACTACTATCTTTAAAATCTAAATAAAATCCATTAGTGCCAAATGTTAATCCTGATATATCTTTAGGTTTCCAAATTCGTGGACTATCTTCATCAAATTCTCCAAATTCTGTTGGTGCTAGTTGTTGATCATTTACAAAAGCACATTCTGCTATATAACCATCCCAAAATCCTTGTGATGTTAAAGAGTTTGCACCAATAGCCATTACTTCTCCGCTAGTTCCCCATCTTAATGATGTATCTTGTGTATAACCATTCTCTGATCCAACTGATTGAGTTGCAAGTGATGTTTCTAAAACTCCATTAATATATAGTTTTATACCATCAGAAAAAGAAGCTTGTGTAGTATCACAAGCTAAAACGACATGATACCATGCTGAAGGATCTCTAAATAATCTGCCTGTTGTTGCTGTAATTACATAACCAGTATAAGTAACCAAATCTATATCTCCGCCACCATAAGCACCAAATATAAAATAACTATTTGAACTAGATCCTCCAACCATAAAATTACCTGGATTTTCTTTTGCCATTTTAACCCAAAGTGAATATGTAAATTTTTTTGGGTTTCCTGTTGCTGATGGTGTTCTATGTAAATAACTTGATGATGCGCTATTAAACCTACATGAGTTGGCTACTTCATAAGCACCACCTATTGCTGAAGCTACATTTCCTGATAAAATTGGTATCATTAACTCTCCAATGTTGGTAGTTCGCCTAATGGTCTTTCCATTACAGGATTTTCTTCTGTGCCTGTATTTATATAAGTATATAAAGTTTCCAAAGCTGGTGTATCAGCAGCGTTTGTAATTTGAGTTTCTTGTTCAGCAGCTTTTGTTCTAACTGCTGCTCTATGAGTAGTGATTGAACTTGGTACTTCTGTTCCAGCATCTGCTTTTCTAGTTATGTACCAATCCGTATCTTGTAATATTTGAGCAGCTTGTGCTTTTATATTTTTAATTAAAACTGTTTTTAATCCTTTAACTGCAACATCACCTACATCTTTACCTTCAGGAATAAATCCATCTGTTTTATCTTGTTCTGTCCATAAAGTATCTGCGTGTTTTTTAGGTGTAGCTGAGCCATAACTTGCTGTAATTTTTCCTCCAGCAAAAGCAAATGATTGATTGGTATTTATATACCATTGCTCATCTTTTTTATTAGAATTATCAAATTCTATTTCATAAATACCTTTAGCTTCTAGTTCTGCTTTGCTCCATAATTCAAATATTTTTCTTGAATAACGAACATCGTTAATAACCATACCTTTTGGTTTATTTATTATTTTTGTAATTGATCCGTCTTGTACTAATCCCCACATATATTTAACTCCTATTTTTAACTCTCACTTAAATTCATTGTTCTACCAACTTCTTGCCAAACTGCTCCGTTGTATCTAAAGATATGAATATCGGTTTTTGCATCAGTAGCTGTTTCAGTTGGCTCAGTTGAAGCCGCAAATTCAAACACAGTATTCCATCCAATAGTATGGCTTCCGTTGAAATTTAATTCTAAACAAATAAAAGCACCTTCAACTGCATTACTTGGTGCAGAAAAAGTCGTATTTTCAGTTGTTATATGATAAGCATTTGGTTTAGCTTGAGCATCCCAAGCTACAGCATTTGAAGTTGATGTTATTGCTTGTTGTGGAATGTAAGCTAAATCATTAAATTTAATTGCTCCAGTTCCATTTGTAGTAATATCTATATCTCCATTTGCTCCATCAGTTATTACAATTGATCCTGAGTTTGTGCTTGAGTTAGTATCAAGTTTTAAATCATAAGCACCATTAGATGATATATGACCAATTTCTGATCCTCCGCCAACACTAACTAAATCGGTTTTAAGAACTACATTTCCTGTTCCATGCGGATTAATATCTACATCAGCGTTTGATGCTGAGGTAATATCTTGACCATTGACATCTAAATCTCCACCAAGTTGAGGAGAAGTATCATCAGTAAGATCAGACATATCTCCAGATCCATCAGCACCTGATTGAGTAAAGTGAACTCCTACTCCATCGCCATCAGATAAAGTTCCGCTGCTTACGATATGAGTGACAGCAACTTTACTATAGCCTGAAGCATCCGTTACGCTACCGCTTACCTTGAATAATGCAAATGTAGATGCTGTTCCTTCTTTTTCAATTCTTACAAAACCTCTAGCAACAGAATTTGAAGCATCATCCCAAGATTGAACAAAACCAGAAATATCTGCTCCAGCGTCATCTACATCATCTACATATAAAACAGTAGCACTTGATATTGTTCCATTGTTTGCTGAAATTTTACCAGCTCCTTGATCCGCATCTGTCGTTGTAGTTTCCCAAGTCATAGCCAAACCAGCTACACCTTGATTTCCTAAATTTCCTTGACTTCCAGTATCACCTTTATCTCCAACTCTAGTAAAGTGAACTGATAATTCGTCATCAGCTGAAAAAGTATTGTTGGAAACTAAATGAGTAACCGCTAATTTATTGTAACCGCTTGCGTCAGTTGAACTACCTGTTACAGAAAATCTTGCGTATGTTGAGCTATCGTTAATATCAACAATATGAATATATCCTTTAATTGTTGAACTTGAATCATCCCAAGTTAAAACATCCGCAGATGTAGTTGCACTATTAGCATCCGCGTCATCAATATAGATTGCTGTAGCAGAAGCATAAGTACCATTATTAAATCTTAAATATCCGCCTCCAGGATCACTATCTGTCGTTGATGTTGCAAATTTATAATAGTAACCAGGAATTGCTCCATCTTCTCCACTTGCAGTAAAAGATAAAAATACTTTATCATCTGCTGCTAAACTTCCAGCACCATCAATATAAGTTAAAGCTAATTTTACATAACCACTAGCATCTGTTGATGCACCAGTAATTTTCCAAACGTGCCAAGTATCTAAAGTATTTGATTTAGAAACTCTTATTCTTCCTCTATTAGTCGCATTACCAGTAACATCATCAAACGATAATAACCAAGCCGATACATCAGTACCATTTGCTTCTAGATCATCTACATAAGCAGCAGTAGCTGAAGCTAATGTTGTATTGTTAAAACGAATAATTCCGCTACCTGGATCACTATCTGTCGTTGTTGTTGAATATGTAAATTGTGCGCTGTCTCCTCCAGCTGGAAGGAAATCTGCTACTGTCGTTAAATCGCCTGAACTATCAAATCCTAAAGTTTTACTAGCTCTATCTGTTGCAGATGTAGTAAATTCAGGTGAAGCGATTGTGTTTGTTCTTGATACTTTAAATGATCTATCTAATTGTTCTTGTAATTCTTGAGCAATTGCTAAGTTTTTATCAACAGCAGTTTCTAATGTATTTGCTGGAAGCGGATCATTTTCTATTAAATCCATTCCTTGAGTTTGTGTAGTATTTCTTCTTAATATTACTGTTTCACCTGTTGCTGGAATATTGCCAGACGTAAATGTAACAGTTCCACCTGAAGCATTCCCAGCTCCGCTTACTGTATAATGAGTAGTTAAAGATTTAACAGTTTCAGTTCCAGTTGATGAACGAATAATAACTTGCATTTCGCTATCAGCTGTAATTTTAAAAGTATAGCTGAACGCATCAGTAGATGAATTTCCACTATAACTATTCTTAATTGTTGTTGTACTTATTGTCATTGATTAGTGTTCTCCATAGTTGGTAATGTCATATTTAATGGCACTCCTCGATTTTTTGTTAATATTTGATTTATTCCAAGATCAGTTGCTACATTGTTAAATCTTACTCTTACATTAGCTGAATTTTCATAAGCTCCTAAACTTCCTTCAAAACTATCTGCATTAGCATCTTGAGTTAAATCTGCGTAAGCTAATCTGTCAGCTTTTGAAAAAACATTTTTAATGTAAAATTGTTTTTGATAATTTTCTAAATTTGGATCATTATATTCTTCAGAATTAAAAGCTTCTGATAAAAGAGTTTTTGCATAAGCTCCTGATCTTTTTTTTAAAAAACTTAATTCATCAGATGTATATTCAACATTGGCAGTTATACCTAATCCAAAATCAAATAATTTAGATTTTTTAAATGGCATTATTTCAACACCAGTATTTTTAATTTCTTGTCTTATTGGATCATCTTTTTTCCAAGATATTAATCCAAAGTGTTCAACTTCATCACCTAATCTATCAAAATCTTTATTTAAACTTCTAGCATTCCAAGTTTTTTTGAAATATTCATTCCATTCAACAGCAAGTTTCCTATTATCATCTGATAATACTTTTGTTGTTTGTCTAACAATAGTTGGAACAAATGATGATAAAAATTGCTTACTTTGCCTTTCAAAACCTTTTTTAGCACCAAGCATTTCATAATTTTGAAAATCATTCATCGCTTTACCAACACCAGCCATAAATGTTGAAGAAGCCAAATTTTCTCCAGTTGATAAAATAAAAGCCGTGAACATTCTTAAATAATCAGCTGCTTGATCGTTATCTTGAAATCCTAATTGAGCAATTGCAGCAAAGTCTGATGCTTGTCTAAAAATCATAGCAACTGGATCTGCTCCAGTAATATTTAATTGAAATCCATTTGGAAAATCTACTGTACTTTTTTGCAATCCCAACAATTTTTCCATTTCGGATTTAGAGCCAAATGCTTTTTGTTTAAAAGTAGTACCAATTTCAGGAGAAGTTCCAGTTGTTGACATACCAAAAGGTTTAGCAATGTTAATACCAGCAACAGCTGAATAGAACATAAAACCTAAAGCCATTTTAGTTTTAGCTTCTTGAGCAGCCACTATTCCGTTTCTACCCGTGATGTCGTCTCTATAACTTTTTAATATAGCTGCATTTAATCCTGGTGTTCTTTCTAAAACAAATCCAACAATATTTGCTGGAGTTTGTATAAATGGTAAATAATAATTAGAAATTACAGAAAACGGTCCTGATTGAGATTTCATTCCTTGAAGGAATTTTCCCCAATCTAAAACGTCTCCTCTAGTACCCATTTTTGTCTGATAAACAGAAGCCAAAGTTTTCTCAAAAGCTTTTTTAGTTGTTTGTTGACTTGGATTAACAACAAGTTCAGCTAACATCATTGGAGCTTTTTCCATTGTTATCTGATTAGTCCTAACTGCTTTAACAGTTTCTCTATATGCCATTGCATATATTTCAGATCGATATTCTAAATTTTTAAAATAACTATCAGCAGCAGTTAAATATTTTGTAGGTATTCTATTTAAAGTTAATATTTTTCCTAAAACATCAACACCAGTTGCAATATTACCTTCTTTTAAATTAAAATTATCAGCAGTAAATTTACCTGGTCTTATTTCAATTTTTGATCCACCAAATTGATTTTTAACATTTGGTAAGTTTTTTGGAATACCTTTAAAACCGATACTATCCATTGCAAAAATTCTACCAACAGTACTCCACATTTCTTGAGAAGCCATTGATTTACCATAAGCTTTTGCCATACCTTCAAATTCAGCAATACCTACTTCTCCAGTTGCTTCATCAATCTTACCGCCAAATAATCTTGCACCAAGCTTTCTTTCTTGTAATAAAATTCCTTGAGTAATCCAGTTACCAGCACCATTTCTAATATGAGTTAATGGATTAGATAAAATTGCATTAATAAAAACTTCTGCTAATGCATCTGAAGCTTTACTTAAATTTCCAATTAATCCTACTTTTTCATTAACAGCTGCTCTTGAAACTGCTGTATCTAATTTAAGATAACTTAAAGCTAAATTTCTAATTTGTTCTTCACCACCAAGCTCAGCCATTAATTGTTGTCTATTAAGATCATCAAAGTTAGCAGCAGTAAATCTTTTATCTCTTACTGGTATTTTAAATTGTTGTAATGCTCTTCCAGTTTCGGTTTGAACACCTTTAATAATTTTTTGTAATTCAGCAGTAACGGCAAAATGTTGTCTAAAATTTAATATATCTTCAGTTCCACCAGTCTTAGCTATAGCAGCTAAATCATCTAACTTACTTAATGATGCTACTAATAATTCTCTAGCAGCTAAAATTGTTTCAGCATTTAAAGTTTGACCAGGTTTTAAAGATAATAAAGTTTCTCCTAATTTTTCAGGATTAAGCTGTAAAAGAGTTGACATCTCTTTTAATGCTTCATTAGAGATTTTGCTTCTTTTTTGTTTATCTATTTGTTTGGCAAACTGTTTGGAAATTTCATCTATAAATTTTATAATATCGTCTCTAGTTTCAAATTTAATAATATTAAAATCATCCAATTTTGATGGTTTAATTTTACTATCTTTTCTAAATAATAATTTCTCTGCTTTATCTTCAGATACTATTGGTAGTTTTCTAATCTTCTTAGGTTTTAAACCTTCTCCAGCATCAATCTTTTTAAGATCAATTGCGTCTCTTTTAAAAAACGCTGGTGTCGTTTCTTTCTTTTCTTTTAAAGCTGGTCCTTTAATCTTTTCGTCTATTATCTTTTGACCTTTTTCTAAAAGTTCTTTTGCTTCTTTGCTTGTAAATTTTGACGTTATTACTTTGATTGCCATTCATTAAATCCTTGATTATTTTAAAAAGAGATATTTGAAGATACTCTTTAATTACTTATTTTCTGTTACTTTTGAAATAATATTGTTTTGCTGATTATCTGATACTTTATTTACAGCAGCCGTAACAGCAGCTGCACCTCCTAATGATAAAGCAGTTTGTTTTACTTGTTCAGGTGGTATGTTTTTAACCACTTTAACTCCATTCATTATGACATCAAAAAACTTACCAAATGCTCCAAACTCTAAAGCTTGAACTCCTTTATCATACATTTCCTCAATAGGTGTATCAGGAGCAACACCTATAAAATTTTTTAAACCTCTCATTGAAGCACTATCAACAAATAGTGATTTGTCTTTATCAAAAGCTAATGCACCACCTACTCCAAATGCTATTGGCAGACTATAAGATTTAGGAATACCAGCAGATTTTAATTTTTTATAAATCGGATATGTATATGCAGCATCTTGAGCTACTACAGCTAAAAGTTTTGAAACTAATGGACTGTCTTTTTCTGCTTTGTCTAAATCGGTTTTAATTTTATCTAATTTTTTATTTAATTCTATAGTTGGTAGTTCACTAAGAGGAATGCCTTCTACTTGCATAGCAACTCCAACAAAATTATTAACAAATTGAGTAAAATTAGTTCCACCTCTAATAATAGATATTAAAGTATCTCTTGGTAAATCTTTAAAAGCAAAATCATAAACATCTTTTAAAAAAATATCATTTTCTCCTTCAGACATTTTAGCTTTATCATCAAATACTATTTCTCCAGCATCTTTATCAAGCTCATCACCTTCAAGTTCTGCTGTATCAATATTATTATTCTTTAAATTTTGATAAGCATTACTGCTATATAATTTTTCTTGCTCCTGAATAGGAAAATAAAAATCTTTTAATACGTCAAACTCTTCCATTATTTATCCTTTTTAAGCTCTTTTCCTAAAGCTCCATCTAAATCTTTATCAAAAACACTTAAACGAACACCTAGTACATCTTCTAATATATCAATTCTTTTCATATCTTCTTTATACTGAGAAATATTTTTTGTAGTTTTAAAATTAATAGCAACATCTTTTCTCATGGTTTCAAAAGTACCTTTTGGATCTTGTCTTAACTGTTCTTTAAAATTTATAATCTTAACTGATCTTGGTTGTGGTAAATCAATTAATTCAGGTAATTCAGTTTTTGTAAGTTTATTAATAACTTCTTCATAAGCTTGTTCAGGTGAATAGTTTTCTTCAAGTGTTAATCTTTTATATTCATCTATGATTGTATTTGCTCTAACTTGTTGGTCAAAGTTTTGTGCTTGACCAAATATACTTGCCATTTCCATTGCGTTATCAGAAACTTTTTTAGTATTTATTTTAAGTAAAGTTAAAAATTTACTATTATCTTTTGCAAAAGTTCTATTCTCTTTATATTTATTAACTAAAGCATTAGTTCTAATAATACTGTCTACACTTAAATTTGCAGATATATTAGGATCAATATTAACGCTTTCTTGTAAAGCATCTAATTTTTCAAATGTATCGGCTAAAGCAAATTGAGAATTAATAATATCTTCAATTACTGGATCACTTAATGTTGTACCACCATCAGAATAAAATCTTAATAATGTTTCATATTGCGAATTACTTATAGCTCCTGATTGTCTAGCATCATAAATGTCATCTAAAGATGGAAGATTAGCATTAGTTTCAGATGTTGGATTTAATCTATGGTTATTTAAAGAAACTAATAAATCTGAAAAGTTAGCTATCTTTTGATCTCTATTTTGTTTTTCTCTAAAAATAATATCTTGTTCTTGTTTAGCTACAAAAGAATTATCTGCGTTTCTAAGTGCGTCTAATATACTTTTTGCTCTATTCGGATTTACTTTTGAAAGTATATCTTTTCTTACATTATCATCTAATAAATTAATATTACCTGATCTAGCATTATTAATTAATTGAAGTTCAAATGCTTTTTCTCGAAAATCTTTTTCTTTTTTAATTAATTCTTTTTTACTATATCTAACTTGAACTTTTGGATCGGCAAAGAAACTATCAAATTCTTGATTTCCAATAAATTTTGTTTGTCCATCAGGATCTGCCATATCTTTAACATAACCATTAAGTAGTTCATCATCAGTAGATTTAGATTTAATAACGTGTCTTGCTGTTATTTCATTTTTAAGTTTAGGAAATAATTGCAATTGTTGTTTTTGTAAAAAAGTTTTAAATCCATCTTTAACTTCTTTGTTTTGATCTTTTAATAAACTATCAAAATTTTTAATATCTAAAGATTGTAAAAAAGTTAAGCTATCAGCAACATTTGTACTACTATTATATTTATCATAGTTTTCTGTAACTGTTGGTAATGCTTTAATTGATAGATCGTGTATATTATTTCTATCTTCAACAGCTTTAGTTTTTTCAGCAACTCTTTTAATTGAATTACCAATAGCAGTAAATCCTTGTTCTACCATTCCTCCAATTTGATTAACTGGTAAAGAAACAGCTCCTATTGGAGTATTTTCAAATTGAGCTACTTGTCTATTTGATCTTTCGATTTTAATTTTAGCCATTAACTAAGTAAGCTCCTATAAGTTTCTTTATTAGCATAAATATCTCCACCAGCTTTTGCTATGCCAGTTCTAAAAGCAAGTTCACCTTTATAAGCTTCACCTCTACCTTTAGCTTCAATTAATAAAGATCTATTAACTTCATTTTGAAAAGTAACTTGAGAATTATAAGTAGCCATTGCTAAATCAAAATCATTTTCCATTTCTTGGTCAAGCATCATTAAATATGGAGTTTCACCTACTCTATCTACATCAACACCACTTTTTAAAAGATTAACTAAAAGATTACTTTTAATTCTTGCATAATCTTTAATTAGTTTTGGTTTAGTAATATTTTCAAAAGTTGTTTGTTTAATTTCTGCGTTTCTTCTAGCAAGTGCAGCTTCTTGATATAATAAACTTTCATTATATCTTCCAGTTGCTCTAGCTGCGTATGCTCCAAATATATTTCCTACAAATGCCATTATTTAAAAATCCTCGCTAATTGATAATAGTCTGATCCATCAGGACCATAATTTTTTTTTAATCCTTCGATTTCCATACCTAACCAAGTTGCAAATCGTACTCCTTCTTTAAATTCCGCTTTAACTGATGTTTGTAATCTTTTAATTTTATTTTTTTTACAAACTTCAAGCATTTTATTTACTATTGTTTTTGCTGCTAAAAATTTAACATCAAAAATATTTTGTGAAGCTATAACCCAGCCTTCAGCAACACCATTCCATAAAACAACTAAACCAAATGCAAATGATGGTTTTCCATTTACAAACATTGTAAAAGCATTTCCAGCTTGAGAATAATTACATATTCTATTATCTGTAAAACTAGCATCTATTTCCATAAGCTTATAATTCATACCAAAGCTTACTATTTTATCTGCGTCTGATTTCTTAAAAAGTTTTAATTCATTAGCCATCAGATATTACAAAAGTTGGATAAAGTGCTAACAAAGAAAGAGGCAAAGGTTGATCTTGTTTTACAAATATAAATCCATCTGAATTGTAATCATCAGTAAATTCAACTGTTTTATCTCCAGCTAATAAAGTAGATACTGGACTGTCCATATCACTAGATGTTGTTCTAAATGGCACGGTTTCAAGATTTGTTAAACTTGGACCACATTTTACACCAACTGTGTTAAATAATCTTAATACTACTTTTGAAATTCTTTTAATTTTTCCTTGACCAGTTCCTTCAGCTGAGCCACCTTCAACTCTCATAGTTTGAAGAACGCTATCATAACCTAATCCAACTCTAACTTTTTTAGAACTTCTATCTAAAGTAATTCCACCACTTGAAACTATTTTATCAGCGTGAGTTGATCCATCTGCTAAAATTTGAACTGTTTGTCCTTCAAGGTGATCTAATCCAGTAATTGATGTAGTAGCTGTTCCATCATAGCTTAAACCACTATCTATAAAATGAAAATCTGTAGCTGTAGTTTCATCAAAATCAAAATCTGAGAAACATTCTACATATCGTCTAGTTGAGCCATTAACTATTCTTTTAACAATAACCCAAAGCTCATCTTCATTTAATACTCCTGAAATTGAAGCGATACTTTCTACAACTGCATGAGTTTCGTTTTGAACTGTAAGTCTTGCTGTATCATAACTTTTACAAGTTAAAAAACCAGTTGCCTCATGAGAGCTTTCTCTAATTGTAACAACCGCTGCTGCTGGATTAGCAACAGTAAAATCAGCGTGAGCATTAATAGCAGTATAAAGATTATCTGCTGTTGTATTATTATTAGTTTCGGTTTTAAACTCACCTGTTCCAGCAGTTCCTGTTGTAGAAGTAAAAGTAACTTCTTCACCATTGGATTTTGTAAAAACTAATTTAGTTCCAGTTGCTATATTTGCATAATCAGAAACTGTAATTGTGCATTCTTGTCCAATGCCGCCTACTTTATGTCTTGTCCATGAAACAACATTTTCTGATCTTTGATAAGTAAGACAAGCTAAAACTCCATCATTTCTTACACACCATAAATTACTATCAGGTGATTGTTGATAAGACATTTCATCAATACCACTATCGGTGACGGTTTCATTTAATATTGTAAGATCAGGTGCAGAATAACCATCTACATCAAAATCATAAGCTAATTCTCTAATTTTTCTTTTTGCCTTTTGTAAAAACAAAGTAGCATTTCCAGCTGGAACAGCATCAACAGTTGAGCTTCCATAAGAAGATTGTTTTTTAATGGTGACATTACTTGGAGTAACGGCAGCGTCAGTACCATCTGCACTAACTGTCCATTCACCACCAGAAGTTCCAACAATTAAAGTTCTAACAGCTTTTAAATATCTAATTGCGTTAACTTGATTTGAAGCGATGGTATAAATCATAGCATCGTCAGCATTTGTGCCAACTGTCATATTTTCATAATCACCTGACTTAGAAAAATATAAAGTTTGTGGCTCGTCTGTTGTGCCAGCAAAAACTAATCGTTGTTCAAAGAAAGATACACATGAAGGATGACCTGTTGTGTCAGAAAAAGCTCCTAATGAAAATGTTGCTGTAGCATCTGTATTAGTAAAGGCTTTTGTAATTGTGCAGACAACAACTGTCGTATTTGTTCTAGCTGTTATTTTTGCTTCACCACTATTAAATTTTAATATTCTTCCAACATCTGTTGTCGCCCAGCCATCACCACCATTAATTCCTGTTGTAGAACTAGCTGTAATATTAACACCAGTTCCAGTTCCTGAAGAAGCTGGAGTAAGTGTTGTTGCTGTAGTATTTTGAGATAAATAAGGTCCAGTTTCTGCAAAATCTACTTCTGATAATGTCCAACTTGTATGTCCAGTTCTTGAAAGTTTTGACACTTCATGAGAACTATGTGTGATGTATAAAACATCAGCACTTTGAGCAAATTTTAAATCAGGTAGTTGAGCTGTCGTATAACTTGTTGTTATTTGATAAATTTTATTAGCAACTCCACCTGAAGAATAAGCAGTATAAGCTGATGAATTAATATCATTACCATCTACATCTTGTAATTCAAAAGTATTAGTAGTTTTATCTGCTACTTTAAAAGTTTTACCATTAACTTGCGTCATTCCAACTACACCAGTTATAATTACAAAGTCTCCATTAGAATATCCATGTGAGCTAGATGTAACTACAGCTGGATTAGCAGCAGTAATTCCAGTAATAGTTTTATTACTTTCTGTTATCTGACCTTTATCTTTAAAAAATCTTATATATAAATTTCCAAACTCCAACATATAAGTTTGAGTTGTAGAAAATTCAAAAGGTATTAATCTTGTTTTAGAAGAACTATCTTTTACTTCCGAAATAAATTGAGTTCCTACTCTTCTAGTTGCTGCTCCTTGAGGATGCACCAACATATTCTCCATAGTTTTACATCCTGAAGAATATTTTTCAAAATCAGTTCTACCATCTAGCTTTGCAGAAAATTCTCCTGATACAAAACTACTTAATGCTAATGTTGTTCTTGGCATATTTCTTTTTCCAAATGTCCTCTTGAGTTAAACCTATTTCGTCTATTTTTTGTTTTGATCTATGGTTAATTTCTTTATGATCGATAATTTCTACTAAAGCGTATCGATAAATTTTATTACTATTCTGCCACTCAAAATGAATTAAGTGTCTTGGTTTTACATATAAAGATATGTTTCTTGGATCAAAAGCTGCTTTGACCATTATAGTCTAGCATCTGTAAATTCGTTTGCTTCAACTGTATCTAAGCTATTTTCTGTAGCATCTATAAATCTAGCTTCTCTTAATCTTTCATCAGCTCTAGTCATATAATTATTAGCTAACGTTGCATTGTTTGTTATGGAATAACATATGTCTGCTGCTAATTGATGACTAATTGCTTCTCTTAAATAAACATCATAATTATTTGGATCTTCGTCTAAAGCTACATAAACGAGATACACAGTTGTCTGATCTGTTATTATGTTTTTACCTTCAACTTTATAAGGTAAATCAGCAGCTATACTATCTGTAGTTCCATTATGAATTTTCATCACTCTAAGAAAATCACTAGGTAGAGCATAAGAATAATCAAATTCCACTACTGGAGCTGTACTATTTCTTGCAAGTTCTACACGCTTAATTAAGCAGTTCCAATTATGACCTCTAAATACTCTATTTCTAACTGGCTCATACCTTTGATTACATAATCTAGCATTTTTAGTATCTTCCGTTAAAGCTGAGATTGTTGACGCACCTATAAGATTGAGTGCTGAATTGCAGATATTTACAACACTAGCCATTATAATACCGCACTAATTACAATAATAATAATAGCAGCAATAACAGCAATTTTAATTGTTGTGCTTCTGCTATTCCAATACTTGATTATATCTCTCATTATATATTCTCCATTTTAATTTCTTTACAGTTAAATCTGATTGCTAATTTTTGTTTAGTAATTTCTTCTTTATCTAAACTTGCTAAATGACTATACGATTGTTTATATCCTTCAAGAATACAGTCATAATAATTATTAAATTCTAAAGATACTACCTTTTCTGAATAACAAACAGGCTCTACATTAGAGAATGAGCAAAGGTAAAGTATAATTATATATTTCATTAAATTCTTTTTTGCATTCTAGGCGAGTTCCACTCTCGCTTTCCTCGCCTAAAATTTTATTGTCTAGTTAACAACATAGTGAATGTTAAAGCTCATATCACCTTCAGTTCCACCAGCAGCAGCCATAGTAGCAGCTATGTAGTAGTAACCTCCAGGATCAGCTGAAGCTCCAGCCATTTCCCACATTGTTTTTCCAGCAGTATTTATGTCAGCAGCTTCAAATCTTACATCCGCCATTGCAGCAGCATCAGCCACCGCACTTGCGAAATAATCTTCGTCTACTACTGTTCCATCTGATTGATAAATACCAACATTGAATGTGCATGATCCACCAAATGTGTCTGACGCAATCCAAATTTGTGGAACGGTCGCATTACTTGGTATCGGTGCTAACATTACAATATCGTTATCATCACTATCTCCAGCCGCAACAACTATAGTACCTTGAGCTACACGCATTGATCCGTGTAGAAGTGCCGAGTTGTTTTGTACTTGAGGTGTAGCTTCGAAATTCGAAACTAACGTTGAGTTTGCAGTACCCATATGATTATATCTCCTCTATTATTACTCGTTACAAGGTATCTGAACAACTTTTTCTTCTTCCATTCTAACAGCACCAATATCCATACCGTAATAAACTTGAGTAGAATATGATTTGTCAGCTCTTTCAGAAATTTTAGCCGATACGTCATTACCGATAGCTAGTTTCACAGCATCTTCTGTAAAACCAAAACATAATCTATCAGTTGTGTATGTAGCGTCTTTGTTCAGTCTTGTTGACATTATGAAATTAAATCCAAGAAAACTATCTACTTGTCCTGAAGCTAAAGCTTTAACTGTATTATAGTCTGAGCTAGTTACTTCAGTAGTTGCTAGTAAGTCTTGAACTTGTTTTGGACCACAAACTAAGTATCTCTTCAAAGAAGGATCAACATCGTTGTTATCCAATATGTACTTAGCACTTCTAAGTTTTGCAATAGTCATACCATCTGATTGGTCTGAAGTTGCAGTCTTTTGAGTACTAGGTAAAGCAGTTGATGTTCCACCTGCAACACCAGTATTAGCTGAAGCATTCATAGCAGTAATGATGACATCATCTATACTTCTATTCATTGCAGCAGCAGCTGCTCTTGCGTATGTGCTAGTTGGATCAATTAATGCTCTTACTTTATCAGCATCATCAACTAAATCCGCCCATTCATACGTTGCCAAAGATACTCTACGTCTTGAGTGTGGAGTGTCGATTTGAGGCGTATCGCTATGTCTGCTAGTTTTTAACTGAGCAGCAGTAACTCCGATTTGATCGAAGAACGCGTTTTTTCCTCTAACTTTTTCCACATCAACAGCAGATCGTAACTTTGAGCCAGTTTGTTGTGCCAACATCGACACATTAGCCGAATATTGCTCAACAAAACTTGTAGTTATATTTACACTCATAGTAAATACTCCTATTGTTAGATTGTTAATGTTAAGTTTTTCGGTTGGTTGTCCTTAAAGGACCATCCTCTATTTAACATCTAGTCGATGATAGTCTTTCCTAATGTCAACAAAGGTCTTGCGATTGTCTTTGTATTTTATTTATCTAATTGCTTAGACAAATTCTATTCAACATTTTCTTCGTTATTTTTTTTACGAATTAATGCTGCAACTTCCTCTACAGCTTGAGTGTGATTAGGATGATTTTTATCCCAATAAGCTGAGCCTGTTTGTTGTAATGTTGCAATTTGTTTATTAATTTCAGGTACAGTTAAATAAGGAACTTGATCTCCTTTAACTATTGTATCTTCTGATAACTTATTAGCCAAATTAACAAATGCTTTTATTACTTGAGGATTATCTCCTAAACGAGATCCATCCTGTAAAAGAGTATCATTAATAAACTCTTTACCAAGTGTAGCATGAGCTAAGTTTTTTGCAGATTGTATCTGTCTATCAAAAGTAGCGCCATATTCTTTTCTCAATTCTTTAGCGCTTTCTTCTTGCGCTAATTTCATTTTAGCTTGTTGATCTTCACTACCTTTGTTAATAACGTCATTATAATACTTCATTATACCTTGAGCTTGTCGTGGCAATAAACCAAGTTTAACTGCCTCAGCACTAAAACTTTTTAAAGTGTCATCATCTACTTTATGACCTTCAGGTAAATCGTATTTATAAGCTTCTGCGTTATCAGGTGTTCCTAATTTCTTATATACTTCTTTCCAATCTTCGTCAGTCGCATATTTATTTGGAACATTTATCTTATCACCACCTACTAATTTTTGTGAGTGTAGATAAGACTTTACAAAATCATCCATATTGGAAAAATTCTGTAAAGATTTTTCTTCTTTATAAGCTTCAGGAATTAATGTTTTAAAATCAATTTCTTTTGGCTGTTCTGTTGTTGTTTCCGATGTCAGCGTTGTAGTTGTCTGCACATCAGGTTGAATTGGTTGCTGTTCTGTTGCAACTGCTTCAGTTGTCTGATCCATTAGATTACTCCTCTAGTTTTTTATTGATCATGCTTTTTATAAAAATCAACACACTACGTTGACCTTCTAAAAAAGCTGTTTCGTGACTGTTGGTTTTATCATGTGTCGTCACAAACTCATGACATCGTTTTTCTAAATCCTCGATAACTTTTTTTCCATCATCGGAATTGAAAACAATTTTGTAATTTTTTATTAAGCTTATTAAAGCTTTATTGCTGTCTGTCGGCTTCATTTATAGCCTGAACTGCTGGTGCAACATTTTTAGCCACTTGGCTTTCTTGCACAGCATTCATCATTTCCATTTGTTGTTGTTGAGCTGCTTGTTTTTGTTCTGTTATTTGTTGTACCTGAGCATCTGATCTAATTACTTTTGCTGGTATTCCAAGAATTTTTATAATTTCTTTAACCAAACCTTGAGGATCAATATAATCTGTGACTGGAGCTACTTGTCCAATTGAGCCAAATATTTCTAATCCTCTTATAATAGAACTTAACTCTTGTCCTTTTTGAGCTAGAGCCATTGGTGATACATATTCAACATCTATCTCTTGATCTATTAAAATTTCAGGAGCTGGTTTAAATAAATTATTTCTAAGCATAATATTAAATACTCTAATAACTGTTGGATTTAATAACTCTACTTGTAATCTTCCAAGTGTCGGACCAAGTATTCTCATTTTCTCCTCAGACCTTTGAGCAACTTCTGTTGCTGTCATATTTCTATTTTCTGTAACTAAAAGCTGATCAACATGGAAAGTTTGAGAAATAGCTTTTCTTCTTTGTTCTTCCATATTTAAACCTAATGGATTGTTAGCTCCAATATTTAATGGCTCAATACGATCTCTACTTCCTGATCTATAATAATTTAAAGATCCTGGAGCAGTTCTAATTGGTAGCATCATTGCATCATCAGGTACTAGTAGAGGAGGATCAACTTGCTTTTGTGCAGCTTTTAATCCAACCTCACACATCTTATTTAACACCTTTACATCAGGTAATGAGTTCATTCCAGGCGATCTGCCATAGATTTCGTTTGACGCTTTTAAAAAACGTGGAACGACATAAGGAAATTCTCTAAATCCACCGATGGAAATAATGTTATTACTTTCCATTTCCATATAAATAGAAATAAAAGGCATATTCATATTATCTTCTTTTTTAGGATTATAAATATCTCTTGGCTTTACAACATGGCAAAATTCAACATCATCAAATGGAGAATTTTTAAATACATTCTGAGCTTCTCTACTTAAATTTTCTAAACCAAATTTTTCAGCAGCAGCTTTTGCAGTAATTTTAAATCTTCTATACATACAATCAACTAAACCTTTAGCATTTTCAGAAATATAAATTTCTTTAATGTGTCTAGCAGAAAAACGAACTATATCAGTTTCGTCCTCTTCAATAAACATTGCCGCTGTGCCGAAAGCACAAAGGTCATGGTAAGTTTCAAAAACCTCTTGTTGAAAGTTTGATCTTTGAAAAGCGATATACATTTTATCTGTAACATCTTCTAACCATTCTTTAGCTTCATCGTTTTCATTTAAAATTGTTTCTTTAAATCTAAGTGAAAACCATCTGTTTGCGCTGCTAGTTAACATACCATGTAAAGAACTAGCTAATAATTCTAGTGAATGAATTGCTGTAGCATCAAAAACGTCTATGTGTCTTTTATCTCCTCTAACCTTTTCATCTACAATATCTGATTTTCTTGGTATTACTAAATCCGCTACTTCTTGCCAATGTGTCTCCCAGTTGGATCTTCTGTCCATTAAACGAGACATATTATTTTTTAGCTCAGCAGATAAAGCTTTATGTTTTTGATCTTGCATTAATTATCCTAATAAAGTTCTGTAAGACAAAGTTAAATCTTCATCACTAACACCTAAGTTAGTAGATTTTCTTCCTCTTCTTTTTATAGACGACATTCTTTGTTGTGCTAGTTCAGCAGTAGTTGGACCAGCTGGTGATTTTTTAACAGCAGCCTTTTGAATTGTTTGTGCTATTGGTTTTGGTTTTGGCTTACTAACTGTTCTAACAACTCGTCTTGCAAATCCACCCATATAATTCTCCTTAACCTAATAAAGTTTTTTGTTCGTATTCTTCTTCAGATATTTCATTCAATCCTTTAGCTGAAGTTAATATTGTTGATTGTCTGCCTTTTCTTGCTAAAGCTCTTCTTCTTTCATCAGCTTCAGCAGCAGCGTCTCTAGCTGTATCTACAGCATCTGGCACATCTGCAACTTTAGGCAATTCAATTTGTGGCATTGATGGCATTTTAGGCATAAACATTTTAGCAATGAATGACATAATTATAATATCCTGTAATCACCTTCAGCAATAAGCTGACGGTTTTTGTTGGTTAATGTTTGTTCTTGTATTCCAGTAGCCAAACATCTTAAAGCATCCATTGGATGACTTGAGAAATCATGGACTGGTTTTATTTTATAAACTCTTTCCTTATCATTATATTTTCTATGATAATGTCTAAGAGCTATTAGTAAATCCGAGCAGTTATCGCTGTTTATTTTACATCTAGGTAAAATCATTTTAACAGCATGAATACCATCTTCTAAAGGTATTCGTGGACTAACTCTAAATCTAATTCCGTAATTACTTGCAACTTCACGTCTTGTATAACCTGAACTAAAGTCAGTTTGTTCAACATCATGCGGTGCATAATGATTGCCATAAATATATTCTTTTTCTTTTAATACTTCTGCATAATGAGGCAATGCTTCTTTTTCATTCTCATAGTAATCAATAATATGAATATTATGATTTATCTGTTGAAAAAAAATAATTGAACAAGCATCCGTATAACCTAAATCCCAAGCAGTATGTACTAAGTGTGCTGGATCATAAGGAATATTACCTATTCTTTTTGCTTCATCTAAATCGTCAACTAAAGTTCCATAGATTGATCCTGAGATATTTCCAATAAAAGAACATTCAAATTCTTGATTGTATTTAGCTTCACCCATCACAGCAAGTGCGGCATCCAATTCTTCTTTGTCTACAATATTTGTGTCAGATGCTTTAGCTTTATATGAATACCATTTATCATCGGATTGAGATTTTAAATAATAATCATAAAAAATATTATTCATTCCTTTTGGAGTACCAATAAGAAACATTTTTCCTCTTCGATCCGAAAGTGCTGGTGTAATAACCTCGTCAATCAATCCTTGAGAAACTTGAGCTACCTCGTCAATTGCCACCATGTCTAAATAAATTCCTCTAATGCTATCAAAATTTTCTGATGATAATAAAGTTATTCTAGCACCATTAATAAAATCACATCTTAGTTCACTCTCATTCCATTTTGTGCCTGGAATAGATTTTGTATAATATTTTAAGTAATCCCAAGCTATTGACTTTGCCTGTTTATAAGTTGGAGCAATGTAAGCCAAACGTGGATTATGATTTTTATTTATTAAAGCCGCGCGAATTAAATGATTAAGTACCATAACGGTTTTGCCAAATCTTCTATGACAACATAAAACCGCATATCTATAATTATCTAATTCTTTGTGTACCAATGCCTGTTGAGGTCTTGGCTTGTATGGTATTGTTATTTTCATTAAACATTCCAAATTCTTTATTAATTCTATTTTTTGCAATCTCAATATATTTTGGATTTAATTCGATTAAGATGGCTTGTCGGTTTAAAGATTGAGCTACAATTCCTGTTGTACCAGCTCCAGCAAAAGGATCTAAAACTATACCATGTTCAGGACAACCAGCTTTGATACATGGCTCTATTAAATCTTTAGGAAAAGTTGCAAAATGTGCGCTTTTAAAAGGTTTAGTAGTTATTGTCCAAACATTTCTCCTATTTCTACCTTTATTAGCATCTATAACTGATTGTTCAGATCCCCAGTAATGATTAAGTTGTTTCCAACCTGTTGAATTTTTATTTTTTCCAACTTTACCTTTATTGCCAAGTGTCATTCTTCTAATAGTTTCATCTTGGCATGGCTCTCTTACTGCATCTGCATCATAATAATATTTTTTATTCTTTGTAATTAACCATATTTTTTCATGGCATTGTGTTGGTCTATCTCTTACACTTTCTGGCATTGGATTTGGTTTATGCCAAATAATTTCTGACCTGATGTACCAACCAGCATCTTGTAGAGCTATCGCAACTCTATTAGGTATCATCATTAAATCTTTTTCTTTTAGAGATTTAAGTAATACTTTTGAAATATTATCTTTTCTTTTATGTAAATTTTCCTTTTTATTAGGAAGTCCACTACTCTTTTTTAAATCCTTATTTCCAGCTGGTTTATTATTATAACTATCTCCAACATTCCACCAAATCGTAGCGGTGTCTTTTAATTTAGGTTTAAAGGTTTCAAATACCTTAACTGTATTAGCAATATATTCTTGGTATGTTGTTTCTAAACCAAATTGTTCGTCAATTCTTTTAGCACCACATTTTACACAATTTTTTTTATCAGACGCTCTATCAGGTCTTTCAACCATTGTACCTTTTTTAGGATCATAAGTTCCATCATTAATGGTATGTTGGCAATCTGGATTACCACCTTCATAAGTAGCAGTTCCATAATCTCTTAATCCGAAATAAGGAGGAGAAGAAACTACACAATCAATGGAATTATCATCTAATTCCTTAATCTTATCTATACAGTTGCCTTGAAGAAATCTCATTAATGAACTGTTGGTGGTCCTTCATTATTAAAATTATTTGGCATCTTTATAGCGTTAAAGACAAATTCACAAAAATCTGAAATATCCTCTTCGCTTTCAAAGCCTGAGAAATTTATTATTAATTCGTTGTTATAAGCTTTAAAGCTAATAGCTGATACATTTCGAAACTTATCTTTTATATACTTGTTCATACTTCATTACCAAAAACAGTCCAGTTATCTCTTTTTTGTCTAGCAAACATTTCAAGTTTAGGACCAGGCGACATTTCATCTACAAGGTCAAAAAATTCTTTTGGTTTAGTTGAGTGCTTTCTTGGTGCATTTGTACTAATCCAATTTAATTTTCCACATCTTAGAAATTTTTGCATAGGCTTTTTATAAAATCCAAGCAGGCAAAATTCTGTTGCAAACTTGTAAGCAAAGTTAGGTGTCATTCCATTATGCTTAGTCCACACTAAAGTTAGATGATAATTAACATTCCAACTTTCCAAAACATTAAATGTTTCTCTTAAATATTTGTTAGTGGTCCAGCAATAAACATGGCAACCAACATTGGCAATCTGATCCATTGGTATAGATTTTATTTCATCCATACTCATTGTTGGATAATCTAATTTAGTTTTTGTATTAGGTCGTCTTCTTGTTGGAACGCCAGCCATAGTGATATTTCAAGGTGGATCTAAAACTATGGTATTAAATTTCTGCTTTGGTAAATCCATCTGTTTGTTTGTGCCTGTGTTTGACCGATGATTAATGTATTAGGACCTGGCGACCTAAATTGGTGGTATAGTACCTCGCAGAAAAACCTTATTTTTGCTCCAGGAATTTTGATAATCGTTTGATAAACCACTTGTTCTGTACGCAAAACCTAGCTTATTTAAAGAAAGTTAACATTATCGTTAACATTTACTCTACTCTTTATATATATCGTACCTCATGACACGCACGGAACTATGTTTGTTGCGTACTAGCTACCGAACTTTCTGAGACATTCTTCATTTCATTCTCATAAGTCTTATCTTCATCCGACCACCTGATCTCGACCTTTTGATCTATTGCGACTTGTTGTTTGTCTCCATAAATTGCAATCAGCTTACTGCTGAGCCATCTGTAGTGTTGAAGCTTCTCTTTAATAATTCCAATATTACCGTTATCAGCATTCTCTAGCTCAGTAATCATTCTATCTAAATATGTTTGAGCAGCTATCTTTCTTGCTGTTAGTATTTTATCTCCGAACTCTTTATTAGTTCTGATCCACTCATAAACTTTACTAAGACTTGGCGATCCAGGTTTCTGACAGATCTGCGTCAAAGGCATTCCATTCATTAACATCGTTTCGATGTCGTTGCTTATTTGTGATGTAAGTTCTAATTTCTTCGTCATTAAAATTCTTGAATTGATGTAAGTTCTTTAAGCTTTTAATCTTACCTTTTAAAGTTTTTGCACCGCTGCTCCATCCTCCGTGTATTCGGCAGCGAATATTTCCATTCTTCATTAATATACCTTTGGCTTTGCAAGGTAATTTATTTTGTTTATTTATAGTTTGACATTTAAGTCTATTCTTTTGTCTACCAGCCATATGCGGATTTAGGATATTTAATTGTTAACTTAGTTATTAGTACAAAAGAAAAAAAGAGAAAAAAGAATAAAACTTAAATCCGTTCTAGTACGGTTTTATATATTGTACTTACAAATCTAATTATACAGCATCAGGATAGATATTCAATGCTTTGATAATAACTTTGTTTATAGGATTGTTTATTTTTATAAATTTATTTTAAGAATATCAAATTAAGTACAAAATTCTGTGAAGTTTGCAATACTTATTATTATTTTTTTTAATTTTATTTGTTAACGCACTTAGGACTTTCATATATCTATTCTTGATTGAAACTCTATTAAATCCAAAATGTCGTCCAACTTGCGTCCATTTAAACCTATTAGCTCTCATCCAAATAATTTGGCGGTCTAACATCGGATCTTTGGAAATATCTGTCTCTATGGCTAATAATGCGTCTATGGCGAACTCCCACCGCGTTATCTGCTTTGGTGTAGCTCTAAGTTTCATTAAAGCTTTCTCATAATATCCTATGTCTTTTTTGTCATAAGTTGTAAGAATAGCATCATACATTGATGGTGTTCCAGGATGTCTAGGTTTGGATAAAAATCTTTCTGTTCTGGCCGCTTCGTCTAGCAAAAATATAAGATTTTTTAAGCTTATTATTTCTTCTTGTAAAGTATGCTCTAGTCTATTCATAAGCTCCATTTTTATAACTATTGACGTTTTGTTTAAGCTTAGACCAGCCACCTCTAGAATAGTTCTTTCGAAACTTTATGCTTTCAAGAAAATATTTATATCTTGGCATATCAAAATAAGTAAAATTCTTATGTGTAATTAATGGTTTATAATCAATACTTAGGAGAGATAATCTTTGTAAAGCTTCCTTTATCTTTGGCAGCGGAGTTAAAAAATGATCTGCACAATCCACCATTCTTACATAAGGAGATAATCTTTTTAGATCATAATTCTTACATAAATATTCATACAATCTGAAATCAAATGCAGATATATCCAAGTCAAATAACTTTGGATCACTTATATAAAATTGGCGCAAATGCTCTCCTTCTTTTAGCTCTTGGATCTTCTTTTAATTTTTTTAGAAATAAATCTTGCTTCTTACAGTTTGGAAAATGTTGAGCTTGTTTGTACTCTAGGAACTGAAGCCATTGATCGGTGGTAAGTCTTTTAGGCTCAGAAGAATATCCGCCTTGATAATCAGGAGCTATTTTTTTGACGTAAAAACCCATCATCATTTCTCCAACTGTCCTGTACCATAAGATATATGCAGGAATACCTGCCATTTCTGCTAGTCTTTTGGTGATTTTATGCGGTTTTATTAGCTTTTGATTATTATAAAATACTGTTTCAACAAGAAAAAGCGGCTCTAAACAAGCATTGCAAGACGAAACTTGGTCAATATCGCTAAAATTCAAGCAATTATGCTGTTGTCTGTGCCAAGTGCTGTATTTACTGAACTTTACATCGTTAAAATACACCTGTTTTACCATGTTTTTAGCCATTAATTGATAGAAATAGATAGTCAACAAAAAAATGATTTATTTTGTACTTTTGTATAAAATCCTATTGCTTTTTCGCTCATTAGTCGCTAAATAATATTCATGGATAAATATAAATTTCGAGAAGGATCTACATCAGGATTACATCAAAGATTTGAAAACATAGTTTCATTTTGGACTAAAAAAGAATACGAGCTTCAAGAATTAATTGTTCAAGGATTTGTAGTTCATAGAGAAATTCCAAATCAAATATTAAGAAATGTACCATTTGCAAGAATAGATATTTATTATGATGGTCCTAATGGAATAGGACGAAAAGCTATTAACGGTGTTGAAGAAAAAGTATTAAAAGAAGCTCAAAAATATTTAAGTGCTGGTGAATTAGATTTATTAAATGATAATTGGATTAAAGCAAAGTATGATGGAAAATATAAATGGAATGATCCTTTTTGCAGACATCCAATATATGATAAGACGTTGCCTCATTGGATTTTAGGTAAATCAATAAAGGAAAGTACTAAAAAATATACTGATAAAATAAAAGCTAAAGCTGATAAAGCAGTAAAAGATAGTGAAGCAAGTCTTAATAAAAGAATAAATGATTTTATAAAAGAGATTAATTATAAAGAAAGAAAAGAAAAAGAAAATCAAAGTCCATTACAAGATTTAATTAGAACAAAAAATATTGATCCTAAAGATGTTGTAGGTGAAGATAATTTGTCAACATTATACAAACATATTAAAGGAGATAGAGAGCTTTCAAAAACTAAAGCAATTGACTATGGTAAAACTTTAGGTGTTGCACCAGCAACATTAATGTTTGAGCCAAAATCAATAAATGTTTGGAGTAACGTAAAACTTTCAGATAAAATAGAAGCTCCTGATGGTAGTGTAGCTATTCTTGCTGGTGAATGCTATCAAAAATTAAGAACAGAAATTACAGTTTGTCCATCTGAACTTTATAGATTAGATATTAAAGCTATTAGAGTAAATGATCCTGATAGTATTTATGATGGATTTATAGCTTACTATTATGAAACAAATAAAGTTTCTGAAGCTGCTAATAATAAGCTTTGCATGGTAAGAACAAGAGTAAAAGGTAAAACTTTATTAGGTGGTCATTACAAATATTATTTAGGAATTTTTCAAATCTTTGGAAAAAAAAATATGATTGTAAATGTTGATCCATTGTCTGAAAATAAAATTATAGCAGATGATATTAATCCTGATGCAGTAGCACCTATTGTTTCATTTACTAAACCATATGCATTATTGGCTGATAAAGTTTTATCAAAAAATATTAAACAAGTTCAGCTACTTGGAGAATTAATTAGAAAAGAACAAGCAAAAAGAAATGAAATATTTGATCCAGCTGTTAGTGGACCAAAATATTTTTTTCAATCTTTAAAAAATGATCCTGAATTTGCTAAAAAATTAGAAGAAAATAATAAAAGATTTGAAGAAGCAACAGCTAGTATAAAAGCTCAAATTAAAGAACTTGAAGCTAAAATAGAAGCTCAAAATAGATCAAGATTATTTAATGTTCCAGGACTTCTTGCAAACGATGATGATTATATAGTGCCAAATTTTTTAAAGAAAGAAGAGAAAAAACGTGCCTAAAAACGAAGATAATTTTATAGAAAAATTTGAAGATTATTTGCCTAATCAATTAAAGCAATTACTTACACCTGAAGAAGTAGAAAAAGAACATGGTATTCCTAAAGCTTCTTTAAAATATATGAAGGAAATAAGTAATGATACTAAAATTTTAAGAGGTCCATTTTTTCTACAAGATGAAAATATGACTTGGTATCCAAGAAAAGCAGTAATTGTTTATAAAAGAAAGATAATGTTCTCATCATCAGAAAGTAGTGAAAGTAGCAAATCAAGCGAAGTAGAAGAAGTTAAAAAACTTAAGCAATCAAAACAACATAGTTAAACTCGCATAACGGTTTTTTGTTCATAGGAATAAAAGCTATTCCATGAATATTAATACAAAAAAATTAGACGATCCTTTAAAAGAATTAACTCTTCCAAACTTTTCACGTTTAGGAATTAATCATCACTCACCTACTTCATCAACTTATCCTGATGGAATTTTTTTATACAGATATATTTATTGTGATCAAGCCAAGAGAAGAATGTTTGAAGGTAATGCAAACATGGCAGCTGGTGTTGCAGTAAATGATGCTTTACAATATCACTATTCAGATAACATTTGGAAACACAATCCTTTAACAAAAAAATTACAACCACAAAAAAACGAAAAGCTAACTAAAGATGTAGCTATACAAAAAGCTTTGGATAAATTTTGTGAATACAATCCAGTTAACGATAAAGATAGAGATAAGTTTGAAAAATATAAAGAGACTATTCCTCTAACTATACGTCAAGGATTTTTAGCGTGTGATAAACTAGGTGCTGCTACTGCAAAAAGAATAACAGCAGAAGATAGTATCAATCACATAGATAACAGACTTCAACTACCTATTGTTGGTAGAACTGATCTTCATTTTGAAGATTTTAATGAGGCATCGCGAGGTGCTTCAGCGTCAACACCTAATGTTGCTCCGTTCCTTTCGGTCTTGGAAATAAAGACAGTTTGGTCAAAACCATTGAAGATTAAAAAGGATGGCAGTCGTGGCTTCTCATCACCAAAACTGCCGTCCACTCCTTCGTTAAACCATTTGCAACAATTAAGCTTTTACACGGAAAGTTTAAATCATGTTTCTCCTTGTTATCCGAGTTTAGTTTATTTGTCTGCGGATGGTTTTCAAATATTTACAAGAGATAACTGTGCGGATTTAGAAACAAAAAATTTAAAAAATTATTACGATCAATTAGTTAAAGCGTGTGTCAGAAGAGAAAGATTACTTAGTAGATATGCACACCTAAACGATAAAGATGCAATCCTTGAAGAATTAATTGCAGATACAGATCCAGCTTTCGATCATCCATTTTTTTGGAGCATTGGTCATGAATTTGTAAAAGAAGCTAAAGAATTATGGAGCAACATCAAAAGATGATTACTCCAACACTAATCAATTACACATCAATAATAATAGGAGGTTACTATATATGTCTAATGATAAATTAGTCTCTTGCATTTCCGACTTTAAAAAAAGTCTTAATGGACAGACTATAAAAATACACAATAACGATTATGCTACTGTTGCACTTAGAATAGGTATCTTTAGAAGAAATCTAGGAACAACAGCTGCCATATCAACATCAGTATTATTTCATGACGATAAAAAAGTTATCGTTAAAGCTGAAATATTCATTGATGGAAAATTAATTTCTACTGGATTAGCTGAAGAATTAAGATCAGCAAGTAGAATTAATCAAACTTCTGCGTTGGAAAACGCTGAAACATCTGCTGTTGGAAGAGCTTTAGCAATGCTTGGCTTAACTAATGACAGAATAGCAAGTGCTGAAGAGGTATCTGCTGCAATTGTCCAACAAGACAAGCAGCTAACCACAGCATTATCCGAGCTTGATAAAGTCTCTCATCTTGGAAGCTACAAATCTTGGTTAACAGATAATCAGAAACTTATGCAGTCAGTTAGGACTAATAATCCAATTGCCTACAATGAGTTTTTGGAAAAGTTCAACAAGATCAAATCTAAACTTGAGACTAATGGAGTAATAAAAAATGGCTGAAGAACAAGCTAAAGAACGCAAATCATTAGGAGTAGTATTTCCTAATACCAATAAGGAAAACCCAAAAAGTTATGACCTTAAAGGAACTGTAACTGTTGAAGGTAAAAAGTATCGGATTGGTGCATATAAAGCTGAAGCATCAGGTACTGGTAAATTACCTAAAGGTAGCACCTACTATTGGATGCATCGAGTTGAGCCTTTGGAAATGAATGATGCTAATGAGAGTTTTGATCCAGCGTCATTGGAGGCTTAATCATGGACACGGATAAGTTTAAATCAATTGCGTTGAACATGGACACTTACCAAAAGCTTCGAGAGTTGTCGGATAAACAGTTTGAAATGCCACAATCAATGGCAAAGACAGCTGCTTATTATATTCAACTTGCTCATAAAGACTTTTCAGAAAAGAATAAAAATGGAAAATCGAGAGCAAAAGCTTAAAGAAATCCGTAAATCTAAACAAGAAGAATATGGCGACTTTGGTGTAGCTATGAACGACATAGGTCATCTGTGGTCAGTTCTTCTTGGATTAGATGCAGCAATTCCAGGTCATGTTGTTGCTAATATGTATGTAGCAGCCAAGCTATATCGAACTAAAAAAAAATTTAAAAAAGATACTTACGTTGATGCAGCTAACTATCTTTATCAAGCAGAAGAAATGCATAAGCAAGAAGAAGAAATATTTAACACTCAAGGAATAGTTAAGGATCAGGTGGATGGATAACATAATCAAATTTCCTACTACAACTGAAAAAGAATATGTGGATGGCACTAAACTTGCAAAAGAAGCCTTTACTAAAATGAAAACTACAGAAGAAAATCTTAATTGGAGATTAAATTTTAAAGATTGGCACGATTACAAGCTAAGTGAAATTGATGTTGAGGTAGTAGCACTATTTGGTGAACACATGAAATTAACACCAGTTGTAGCAGCAAGATTAAATACATTACTAGCTGAGTTCCTTTGTAAAATTAAATATGCAGATCCATTAGACGAGTATTATTAATATGAGTAGAAAAAATAACGATAAAAATTATCAAACGTATGTAAGCTATCAAGCTTTCAGTTCTGATATGCCAGTCCACCAAGTTAATGACAGTAAATGGTGGCTTAAAATTGAAAACAAAATTCCAGCATTCTTTATTGCTGCTGAGAATGTGTTCCGCCAAATGCCAGCGGAATGCTTTTATTTAACCGCTGAACGATCAACAACAATGAATATGAGTAATTGGCAAAAGCAATGTGAAGATTATTTCGGCAAAACTATAGAGGAAATAAAATGCCTGACCATCAAAGAGGAAGTAGAAAAACAGAAGAAGATATAGCTTTTAATGCTGTTGTAGGTAGAAATATAAAATACTTAAGAAGAGCAAGAAAGCTTAACCAAACAAAAGTAGCTGATCATTGCAAAGTTAAATTTCAGCAACTACAAAAATACGAAAAAGGAATTAATGGATGTACTGCTTATAGATTACATCAATTAGCTAAATTTTTTAAAGTTGGATTAGATGTCTTAGTTGATCCCAATATGATTACAAAGCATAGAGGATTTACTGGTCAAGATGATTGGATAGACAAAGAATTAACACCTCAAGATGCTGGTTATCTTAAACCACAAAAAGATATAGGTAGTCTTGAAGAAATTATGGAGGCTGTTAAATGTCCATAATCAAAGCAGACAAAGTAGAGATAGAAATACAAGAACAAACTGATCCTGAAGCTGCTAATCAATTTATGACTGTTGTTAGCTATCAGCCTGAAGGATTATTAAGTAAAGAAATAATTACTCTTCTTTTATCAGATACAAAACCGTTTATTAAAAAAACAATAGACTTAGGTAATAGAGTTGTGCGTAAAGAAGAAACTGTTGCAGCTCCTGAAGCTAAAAAGGATTGGTTTGTTGGAAATAATCTAAACGATAAAATTTATACTGGCTCATTGGATGAAGTAAAAGACAAGCTAGAAAAAGATCAAGATGGCGGCAGATATTATAGAGACAGCAAACTAACACCTGACGGTTATTAATAATGAATAAAATAATTAAAACATCTGAAGGTAATACTGACTTTGTATTAAAAGAAGAATATCAAAATGAAGATAAAGCAATTGAAGGAAAAGATCCTCTAGCTTCAGATATTGAAATACAAAATCTAAAAATAGAAAACATAAAATATAAACTAAAGGAGGTTTTAAGTGATGGCGAAGCTAGATCAGAAGCTGCTAAGACTAGAGAAGAGACATAAAGGTTTATCAAGAGTAGCAGCAGCTATTAATGATCTTTATATTTATGGAGTGTATGAGAGTAATTTTCCAGATCTTATGGAAAAATTAAATGAGGCTAAGGATGCTTGTAAAGAAGAGCTTAGAGATACTCATGTTGAAATAGTATCTATAACAAAAGCTAATGAAATGATGCAGCTACCTCCATCAACAGAAGAGCAATTAACTGACGTATTTGAGGAATGATGGATAAAATATTCTTTATTATCTTTTCTAGTTTAACTTTTATGATTTTTTTATCAATTTATATGCTGGTGTTTGTTAAATGACTTATGTTGGAATATTTGATGAGATAGAAAAGAAAGATGAGAATAAAGCTTTAAAGAAAAGAATAAAAGAATTGGAAGGAATAAACAAAGACCATCAAAAGTTAAATGGTAAATTACACCAAGAGAATAAAAGACTTAAAGAAGATATAGATAGACTTTCTGAAGAAAGAGATAATTACAAGACATTAGCAGAAAATAAAGCCACATAGAAGCACGGAGACTGCGATTAAACAATCTCCATGACCTCTACTGCCTAGTTAGGCAACATATTTTTTAGGAAAAATAACAATATTTGAATTTGGCAAAAGCTTCTTAACCTTTTTCCAGTTAGCCATTTCGCCAAATGTAGTGTGTGAATGAAACTCTTTTCCAAGTTTCTTTGAATAATATTTAACTGCTGAAAAGTCTTTAATTTTCATTATTAACTCCGCTAGTTAATGGTATTGCGTTAATTAAAGATTGATCTACTTTAGCTTCGTGTTCAGCACCACCTCTTAAATTTAGATGTTTGCCATATCTTCTTTTAGAAAATTTAGGATCTTTATGACCAATATAATTACACACAAAGTTGTCAGTTAATGGAACATTAGAGTTTTGTGCATCCCACAAACAAGTAGCAGCAAAGTGTCTAAATGTTTTAGTAGGTGCAGTTCCAAAAATAGACCATTCAACAACAACTCTTTTTTTATTTAATCTTCCTTTTTCTCCAACTAAATTAACCTTTGCAAAGCCTAAATTATGATATGCCATGTTAAGCATATCTCTAATTGTTCTATCGCAAACTGGAACTATATATTCCTCAGTTTTCATTAATGATGGAAATAACCAAGAAATTTTATGAGGTGTAAAGTGTCTTGTATGTTTAGCTTTCCATTGAACTAGGATTGGCATTAAGTTTGGATGAATACGATAAGTTCTTCTTGATCCATCTTTCTTTCCATAACCTTTTTCAGTACCTACTAGAGTTAGTTCAACTGTTATAGTTTTATTAATTAAATCAATAACTTTCCACTTAAGACCTCTTAACTCCGACATTCTCATTCCTGTAAATAGGAATAAAGAAACAATAGTAAAATACATCCAGTCTTTAGTTGATGGATTATTTTTTTTTGTTGGATCAAAGTAAGCCATTAATCTTTCAGCTTGTTCTAAAGTAATCATTGGAGTTTCTTTAGACTGCATTTCTTTAGGATCTTTTGGAATTAACTCTTCTTGATCTCTACATTTAAAGTCCTCCATTGCGCCAATAGAAGTAATATAATTTTTTCTCTTGGCATACTTTAAAGCAGTCTTAAATGTCATAACTACATTTTCAGACTGTATCCATGAATTACCTAAACTTATTAACTTTGTAAAAAAATCAACAGCAACACCTTCAGTTACTTCATTAACTAAAATGTTTGGATCAAAGTTAGGAGCAATATGTTTTCTATACATACTCATATAAGGCTTCATAGACATATACTTTCCACCTAACCTATCGTTCTGACCAATTGATATTTTATGTTCTGCAAATTCTTTATACAAATTTACAAAGGTTTTTTTAGAAACAAGAGCATTTGTATCAATAGCTTTAGCTCGTATTTTTGCTCTCTCTAAATTAACCTCACTCTTTAATGTAGATTTAAAAACAACTTTATATTTACCATCTACTTTTAAAAGCAGCCTATGATATTTACAGCCACCTTTAGGTTTCATTATTTTTGTTAACGGCATTAACATATCCTTTCTTTTTTAGTTTCTGAGGATAGATATGCAAATAAAGTTTCAAAAAACCGCATACAAGAATTTGTGTTAACGATTAACATTTCGTTAACATTCTTTTCTTTGATGTTGTGATTTTGTAGGATTGGCAATGATTAAATAACCAAGTATTTATTAGATTATTTATATCAAGGATTGCATATTCTCTCATTGATAGAGAGTATTAATGGTTTAGCAACCGATTGGTTTCAGCCATCTCACCCACTCTTCCAATAAAAATGCCTAATTCATTTATTTAGAGATAAATGATATTTGCAAGTTATTTCTTTTAACAGAACTAATATCATCTTTAAAGAATTTATTATAACAAGTATTGGCTTCGTCCAAATTAAAATTAGTGTTATCCACTCTATTTATAAAAATTATTAAATCATATTTTTCATCTGTAGATACAAATTTAAAATCATGCTTTGTATATTTATTTAAATAAAATTTAACTATTTGTGGATTGAGACCACAAGTGGCGAGTCTATAACTTTTGTAATTAGAAAATACTTTATTTTTTTCGGCTTTATAAATTAGTTCTTTAAGACTTGTGCCCCAATAATCATTTTCAAATCTATTAAGATTGTTAGAAAATTTACCGTTAAAATTATTAACAAAAATATAGTGATAAGGAGTTAATTTAAAAAAAATAAATAAATTAAATAAAAATAAAAAAACCAGTAAGTACTTTAACAACTTAAAAGAAGATAAATAAATGTAAAAAATTGTTAAAGAAGACAATATTAAGAAAAAAGGTATAATATATAAGAAATAACGAATACCATCTGTTATTCCGGGATCCAAAATTAATATTAATGTTAATAAAAAAACAATATTAATAAAAATATAAATAAAACTTCTAGTAGGAACAAAATTTTTAGTAAATTTTTTATCAAAAAGAATTATTGGAAAAAAAAGAAAAGAAATGACAGCATATATTGGCATTTTGAAAAATAAAAAAACAAAAATATAATACCAGGGTGTGTTAGCTGTGGAATAAAACTCTCCATTTAAAACAGATAATGGTAGACCGAAAGTTGAATTCATAAAGTTATTGAAATAAATTTTAATATGAATAATTGAGTCAACTATTAAATTAGAATGTGTGTCTGGCCAAAATAATATTGTAATTATTAAACTTGAAATAAAAACAATAATTAAATCTATTATAAATTTTTTTGAATTTAATAAAATATTTTTATATTTAAATAGTTCAAAAATTAAAACTACAAAAACAGGAAATAAAGCAACTACAAAAGTTAATCTAATTCCTAAACCTAAGGAAAATAAAAGGATTAAATAAATTAAATAATTATTTTTTTTTTTTAAATTATTTATATTTTCGAAATATTTTAATGAAATACATAAAATCCATATATAAGAAAAAGCAAAAATAGTATCTTTTGGATTTATTGAAAAATGACCAAAGAATATGGGATTTAAAAAACATATTAAAAAACAAATTTTAGCTATTTTATAATTAAATAATTTTTTTGTTATTTGATAAATTCCAAAAACTGTAAGGGTTGAAAAGATTAAATTAAATAAATGATGCGATTCAACTAGATATTTTTTTGGAAAATTTTTTGAAAAAAAAGTAGATAAAAAATCATACAGACCATAATGAAAAATGAACCTAGAGCTTTCATATTCTCTTTGTCCAAGAGAAAAAATGTACTTAAAAATATTTTCTCCATTCTTATAATGATAAAATTCATCCCAAGTTGAGCCAACAATAAATGAACAATATAAAGAATATGAAAATAAAAAAAATAAAATTATATATTCTAATGATTTTCTGCTCACTTATTATTCAATATTATTTTTATCTAAATCAGTAAATTCTTTCTGAATTTTTTTAAACAATTTATAAAATAAAACTTTATCTTCATCAGAAAAAATTTTATCTTTTTCTAATCCTTTTGATATTTCTGATCTAATTTTTTGTTTGATATCACTTCTAGTTTTACTATCACTTAATGATATTATTTTGTCTATTTTTTCAAGTCTTTCACCAAGCAAAACATTAAAAACAATATTTATTACAACAATTACAGCAATTGTTATTGCGACTAATTTGATTAAAAATGGTTTAAGATTTTCTTTCATTTAAATTAATTGGATATATTATTTTACTAAATTAAATTATTAAATTATATAAAAAATTCATATTAAATATGAAAAACAAATACTCTATTTTTTCACTAATTAAAAATGCTTTTTCATACCATGAAAATTGGCAACGTGCTTGGAGAGATCCAGAGCCTAAAAAAGAATATGATGTTGTAATAATTGGTGGTGGTGGTCACGGATTGGCAAGTGCTTACTACTTGGCGAAAAAACATAACATAACAAACATAGCAGTTCTTGAAAAAGGCTGGATTGGTGGTGGTAACACTGGAAGAAATACAACAATTATAAGATCAAATTATTTGTGGGATGCTAGTGCAGGATTATATGATCATGCATTAAAAATATGGGAAGGTCTCTCCCAAGAACTTAATTATAATATAATGTTTAGTCAAAGAGGCGTAATGAACTTAGCTCATAACCTACAAGATGTAAGAGATTTAAAAAGAAGAACTCATGCTAACAGACTAAATGGTATTGATGCTGTTTGGTTAAATACTGAAGAAGTTGGAAAATTTTGTCCAATAATAAATACATCGCAAAATATTAGGTATCCTGTTTTGGGAGGAACTTTACAAAAGAGAGCTGGTACAGCAAGACATGATGCTGTGGCTTGGGGTTATGCTCGAGGAGCTGATGCTATGGGTGTGGACATAATTCAAAATTGTGAAGTTAAAGGAATTAAAAAAAATGGAGATTCAGTTGAAGGAGTTGAAACTACAAAAGGTTTTATAAAAACTAAAAAAATTGGGGTAGTTGCTGCTGGTCATTCTAGTGTTATAGCAAGTATGGTCGATTTAAAATTACCATTAGAAAGCAAACCTCTTCAAGCTCTTGTATCTGAGCCTGTGAAGCCAATTATAGATACTGTTGTAATGTCAAATGCAGTACATGCTTATGTTAGTCAATCTGATAAAGGGGAATTAGTTATTGGTGCAGGAACTGACGCTTATTTATCATATACTCAAAGAGGAAGTCACGATGTCGTTGAAGGTACACTAAAAGCAATTTTAGAGCTATACCCTATTTTCAGTAGAATGAAAATGTTAAGACAATGGGGAGGAATTGTAGATATTTGTCCAGATGCAAGCCCAATTATTAGCAAAACTCACATTAAAGGATTATATTTTAATTGTGGATGGGGAACTGGTGGATTTAAAGCAACACCAGGTTCGGGTGATTTATTTGCACATACTATTGCTAATGATGAACCTCACAAATTAAATTCTAGTTTTAATATAAACAGATTTGTAAGTGGAGATCTAGTTGATGAACACGGAGCGGCTGCTGTAGCACACTAATGTTTTTAATTAATTGTCCTTATTGCGGTGAAAGAGACCAAAGCGAATTTTCTGCTGGTGGTGAAGCTCATATTGTTAGACCTAAACAACCAACAGAACTAAGTGATGATCAATGGGCTGAATTTTTATTTATGAGAAAAAATATTAAAGGAGTTCAATTTGAAAGATGGAACCATGCTCATGGATGTAGAAAATGGTTTAATATGATTAGAGATACCTCAAACGATAAAATACATGCTGTATACAAAATGGGTGAAAAACCCCCTACAAAATAATGAGTAAAAATTTAAGAATACTAAATAATAAGTTTATTGATCAAACATCTAGAATATCTTTTAAATTTGATGGTAAAACTTTATATGGTTTTAAAGGTGATACTTTAGCATCCGCATTACTAGCAAATAATATTCATCTTGTAGGTAGAAGTTTTAAGTATCACCGACCAAGAGGTATAATGACATGTGGTTCGGAAGAACCAAATGCAATAGTTCAAGTTGGAAAAGATCATTCAATGACAGAACCTAATGCAAGAGCCACTGAGATAGAGTTATATGAAGGTTTAGAAGCATCAAGCCAAAACTGTTGGCCAAGTGTTAATTTTGATATAGGGGCTATAAATAATTTTTTCTCTCCTCTTATACCAGCAGCTTTCTATTACAAAACATTCATGTGGCCTGCTAGCTTTTGGGAAAAATATGAATACTTTATAAGAAAATCCGCAGGTCTGGGCAAATCGCCTACTGAACCTGATAAAGATATTTATGACCATAGATATTTACACTGTGATGTTTTGGTTGTTGGAGGTGGTATCTCTGGAATAATTGCTGCAAAAATGGCTGCCCAAAATAATTTCAACACAATTTTGATAGATGACAAAAATAATTTAGGTGGAACAACCATTTTTCAGCAAAATGAATGTTTTAAAATAAACAATTCTTTCTCAAATGAATGGTTAAAAAAAGAAATAGAATCATTAAATTCAATAAAAAATTTAACTATAAAAACAAGAACAACATTAGCTGCTTATCATAACTATAATTACCTTTTGGCAAGAGAAAATTTAACAGATCATTTAAATTTGAATGAAAAAAAGGATAAAATTCGTCAAAGACTTTGGAAAATTAGAGCCAAAAAAGTAATTATATCTACGGGAGCTATTGAAAGACCATTGATCTTCAATAACAATGATAGACCAGGGATTATGCTTTCTTCCTCTATAAAAAAATACATAGATTACTTTGGAGTTAAATGTGGACAAAAAATATCTTTATTTACAAATAATGATTCAACATATGAAACTGCTATTTCTTTAAGTAATAGTGGTGTTAATGTTAATTCAGTAATTGATATAAGAGATAAAAGTAATTCTTCGATTGTTAAGAACGCTGAAAAATTAGGTATAAAAATTCACTGGAAACATACTGTTATTAACACAAATGGCTATAAAAAAATTAATTCAATTGAGATTATGAAATTATCAGATGATGGAAATGGTGTTATAGGAAAAAAATTTAAAGAAGAATGTGACTGTTTGGGTATTTCCGGAGGCTGGACTCCAAGAGTACATTTATTTACTCAGTCTGGTGGTAAACTTAAATTTAGAGATGAAGATAATGTTTTTTTGCCAGATAAATCAGAGTTAAATCAAGTAAGTATTGGATCGTGTAACGGTGATTTTGAGCTTAATGAAATAATAAAAAATTCAGTTAGTTCAATCAATAAATTTTTAAAAGTTAATAATAATAGTTATGAAAATTTAGAAATTATTTCCTCAAAAGAAGTTGATAAAAAAAATATTTGGTTACTTCCATCTGATAAACCTTTGGGTAAAACTAAACCATTTTTAGATTTTCAAAATGATTCTACAGCAAAAGATGTAAAGTTAGCTCTTGCAGAAGGTTTTAAATCAATTGAACATGTAAAAAGATATACAACAACAGGCATGGGAACTGATCAAGGAAAATTATCAAATATGCATGCTCTTGGAATTATAGCTGAAATAGCAGGTGTTAAAATGGGTGAATTAGGAACGACTACATTTAGACCTCCTTACACTCCATTAACTTTTGGTACTATCGTAGGTCGAAATGTTGGTGAGTTTTTTGATATTACTAGAAAAACACCTATTCATGATTGGCATGTTGATAATAAAGCTGAATTTGAAAATGTAGGACAATGGAAAAGAGCTTGGTACTATCCTAAAAAAAATGAGAACATGCATGACGCTGTTCAAAGAGAAAGTAAGGCTGCGAGAGATAGTGCTGGTATACTTGACGCTTCTACACTTGGAAAAATTGATATTCAAGGAAGCGATGCTTCTGAATTTTTAAACAGAGTCTACACTAATGCATGGTCAAAATTGGAAATAGGAAAATGTAGATATGGCCTAATGTTAAATGAAGATGGAATGGTCTACGATGATGGAGTTACAACAAGATTAGGAGAAAATCATTACCTAATGACAACTACCACTGGAGGTGCTGCCAATGTTCTTTCAAAATTAGAAGATTATCTGCAAACGGAATGGCCAGAATTAGATGTTTATTTAACATCAGTTACAGATCAATATGCTACAGTAAGTATTTGTGGACCTAATTCTAAAAAAATTTTATCTAAGGTAATTCCAGATTTAAATCTATCAGATGAAGAATTTCCACACATGTCCTACAAAAATGGTCTTATAAATAATATTAAATGCAGAGTAATGAGAATTAGTTTTACTGGTGAACATAGTTATGAGATTAACATCCAATCTTCATATGGAAAATCAGTTTGGGAAAAATGCTTTGAAGCAGGCAAAGAATTTAATATTACTCCTTATGGAACAGAAACAATGCACCTACTGAGAGCAGAAAAAGGTTTTATAATAGCTGGCCAAGATACAGATGGAACAATGACTCCTGTTGATTTACAAATGAATTGGATAATAAGTAAAAAGAAATATGATTTTATAGGTAAGAGATCTTTATATAGAAGCGACACAATAAGAGAGGACAGAAAACAACTAGTAGGATTACTAACAGACAATCCTAATGAAGTGCTAGAAGAAGGAGCACAAATTGTTGCTGAAACAAATAAAAAACCAGTTGAAATGCTTGGTCATGTTACATCAAGTTACTATAGTCCTAATTTAAAAAAATCAATTGCACTTGCCGTAGTAAAAAATGGAAAAAATTTGAAGGGACAAAAAATGTTTGTTCCAATGAAAAATAAAATTATTAATGTAACTATAACAGATACGGTTTTTTTAGACAAAGAAAATAAGAGGTTAAATGCTAAATTATAATTCACCAATTAAGGATTCAAAGAACTATTCGGAAATAAAAATTTCTGAAGTTGAAACTACAGCAAAAATTAACCTAAGAGGTAAAAATAGAGATTTTATAACTAAAGTAGGAAAAGAATTGTCAATAATTCCTCCTACGGATCCAAATACGTCATCAGGTAATGATAGCTTAAATATTTTGTGGCTTAGCCCTGATGAATGGTTGATTTATTCAAATAACAAAATTGATCAAAAAAATATAAATGATTTAGAAGATAGGCTTTATAATTCAATATCCAAAGTTAAAATTGGATCAGTTTCTAATGTAACTGATCATTGGGTGATGATTAACTTAAAAGGCGCTAAAGTTTATGAGTTATTATCTGCAGGATGTCCATTTAATTTTAATAAATTTAAAAATTTAAAAGGTGCAGTTACGCAAACATTAATTAATCATACTGATGTGATCATTCACAATAAAAATAATAACGATTTAAATATATTTGTCAGAAGATCTTTTTCTAATCATCTATGGTCATGGATGAATGACAGTGCTAAATTTATTTAATTTTACCTTAAAATAATAAATTACTACAAGAAAGTAAGAAATTGAGAAAAACCAGTTAATACACACCCATATCCAAAAAAATGTCTCAAAACTAGCGTTTATATACTTGGCAATATAAAAAACTACAATTGGATTTAACACATTTCTAAAAAAGTTGGAAATCATTGCATTTTCTGATTTTTTTAAAGCCATAAAAAAACCATTAGATAGAAAAAAAACTGGATAAGCTGGTAATACAAAAGCTGATATTTTTAAATATCTTTTACCATATTCTATTACTTCGGGATCACTTGAAAATATACTGGTAATAATTCCTGCTGAAATAAAAACTATTATCCCAGATGTAATCATAATAATAAAAGCATATTTTATTGCTGTAAAATAGGTTTGTTTTATTCTGTCAAAATTTTTTGCTCCATAGTTCTGAGCTATAATAGATATAATAGCTGTGTTAATTCCCAATATAGGAAGTAGAACTACTTGTTCAATACGTGTGCCAACGCCATATCCTGCAACTGCGTACTCTCCAGATTGACCAACATATGTAAAGATTATTGCTGCTGCTAATGCGTAACCACATATTGATATTGTAATTGGCATAGATTGAAAAAAAATATTTTTAAAATATAAAAATTTCGGAGCTAAAAATTCATTAGTTATTTTTAATACTCTTGGATTTTTGAGAACCTTCAAAAGAATAATTATAAACGAAACAAATTGTGAAATAATTGTAGCTATGCCGATACCTTTAACTCCAAATGCTGGAATAAATAAAAAACCAAAAATAAAAATAGGGTTTAATAAAATGTTCAAAAGAAATGACAAAATTAAAATATTTCGATAAGTTTTAGTGTCACCTTCAGCATGAAGTAATGAATTTAAAGAAACTACTAAAATAAATAATATAGATCCTGAGTAAATTATATTAGTATATTCAAGCCCTAACAAAACAACTTCTTCAGTTGATCCCATTAAAAAAAATACTTTTTCAGCAAAGTATAATCCTAGAAATGTAATAAAAATAGAAACTAAAATTCCATAATAAATAATATGAGAAAAATAATTTAATGTTTTATTGTTATTTTTTTCTCCTATGCTATTACCAATTAAAGAAGTTCCTGCAACAGTGACGCCAATTGAAGTTGCAATAATAATAAAATAAATTGGAAAAGATTTACTTAAAGCTGAAAGTGCTTCAGGAGATATTTTACCTGCAAAAAAAGTATCTACAATATTATAAAGTGTTTGAAAAAGAGTACCTACCATTGCAGGCACAGCAAGCTTTCTAACTAGTTTTGGAACATTGTCCTTTAATAAGTTCATTTTAATATTCTTTTTGGAATATGTGCTTCTTTCCAAGTTTTTTTGCAAGATTTATTTGCTTTTGCCTCATTCTAAATCTTTCTTTTTGGGAAGTTGTTAGAGTATCGTGACAATTTGGACATGATACACCCTCTTCATACTTATTAGATTTTTTATCTTTAAACGATACTGGTTTTCTACATCCACTGCACATAGCATAAGATCCGCTATCAAGACCATGTTTTAAAGAAATTCTATTATCAAAAACATAACATTCACCATTCCAAAAACTTTTACTTTTGTTAACTTTTTTTAAGTAATTAATTATACCTCCTTTTAACTGATAAACATTTTTAAACCCTTTTTTATCAAGATAAACACTAGCTTTCTCACATCTTATTCCACCTGTACAAAACATTGCTATCTTTTGATTTTTATCCAATTTTTTGAGATATTTTGGAAATTCTCTAAAATTATTTATTTCAGGATTAATTGCTCCTTTAAATGTTCCAACATTAAATTCAAATGGTTTCCTCGCATCAATTAAAATTGTTTTTTTGTTAGCGATTAATTTATTCCACTTGCTAGGTTCGATGTGGTGTTTAGTATTTCTTTTTGTTATTTTTAAACCCATTGGAACTACCTCTTTTTTTATTTTTACTTTTCCTCTGTGAAATACTTGAAATTTATTTATAGCAAAGTTTTGACTATCGAATTTAGAAATATTAAATATTCTTTTAATTTTCAATAGTGCTAATTGTAATTCTTTTTTTTTTGATGATATGGTACCATTAATACCTTCATGAGAAATAATAACTGTACCTCTTATGTTATGTTTAGTAAAAAAATTATTTAATAATTCTTTACTTTTTTTAATATTTTTTATCCTTTTGAACTTATAAAAACCAGAAATATGAAACATTATAATTTTCTACATACACTTAAACCGTCACCTACAGGAATAATTAAATTTTCAACTCTTTTATCTTCATTAACATAGGTGTTAAATTCTCTTATACTTGTAGTTAATTTATCTTGCTTATTAATATTAACAACTTCACCATGCCATAAAACATTATCTATTACTATTAATCCATCTTTGTCTACAAGTTCAATTGAATGATTGAAGTAATTTTTATAATTTTCTTTATCAGCATCAATAAATACCAAATCAAATTTATGCTTTTCATAATTTAAATTTTTCAAACTTTTTAATGCCAGAGCAATAATCATTTTAATTTTATGATCTTGAGCTGCTTTTTTGAAGAAGTTTAAAGCGATATTGCTAGTTTCTTGATTTTTGTCCAGCGCAATAACTGATCCGTTTTCTGGTAAAGCTAAAGCCATAGATAATGTACTTAATCCAGTAAAAGTTCCAATTTCTAAAATTTTTTTTATTTTGGAGGATTTAATTAGTAAGTGTAAAAAATGGCATTGCGATAATGAAATTTGCATTCTTTTTATATCTCCCAGTTGCTCATTGTATGAAATGATCTCTTTTTGAACTGGATGAAGTTTTGTTGAATTATTATTTATATACTCTACAACTTCTTTATTAACAATAATATCTGAACTCATTCTACTTAAGTTTCTTTTTTAATATCTCATTAACTAATTGAGGATTAGCTTTGCCACCAGAAACTTTCATTGCCTGACCTACAAAAAAACCAAATAATTTGTCTTTGCCAGATTTGTATTCTTTGACTTTGCCTTCATTATCTTTAATTACTCGATCAATTAGTTTTTCTAATTCTTTAGGATCACTCTCCTGTTTAAGGCCTTTTTCATCTATAATTTTTTGTGGATCTTTATCACCATCAGCCATTATTTCAAAAACAGATTTTGCAATTTTACCTGATATTGTGCCGTCTTTAATTAAATTAATCAATTTAGACAAATTTTTTGATGAAATTGGACTTTGTGTTATTTCTAGATTTTTTTCATTCAATAAAGCGAATAACTCACCAGTAATCCAATTGGTAGATATTTTTACATCTGAATTTTTTATAACCTCTTCAAAATATTTAGAAGTTTCTATGTCAGATACTAAAATATTAGCCTCATATGGTGATAAATTAAATTTTTCAATAAATCTCTTTTTTTTTACATCTGGTAATTCTGGTATTTCCTTTTTTAAATTACTTATAAATTGATCATCAAATTCTAAAGGTAATAAATCTGGATCTGGAAAATATCTGTAATCATGCGCATCCTCTTTAGATCTCATTGATCTAGTCTGATTTTTTTTGGTATCAAAAAGTCTGGTTTCTTGATCAACAGAGCCACCATCCTCAATCAAATCTACTTGCCTATTAGCTTCATATTCAATGGCCATCTGCATAAATTTTATTGAATTTACATTTTTAATTTCACATCTAGTACCAAGTTTTTTATCACCTTTTTTTCTAACAGATACATTAACATCCGCTCTTAGAGATCCTTCTTGCATATTACCATCGCAAGTTCCTAAATATCTCATAATAGATCTAAGTTTTTTAACATAAGCATTTACTTCATCTAAAGATCGAAGATCCGGTTTACTTACTATTTCCATAAGAGCTACACCAGATCTATTTAAATCAACAAGTGTATTTTGTGGATCAATGTCATGTATACTCTTACCTGCATCTTGTTCTAAATGTAGTCTTTCAATTCCAACTACTTTTTCGCCTGATGGTAAATCTAATATTACAGATCCTTCGCCCACTATAGGATTTTTATACTGAGAAATTTGATAACCTTGAGGAAGATCTGCGTAAAAGTAATTTTTTCTATCAAAAATAGATCTTTTATTAATTTTAGCATTCAAACCTATTCCAGTTTTTACTGCTTGTTTTATACAAAATTCATTTATTACTGGTAACATTCCTGGAAATGCTGCATCAACTAAACTGACTTGAGTGTTAGGTTCAGCTCCAAATTTAGTTGGTGAGTCTGAAAAAAGTTTTGACTCTGATAGAACTTGCGCATGTACCTCAAGTCCAATTACTACCTCGTATTCATTTTTATTTCTTTTTATCAAATATTCTGATTTGTTTTTGGTCATTAAATCCACCAGCTCTTTATTTCATTTTTGAAGTTAATATGTTTTTCCATTGTATATGCAATGTTAAGAATGTTTTGTTCATCAAAAGCTTTACCTATTATTTGTAATCCTAAAGGATATCCTTTTGCATCAATACCTGCTGGAATAGATATAGCTGGTAAACCTGCTAAATTTATAGGAACGGTGAATATATCATTTAAATACATTGATACAGGGTCATCTGTTTTTTCACCTATTTTAAAAGCAGAACTTGGTGTTGATGGAGTAAGAATGGCATCAACATTTTTATAGGCTTGATCAAAATCATTTTTAATTAATTTTCTAACTTTTTGAGCCTTCAAGTAATATGCATCGTAGTACCCAGATGAAAGAACATAGGTTCCAATTAAAATTCTTCTTTTAACTTCGTCACCAAAACCTTCTGATCTTGTTTTTTCATACATGTCGATTAAATTTTCACCTTTAGATCTAAAGCCGTATTTAACGCCATCATATCTTGCCAAATTAGATGAAGCTTCAGCTGGGGCAACAATATAATAAGCGGGTAAGGCATACATGGTATTAGGGAGTGAAATATCTATAACATCGGCACCGGCCTCTTTAATTATTTTTATTCCTTTTTGCCAAAGTTCATCTATTTCTTTTGACATACCATCTACTCTATACTCTTTAGGGATTCCAATTTTTTTACCTTTAATTGAATCTTTTAATTTATTTAAATAATTATCTCTTTCAAAATCAACTGAAGTAGAGTCCTTCTTGTCATATGAGCTCATTACTTCAAACATTAATGCACAATCTTTAACATCTTTTGTCATTGGGCCTGCTTGATCCAATGATGAAGCAAAAGCAACAATGCCGTATCTTGAACAACTTCCATAAGTTGGTTTAAGTCCAACTGTTCCAGTAAATGAAGCAGGTTGACGAATTGATCCACCTGTATCAGTTCCTATGGTTGCAGGAGTTAACTTTGCAGCTAAAGCAGATGCCGAACCACCCGAAGATCCGCCAGGAACTATATTTTCACCAATTGGACTTTGAACATTTCCAAAAAAACTAGTTTCATTTGATGATCCCATTGCAAATTCGTCACAATTTAATTTTCCAAGTAAGATTGCACCATTTTCCCATAAATTATTTGTTACAGTAGATTCATATGTGGGTACAAAATTATTTAAAATTTTGCTTCCCGCGGTAGTTCTTAAATCTTTTGTGCAAAATAAATCTTTAACAGCTATAGGTATCCCTGGTAATTTTTTTTCAAAATTGGGATTATTGTCAAATGCATTAGCTTTTTTTAACGCATGATCAAAATCTTCAGTAATAAAAGAATTTAGTTTTTTTGATTTTTTACATCTTTCTATATATGCATTTGTTGTTTCTTTAGATGAAACATCTTTTTTTTTAATTTTATCAATTAATTCTACAAGTGTTAAATCAACAATAGCTGACATTATTCTACCACCTTTGGTACAACAAAGAAGTCTTTGTTTTCATTGGGTGAATTTTTTAAAATTTGATCACGAATATTCTCAGATTTAATTTCATCATGTCTTAATTGAAGTTTTGTTTCTGCTATGGATGTTAGTGGTTCTACTTTATCGGTATCAAGTTGGTTTAATTTTTCTATAAATTCAAAAATAGAATTTAAGTCATCAGCTAGTTTTTTACCTTTTTTTTCTTCGATAGAGATTCTTGCCAATTTTGATATATGTTTTACTGTTTTAAGATCTATTGCCATATGATAATTAGATCTATCATTATAATAGAAAAATACAACATGATCACTATTGATGAACTGAAGACAAAAATTGATAAAAAAGCTAGACTACTTGGTATTGATATGGGCACTAAAAATATTGGTATATCAATATGTGATGATAAAAGATTAATAGCCACACCATTTCATACAGTAAATTTTATTTCTTTAGACAGTTTAATAGTTGATTTAAAAAAATTGATAGAAGAAAATAGTATTCAAGCAATAATTATTGGTGACCCGATAAATATGGATGGGAGTCATGGCAAAGCTTCTCAATCAATTAGAGATAAAAGTACTATGATTTCTAAAAAGATAGAAGTTCCAACTGTTCTTTGGGATGAAAGATTATCTACAGTAGGTGCTTTTAATCTTTCAAGCCAACTTGATGTAAACGTGAGTAAAAGAACTAAAAATATAGACAAAAATGCTGCTACTTTCATACTTCAAGGTGCAATTGATTATTTAAATAATTAATAACTTGCCTTATCACTATTAAGGAGCTATAGAGTTGGTTTTAATGGCATCATCATTAAAGAAAGCTATTAAAATTTCTCAAAAAAATTTGTTAGGAATCCAAGATTTATCTATTTCAGATATAAATTTTATTTTAGAAGATGCTAAACAATTCATTTCATTAAATAAAAGTAAGAATAAAAAATTAGATATTCTTAGAGGTAAAACTCAAATTAATCTTTTTTTTGAACCATCTACTAGAACTCAAAGTTCTTTTGAACTTGCGGGTAAAAGATTAGGTGCTGATGTTATGTCAATGAATATAGTAAATTCAGCTATTAAAAAAGGTGAAACTCTTATCGATACTGCAATGACACTAAATGCAATGCATCCTGATATAATAGTTATAAGGCACCAAGATTCTGGAGCATGCAATTTACTTTCGCAGAAAGTTAATTGTGCTGTAATTAATGCTGGTGATGGAAGAAGAGAACACCCTACTCAGGCGTTATTGGATGCTCTAACAATTATTGATAGAAGAAAAAAAATTCAAGGTCTTAAAATTGCAATTTGTGGGGATATACTTCATTCAAGAGTTGCAAGATCAAATATTTATCTTCTGAATATGTTGGGCGCAGAGTTAAATATTGTAGCACCATCTAACTTAATGCCTAAAGATATTGATAAGTTAGGTGTTAATAAATTCTCTGATATGAAAAAAGGTTTAAAAGACTGTGATATAGTTATGATGCTAAGACTACAAAATGAAAGAATGACTAGTTCATTTTTATCTTCAAATAGAGAATATTATGAATACTACGGTTTAACTCCTGACAAATTAAGTTACGCAAAGGATGATGCATTAATTATGCATCCCGGTCCTATGAATAGAGGTATAGAAATTGATACAAAATTAGCTGATGATATTAATAAAAGTGTAATAAAAGAACAGGTTGAATTAGGTGTTGCTGTTAGAATGGCTTGTTTAAAAATATTTTGTGAATAATGAAAAAAAAATACTTTCTTAATGCAAATATAGTAGATCCTTATAATTCAATGGAGGAAATTGGTGGCTTAATTATAGATGAAGAAGGAAAAATTGAAGCTGTTGGAAAAAAAGTTAATAAAAATAATATTCCATCAAGAGAAAAATTTATCGATCTAAAAGAAAAACATATCTTTCCGGGGCTTGTAGATATGAGAGTTTTTGTTGGTGAACCTGGTTATGAATATAAAGAAAATTTTAGAACATTGAGTAATGCTGCATTAGCTGGAGGTGTAACTTCTGTTGTTACTATGCCTAATACAAGTCCAATTGTAGATAATGTTTCTATTGTAGATTTTATTAAAAGAAGAGGAAGAGATAAATCTAAAATAAACATATATCCAACAGCATCACTTACAAAAAATCTTGAAGGAACAAATATGACCGAATTTGGTTTGTTGCAAAAAAAAGGAATTGTGGGATTTACTGATGGAACTCAAACAATTCAAAATACTAGATTAATGTCTAGAATAATGAGATCAGCTTACGATTTGAATAGTTTAGTTATGCAACATGCTGAAGATTATGAGTTAGCTAAAAATGGTATGGTAAATGATGGCATCATTGCTACAAAACTTGGTCTTCACGGTATACCCGATTTGGCAGAAAAAATAATCATAGAAAGAGATCTGTCATTATTAGAAGATTTTAATTGCAGATATCATATTTCTCAAATTTCCTCATCAAAATCAGTTGATACAATAGAAAGAAAAAAAGATATCGTTAATTTTACTACAGGTGTTTCAATAAATAATCTTTCTTTAAATGAAAATGATGTGGGAGATTTTAGAACATTTTTAAAATTATCACCTCCACTAAGAACTGAAGAAGATAGAATTTCATTAATTAAAGCAATTAATAAAGATTTAATCGATGTAATTGTTTCAGATCATAAACCTGAAGATGAAGAGTCAAAAAGACTAACTTTTTCTCAAGCAGCTACTGGTGCTTCCGGGATAGAAACACTTTTACCATTAGCTCTCGAGTTATTTCATAATGATTCAGTAAAATTATTCAAATTAATAAAATTATTAACATCAAATCCTGCCAAAATACTTAAAATTAATAAAGGAAATCTTTCAGTAGGTAATGATGCAGATTTATGTATTGTCGATATTTACAAACCGTGGATCGTTAAAAAAGAAAAAATTGTTTCTAAATCTAAAAATACCTCTATTGATGATAAAAAACTACAAGGTCAGGTGTTAAGTAC
>CACLYO010000009.1 GCA_902611145.1 uncultured Pelagibacteraceae bacterium
TTCATAATTTTTATTATCTACTAATTCTAAAATAGTTTTATTAGATGGTTTATCTTTACCTTTAAGATTTTTTATTGATGTAATTTCAAGATAATATCTATCAATTTTTTCCATTATCCGACCATTTTTCCAACTTTTTCGCCACCAAAAAGATGAAAATGCAAATGAGGAACCTCTTGTCCACCATACTCACTTATATTTGTTAAAGTTCTATAACCTTTTCCAGTATCTACTGATATTCCAAGTTTTTTAGCAACGGTATTAATTCCCTTTAATAATCCAACCATTTCCTCTGGGGTTGCTTTGGAAGAAAAATCATCTAAATCAATATATTTTCCTTTTGGTATTACTAGAGCATGAATTTTTTTTTGAGGATTAATATCATAAAATGATAAAACAAAATCATCCTCATAAATTTTTTCACAAGGTATTTCACCTCTCAAAATTTTTGCAAAAATGTTATTGTCATCATATTTCATTCTAAAACCTCTAACTCCTCAATTACACTCACAATTTTTTTACCCTTAAGAACTGCATTAACTCTTGCACACTCATAATAAGCATTAGAATTTTCTTCTGCAACTTCTTTAAGTTCCAAACATTTTGATCTTGATTCAGTGAAAAGATGCTCTTTCAATTCTGGTGGATCGCCTAAATACATCATAAGACCTATAACTTCTCCTTCTTTTTCAAAATCTGCTAATTCTTCAATTTCTGCCACTCTATCACTAACTCCTATTTCAAAATTTTTAAATGCTACTACTCCTTTATAAATAATAAAGGCAATTATTATAAAAAAAATGATTTTAATTTTTTTCATTAAATATTATATAATAAATTTTTATAGTTTCTCAATAAAAACGATTTCGGAAATATTGATGTTATTTACTATAAACTTTCCTTTCTCAAAAAAAATTTGATTAATATTTTTATTTAGATACTTCTTTTCTTGTTTTGATATAAAATTTGATTGATGCATTCCTTGGTTTTTTATAGACTGAATAAAATCCTTTACTCCATAATTCAATTGATTTGGATTCAGATTTTTCGATGAAATATATTGAGAAATATCTTCAATTACATAAATACCATTTTTTTTAAGTTTAGGAAAAAAAGTATTTAAAGTTATAATTTGATCTCTAATATTATGACTTGCATCATCAATTATAATGTCAAAATCTACATTTAAATATCTAGAAACATTATCTAAAATTTTTTTAGATGTAACATCTACAAATATTTTTCTTATATGTTTAGAAAATACCTTTATTTGAAAAGGATTTATGTCTAAACAGTAAATATTGGGATAATTAAAATAATAAAAAAAACTAGCTGAAGAAGCACCTCTTAGAGTTCCTATTTCTAAAATATTTATTTTTTCTTTATTTTTATATTTTGAAAAATATTTTTCGTAAAATGGGGAATAGTCATGTCCTTGTATTAAATTTCCATTTATTTCTACTTTTGAACCTTTGTCACAATTAAACATTAAAAAAAGTTCATTTAAATTTTTTTGTTTTAGTTGATCATTATTTAATTGTTTATTTAAATTTACTTTATCAAGCAAAAATAATTCTCTCAAATAATTTAAAAAATATTTATAAGGGAAAACAAATATTTTTTTAAATGATTTAAAAAATTTATTTTTTTCTAAATCTCTTTGTATTGACTGTTTAAACGAAAAAAAAAAGTCCTTCAGAAGCATTAAAAATTTATTTATTTATTTTTTTTCTTTTCTCCAACTCTTCCATAATATCTTCAATTTTAATACCATTTCCTTCTAAATAGACAATTAAATGATAGAAAACATCTGCAGCTTCATGAATTTTGTTTGAATTATTTTTAACAGCCTCTATTAGCTCACCAATCTCCTCTTTAACTTTTTCAGTTGAAAGAGATTTATCTTTAAACAATTTTGCTGTGTATGAATTTTCATCTGAGGATGATTTTCTCTGTCTAATAATAGTTATTAAATCTTCTAAAGTTTTTAACATTTTAAATCCTAACTGGAATTCCTTTAGAATCCAAATATTGCTTTGCTTCTTTTACAGAATACTTACCATAATGAAATATTGAGGCTGCCAAAACGGCGCTAGCTTTTCCTAATTTAATACCATCCACCAAATGATCTAAATTACCAACGCCACCAGAAGCAATTACAGGTATATTTACTATGGAAGATATTTTTGACATTAAATCAATATCGTAACCTTCTTGAGTTCCATCTCGATCCATAGAAGTAACTAATAATTCACCTGCCCCACTATCTTCCATTTTTTTTGCATATTCCAATGCATCAATTTCACTATTATTTCTTCCACCATGAGTAAAAACTTCCCACTTATTTCCATTTTTTTTTGCGTCAATTGCAACGACAATACATTGAGATCCAAATTTTTTTGAACTATCTAAAACTACTTTTTCATTTTGAACAGCAGCTGTATTAATTGATACTTTATCTGCACCACAATTTAATAATTTATTAATATCTTCAACACTTCTAACGCCTCCACCGACTGTTAAAGGTACAAAACATTTTTTTGAAGTTTTCTTAACAACTTCATAGATTGTTTCTCTATTTTCATTTGAAGCTGTAATATCTAAAAAACAAATTTCGTCTGCTCCACCGTCACTATAAATTTTTGCTTGTTCAACAGGATCTCCTGCATCTTTTAAATCAACAAAATTTATACCTTTAACGACTCTTCCGTTTTTGACATCTAGACAAGGAATTATTCTATTTTTAAGCATCTTCTTTTACTAAATCTTTAAGATCAATATCACCATCATATATTGCCTTACCAACAATTATACCCTCAATATTTTTTAAATCTTTAGCTTTTTTAATATCATCTATTGAAGAAACTCCACCAGATATTACCACTGGACATTTTGAAATATTAGCAACTTTTGAAGTCTCATCAAAATTTGGGCTTTGCTTGGTACCATCTCGATTTATATCAGTATAAATCAATCTGCTCACGCCATAATCATTTACTTCTTTTAAAAAATCTATAGTTAATTTATTAGAATTTTCTTTCCAACCTGATACTGACAAAAACCCGTCTTTAGCATCTAATCCTAATGCAATTTTATTTGGAAATTTAAGACAAGCCTCTTTTAAAAAGTTTTTATCCTTTATTGCAGCACTTCCTAAAATTACTTTTTCAACACCAACATCGGCATATTTTTTAATACTTTCAAAATTTCTAACACCCCCACCTATCTCAACTTTAAAATTAAATTGATTTACTATTTCTTTAATAATTTCTAAATTAACTGTCTCTCCAGTTAAAGCTCCATCTAGGTCAACAATATGAAGATTTTTAAATCCGTGGTCTTTATATTTTCCTGCTTGTTCGAGAGGAGACATTTCGTACTCAGTTTTATTTTCAAAGTCTCCTTTTACTAATCTTACACACTTTTTATCTTTAATATCTATAGCTGGAAATATTTTCATTTATTCTTTCTTTTTTTTAATTTTTTTTATCAAGAAGAAATATCCAGGTAATCCTGAGGCAAAAATTACAATACAACGTTGTAAAGTGTTTATCTCTCTCATGTAATAATCAAGAGAATACCCTAACAAGTAAGCTAAGAGAAGAAGAATACCAACTGTAATTAATCCAAAAAAAAATATTATTAAAAAAATAGTAAAATATTCTGTTTTCATTATTTTTATAAATTTATAAAATTATCAATTATTTTAAGTCCTATCTTATCACTCTTTTCTGGGTGAAATTGAGTTCCAAAAATATTTCCTTTTTCAACAGAACAAACAACTTTTGTTGAATAATCTGTTGTTGCAGAAATTACATTTTTATCTTCTGGAATAAATTCATAACTATGCACAAAATACATATGAGAATTATTTTCAATATTCCTAAAAATTTTACTTTCTTTAATAATGTCTATTTGATTCCAACCAATGTGGGGAAGTTTATATTTTCCATTTTGATTATCAATTTTAGAAACCTTTCCCGAAATCCAACCTAATCCTTTTGTTTCTATTTCCTCATAACCTGTATCAGCAAACATTTGAAGACCTACACAGATACCCAGGAGAGGCTTTTTATTACTTATCACAAATTCATTCAAACTATCTACTAAACCATTAATACTATTCAAAGCATCAACACAGCTTTTAAATGAGCCCTGTCCTGGCAAAACAACTTTGTCACTTGATTTAATTTTGTCTAAATCAGATGTAACTTCAATATTAACTTTATTTTGTGCAACTTCTTTAAAAGAATTTATTACAGAGCTTATGTTGCCTGAATTATAATCGACAATTGTTAGTTTCATTAATTCTTTTTTTTACAAAGAACCTTTTGTAGATGGTACAGTTTTTTTATTTTTAGGGTCAATTTCAAGGGCTCCCCTTAAAGACCTAGCTAAACCTTTATAACATGATTCTATAATGTGGTGGCTATTATCTCCATAAATATTCTCAACATGAAGGGTAATCCCAGCAGATTGTGAAAAAGCTTGAAACCATTCTTTAAAAAGTTCTGTATCCATCTCTCCAAGTTTTTCCACTTTTAAATTTACTTTCCAAATTAAATACGGTCTGTTGGACATATCAATTGCAACTCTGCTCAAAGTTTCGTCCATTGGTATCATTGCATGAGCATATCTTTTTATTCCAACAAATTTCTTTGATGCTTTTCTTAAACATTCTCCTATAGCTATACCAGTATCCTCTGTTGTATGATGAAGATCTATGTGTGTGTCTCCCTTGGCTTTTACGGACATATCCATTGATGAATGTTTAGATAGCTGCTCTAACATATGATTTAAAAAACCAATACCCGTATCAATTTTATATTTTCCTTTTCCATCAATATTTATTTCTACATCAATTGATGTTTCTTTAGTTTTTCTTGAGACTTTTGCTTTCCTCTTCATGATTTATAGATAGGTATATATGCATTATTTCCTTATATCAAGAATGCTAAAAAAGCCCTTGAACTATAAAAATTAATATCCATCTAAACATCATGACAACAATAGTATTGGTTAGAAAGAATAAAGATGTTGTGGTTGCTAGCGATGGGCAAGTCAGCATGGGAAATACTGTAATCAAAAGAACTGCAAATAAAGTTAGAAAAATTGAGAAAAGAAATGTGATCGCTGGATTTGCAGGTTCAACTGCAGATGCATTAACTTTATTTGAAAGATTAGAGTCAAAATTGGAAAAGCACGCTGGAAATTTAACAAGAGCAGCTGTCGAACTAGCTAAAGACTGGAGAACAGATAAATATTTAAGAAGATTGGAAGCTTTAATGGCAATTGGAGATAAAGAAAAAAGTTTTATTATTTCTGGTACAGGCGACGTTCTAGAACCAGAAGGAGATGTTATCGGTATTGGTTCTGGTGGAAATTATGCTTTAGCAGCAGCAAAAGTTTTAATGGATACAGATTTACCAGCAGAAAAAATTGCAAAAAAAGCAATTGAGGTTGCTTCTGAAATTTGTGTTTTTACAAACAACAATATCAATATAGAAAAAATATAATGGAAAATTCTAACGTTAAACCTTTTGTTCCGAAAGATTCTAATAAAGATGAAAATAATTCTTATATAAGTTCCCTATCCCCTAGAGAAATTGTTTCTGAATTAGATAGATTTGTAGTTGGTCAAAATAAAGCAAAAAGAGCTGTTGCTATTGCTTTAAGAAATAGATGGAGAAGACAAGCTTTAAAAGGCGACATGAAAGATGAAGTTTTACCAAAAAATATTTTAATGATTGGGCCAACTGGAGTTGGAAAAACTGAAATTTCAAGAAGATTGTCTAAACTTGCAGAAGCTCCTTTTGTTAAAGTTGAAGCAACAAGATTTACTGAAGTTGGTTATGTAGGAAGAGATGTAGAACAAATCGTAAGAGATTTGCTTGAAATAGCTATCGCTATGGAAAAAGTTAAAAAAAGAAAAGAAGTATATGCTCAAGCACAAAAACAAGCTGAAGAAAAAGTTCTTGATGCAATTGTAGGAAACAAAGCTAGTGTAGCAACTAGAGAAAGTTTTAGAAAAAGACTAAGAAATGGTGACTTAGATGATAATGAAATTGAAATTGCAGTAAGCGAAGCTAACAATATGCCTTCATTCGAAATACCAGGAATGCCAGGAGCAAATGTTGGAATGATAAATATTGGTGAAATGCTTGGTAAAAATATGGGAAATAAACCTAAAAAAAAGAAAATGACTGTAAAAGAATCTCATGAAATTTTAATGAATGAGGAGTCAGATAAATTAATTGAACAAGATAAAATTATAAAATCAGCAAAAAATTCTACAGAAAATAATGGAATAGTTTTTTTAGATGAAATTGACAAAATTTCTGCAAGGACAGATAGAGTTGGTGGAGATGTTTCAAGAGAAGGAGTCCAAAGAGATTTGTTACCTTTAATTGAAGGCACAACTGTAAGTACAAAATACGGTCCAATAAAAACTGATCATATTCTATTTATTGCATCAGGAGCTTTCCAGCTTGCCAAACCTTCAGATCTTTTACCCGAACTTCAAGGTCGTTTACCGATAAGAGTAGAATTAGACGCACTTACAAGCGATGATTTTAAAAAAATTTTAAGAGAACCAGACAACAGTTTAATCAAACAATACAGAGCTTTATTAAAAACTGAAAATGTCGATTTAGAATTTTCCGAAGATGGAATAGACACAATTGCAAATATTGCAACTGAAGTAAATTCAACAGTAGAAAATATTGGTGCCAGAAGACTTCATACTATAATAGAAAGAGTTTTAGATGAAATTAGCTTTACTGCAACCGACAGATCTGGTGAAAAAATTACTATAGACTCAGAATATATTAAGAAAAATATTGGTGAACTAGTTAAAGATACTGATTTATCAAAGTTTATTTTATAATTTTTTCTTTAAAATTATATCAAAGCTTCCCTTTGAAGAATTATTTACAGAGTCAAAATCAATCATTTTTATTTTTTTCATTAATTCTGAATTATTTTTAATAAAATTTGGTACTGAATATTTTAAAATTGCAAGATCATTAGATTTAAAAGGATCTTCTTTATTTTTTGACCTTAAACCTTTTCCTGTAATAACGTTTATCCTACTTACACTTTCATAATAACATTTTTCTATAAACTGATTTATTGTTTGATTTGCTTGATCTAGTGTATACCCATGTAAATCTATGGACTTTAAAAATTCTTTTTTATTAAATTGAAGATTAAAATTATCCTTATCTTCAATCTTATCTTTTCCAGATGTGAAATTTTGCCAATCTTTTTTATCTTTATCTGTGATTTTTTTCAATCAGCACTCTGTATCAATTAATAACCAGTTAGGATTTGTTGAATTAATATTTTTTGAAAATTTCCAAGTATCAAAAACTTTTTTTATTTTTTTTGGATCTCCAGATAAAATTTTATTATTTTTATCTTTTACACATGAAATAATTTCACTTACAAAATCTACTGTAACCTCCAAAAAATCTTTATTATTTTCATGATTTTTAACTTCTGCTGAATGAATACCAATAAAAGTGGTTTCAGAAATTTTTCCATTTTTTTTTCTATCATTTATAGCGTCTTCAAATTGTTGATATACTTTTTTATCTAATAATTGTTTAACAGATATAAGATTGCCAGATGAAAAACTTGTTATTATATTTTCATAGGCTATTTTTGCTCCAATTAAAAAATTCTTTTTTGCCTCTTCATCAAAGTTATTTTGTTTAAGTGTATTTTTTAATGTTTCTTGTGGAAACTTTTCTTCATAATTTGATTGTATTTCATCTTCAAATCCTGATTTTCTACCTAAAATACCTCTTAACCTCAAAAATATAAATCCAGCTATCATTGCTAGAAGTATAATATCTATATATTCAAAACTATAATTCATAATTAAATAATATTTAGTATGTTGCTTAATTTCAACTGGCAAATTAGACTAATGACAAATGAACACAATATTATTATTGATTATATTAATTCCTATAATTGAAATTTATCTTTTTATTGAAATTGGAGGTCAAATTGGAGCTTTTAATACAATATCTTTGATCTTTATAACAGCTTTTGTTGGAGTTTTATATGCAAGGTATGAAGGATTTAATACTTTAAAATCAGGAATGACTCAACTTGTAAGAAATGAACTTCCGGTTTATGAAATTGTATCAGGTGCAGCTTTAGCCTTTGCAGCCTTATTATTAATAATTCCAGGATTTGCAACAGATTTTTTGGGTCTATTAATTATTTTTCCTTTAACAAGAAAGTTATTATTTAAAAAATTTAAAAAAAACTATCCTCAAAAAAAAAATTTAAAAGAAGACTTTATTGAAGGTGAATCGGAAGATATAGATGATAATAAATGAATGAAAAATATAAAATTTTATCTAATTTCATTAAAGATATGTCTAGTGAAACTCCGGATGTAGAAAGTTATCTTTTTACAAAAGATAATATTTCAAAATACGAATTAGATATTGATATTAGTTCTAATCCATTAAAAAATAAATTAATCGAAGTAAATACCTGTCTAAAGTTTCAAGATAAAACTAAACAAGAAAAAAAATCTTACTTTGAAGTAATTTATACTTCCGTAGTTAGGATAGAAGATGGTGTAAAAGAAAAAAAAGATTTACAAAAAATAGTATTATGCGATGTTCCAACAGAGATTTACACAGAACTTGAAAAAATTTTATTAAATCTTTTATCTGACTCAGGATACCCTGGTGTAAAATTTGATAAAAAAGTAGATTTTACTAAACTTTTTAAAGAAAAATTTAATTAAAAAAATTTTTTTTAAGACTAGACTTTAAAAATAATTTATGAAGTTCCGCTTCTTCTTTTGTTGGTTTAACAATTTTTTTAGAATATGAAATTATATCATTCTTTTTATTATTTATTTCGCTAATTTCACCCGACTGAAAATTTAATAATGGTTCCTTTTGATCAATTAAATTTATATAAACTTTAGTTAGCAACTCACAGTCAATTATAGCTGTATGATTTTTTCTTTTTGAATTATCAATTTTATATCTCTTACAAAGTGCATCCAAACTAATTTGTGATCCAGGAAATTTTTCTCTAGCAATCTGAAGAGTATCTATAACCATATTCTTATCAATTTTTTCTCTTCCTATTAAAGAAAGTTCATTATTTAAATGAGCTAGATCAAATCCAGCATTATGAATTACTAACTTTTTATCTTTAATAAAATCTAAAAATTCATCAACAACTTCTTTAAATTTTTTTTGGGAAGAAAGAAATTCATCTGAATATCCATGAACTTTGAATGCTTGCTCAGAAACTTTTCTTTCTGGATTTAAATAACAATGGAATTTTTTTGATGTTACTACATAGTTATTCATTTCTAAACAACCTATTTCTACTATTCTATGTCCTTCTCTGACTTCTAAACCAGTTGTTTCTGTATCGAGGATTACTTCTTTCATTTTTTTAAAATTATTTTTTTTATTAATTTAACATTTTTTTTTAAAGATACATTTTTAAAATCATTTATTATTACAAAATTAGATTTTTTTTTTTTTATTTGTATTGGAAGTTGAATTTTTTTAAATCTATTAAAAATTTTATAATTAAAACTACGCCTTCTCTTTAGCCTTCTATTTATTTCAGATTTTTTTGCATCAACAAAAATAATTATATCTCCCTTTTTATTAATTTTATTTTCAAAATACAAAGGGATATCAAGCACAATTGCTTTTTTTTTTTTATTTTTTTTTATAAAGCTATACATACTTTTTCTTATAATTGGATGTACTATTTTTGTTATTTTCTTTAAATTATTTTTATTTGAAAATATAGCTCTCAAAATTTCGTTTTTTTTGATTGGATATGATTTTATAAATTTAGGTAATTTTTTTTTTAAAATTAAAAAACACTTATAATTTTTTTTGTAAATTTTACTAACCTCTATATCTGCATTAAATATAGGAAAACCCAGTAGTTTGGCCACATAACTTTTTCCTGATCCTATTTCACCAACTGTTGCTATTCTAATCATCTAATAATTTAATTGTTTCATTATCAATTTCTGGAAATATTTTATGCCAAATAGCAAATGCTTGATGAGCTTGGTAAATAAACATCATTTTCCCATTTTCTATCTCATTTCCTAATTCTTTTGCTTTTCTTAAGAAATTTGTATCCTTAGGATTATAAATAACATCATAAAAAAATTTATTTTTCCCAAAATCATTATAATTTAATTTAATTTCATCATCACTTTTCAAACCTATACTTGTTGCATTTATAATCATATCGAATTCTCCTGTTTTCCCCCAATCTATAATTTCAATTCCTGGAAAAATTTTTTTTATATTTTCTGCTTTTAATTTAGTTCTATTAGATAAAATTATATGAGATGCTTTCATTTTTTTTAAAGCAAAAATAATTGAAGGAACAACTCCTCCTGCACCCAGAATAAGAACTTTTTTACCTAAAACATTATATTTAAAATGTCTTAAACCTAATTCAAAACCTGCTATATCAGTATTATGTCCAATGATTTTATCATTTTTACGATAAATTGTATTAACAGATTGTGTTTTTTTTGCTTCAACACTTAATTCATCAATATAAGGAATAACAGAGTTTTTAAATGGAACTGTTACATTTATTCCATCAATTTCACCTAATTTTAATTTTAATATTATTTTTTTTAAATCACTCTTAATAAGTAATTTCTTTTCATAAATAGCATCAATTTTATTTTTCTTAATCCAATAATTATGAAGTTTTGGTGATAATGAATGATCTATTGGATTTCCTATAACTAAGTATTTTTTCATTTTATATTATTTAAATATTCCTTAATTTTTTTAACTGGCAAACCCATAATTGTATTTTTATCACCATTAATTTTAGAAAATAAATTCTTTCCTATACCTTCTATTTGATAAACATTGTACGCATATAAATCTTCATCTTTAATTTTTGATAAATAAGATTTTAATTCTTTATCATTCATTTGTTTCATAATTAATTCTGCTTTATCAGTATAATTCCATATCATTGATCCATTTTTTGATATACAAACAGAACTTATTAAGTGGTGCTTTTTACCATTTAACTTCTTAAGAATTTCCATTGCTTCTTCTCTACTTGAGGGTTTGGAAATTATTTTTCCATTTAAATCAATAACACTATCAGCACCAATTACTATTTCTCCATTTTTTTTTTGACTTATTTTATTTGCCTTAAGCTCAGCCAAATTTTTAGATATTATTTCTGGGAAAGCTCCTTCTTTTGTTAAAGAAATTTTTATAGAATCTTCATCAATATTTGCCGGTTCAACTGAACATTGAATATTATTATTATTTAAAATTTCTTTTCTTACTTTGCTCTTTGATGCTAAAATAACTTTAAGCATTTTTTTTTTTAATTTCGTACATTTTAATAATCGAGGCAGCAGTTTCTTCTACAGATTTTCTAGTTACATCTATAACTGGCCATTTATATTTTTGAAAAGTTTTTTTTGACATTTCTACTTCTTCATTAATTTTTTTTAAGTCAGTATAATTTTTTCCTCTAGATTCATTTAATGTATTCATTCTGGTTTTTCTAATCTCAATTAACCTTTCTGGTTCTACGGTTAAGCCTACTATACATTTTATACTTTTATTTTTTTTAAGAAAATCAGGTATTGAATTTTCATTTACCAATGGAATATTTGAAACTCTATAACCTTTATTTGCTAAATATATAGATGTAGGAGTTTTACTTGTTCTACTAACTCCAAGTAAAATTATATCTGACTTTTGTACATCCTCAGTTAAATTGCCATCGTCATGGTTCATGGTAAATTGTATAGCTTCAATTTTTTTATTGTAATCTCCATCTATCACATATTGGCGGCTTGGAACGTGTAATGCTTCCTGATTAAGTAATTTTGAAAAACTTAAAATTAAATTTCCTAATACACTAAAACAAGGGACTTTTATTTTATCAGATTCTTTTTTTAAAAATTCTGCTAATTTATCATCAACAATAGTATATAAAATAATTGATTTTTTTTGTTTTTTACAAGTTTCCATAATTTTAGATATTTGATTTTCAGTTCTGGTAAATGAAAAATGGTTTGTTTCATAATTAAAATTTTTAAACTGTGCTTTTAGTGCGATAAAAATTCTATCGAGAGTTTCGCCCGTTGAATCTGATACTAAATAAATTTGATATGAATTATCCATGTATAATTTGTTTATAAAAAGTTGATAGTAAACTTATTTAACATAAAATTGAATATTATTGTTTTTTGAGTGAAAAAAACCCATTTAATTAACAATATTACACATGTTGATAATAGTTTTTCATAATGTAGATAAATTAATATAAATCAAAATCTTTTAATTTTTATTTAAATAATTTAAAACATATTTTGTGTATAAATTATGTATTACTGGTTTATAAAAATTAATTAACATTATTAACAGGACTATAATCTAATACTAAACTATTTATATTAATTAAATATGACCCCTATTAAAACTTGTATTGTAGATAAAAGTAATAAAAAAAATCCTGTTTGGTTTATGAGACAGGCAGGAAGATATTTACCTGAATTTAGAGAAATAAGAAAAGAAAATCCAAATTTTATAGAATTATGTTTAAATAAAAATTTAACACCAGAAATTACTTTACAACCATTAAAAAGATTTGAGCTTGATGCTGCTATAATTTTTTCTGATATTTTAATGTTACCATATGGATTAGGACAAAAAGTTGAATTCAAAAAAAACTATGGACCATCACTTGAAGATTTAGATTTAAATAAATTATTAAATGTTAAAGATGAAGATTTCACTAATAAATTAAAACCAGTATATGATGCAATTAATATTGTATCAAAAGATAAACTTGTAGATGAAAAAGATCTTTTCGGATTTATTGGTGCTCCCTGGACAATATTTGTTTATATGTTAAATAAAAAATCACCAAAATTAGCTAAAGATTTAAAAAATTCAATTTTTAATAAAATACAAGACAAAGATATACAGAAGCTTTTAATGATTATTGTAAAATTTTTAAAAATTCATATCAAGAATCAAATAGAAAATGGAGCTTCAATGATTCAAATTTTTGATAGTTGGGCTGGATTATTAGAAGAAGAATCATATGAGGATTACATATATAATCCAACAATAGAATTAGTAAATTACACTAAAAAACTTGGGGTTCCTGTAATATGTTTTCCTAGAAATATTAAAAATTATAAAAAATTCTGTGCAAAAGTAAATCCTAGTGCAGTTAATATTGATTATGAAGTGGATCCTAAAATTATAATTAAAGAAATCAAAATTCCTATTCAAGGGGGATTAGATCCAAAAATATTACTTAGTGATAAAGATCAACTAAAAAAAGAAGCAAATAAATATTTGGAAATATTTAAAGACCATCCATACATATTTAATTTAGGACATGGTGTATTGCCCGAAACAGACCCAAATATGGTAGATTATTTAGTGAAATTAATTAAAGATTTTAAATGAAAGATCATCCAAAAGTTAATTATGGAAAAACAGGAGTACTTCTAGTTAATCTTGGTACGCCGGATTCAACTAGTTGGTGGGATGTAAGAAAATATTTAAAAGAATTTTTATCTGACAAGCGAGTGATAGAAGTAAATTTTTTTTTGTGGCAAATAATACTTAATCTTTTTATTTTAACATTTAGACCTTCAAAAACTGCCAAAGCTTATAAAGAAATTTGGATGAAAAAGGAAAATATGTCCCCGTTAAGATATTATACTGAGATGCAGACAAAAAAGTTAAAAGAAAAAATAAAAAATGAAGAAATAATTATAGATCATGCAATGAGATATGGGAATCCAAGTATAAAAAATACAATTCTAAATCTCCAAAAAAATGGATGTGAAGAACTAATAGTTTTACCATTATATCCTCAATATGCTGCTGCAACTACAGCAACAGTTTGTGATGAAGTTTACAGAAGTTTAATGAAAATGAGATGGCAGCCGAGTCTTCAAATAATCCCTCATTATGAATCTGAGCCCTTATATATTGATGCTTTAGTTAAAAGTATTAATAAAAAAATTTCAGAATTAAATTGGAAACCAGATTTAATAGTAGCTTCTTATCATGGAATACCTAAAAAATATTTTGATAAAGGGGATCCTTACCACTGTTATTGTCAGAAAACTTCTCGACTTATCATAGAAAAATTTAATACAATTCCAATACAAACAACATTTCAGTCACGTTTTGGTCCACAGGAATGGCTTCAACCATATACCGATAAAACTCTTGAAAATTTACCAAAAGAAGGAAAAAAAAATATTTTAGTTGTTTGCCCTGGTTTTTCTTCAGACTGTGTGGAAACTTTAGAAGAAATTGCAATTCAGGGTAAAAATAGTTTTTTTAAAAATGGTGGAAAAAATTTTGATATAGTTCCTTGCCTTAATGATAATGAAGATCATATTAATTTATTAAAGCACTTAGTGGATAGATATACTTTAAAAAAATGAACATTTATTTAACTTTAAAAGCTCTACATTTGATAGCTGTAATTTCTTGGATGGCTGGATTGTTATATTTACCAAGAATATTTGTTTATCATGTAGAAAATAAAAATGATCAAAATACATCAAATATTTTTAAGGTTATGGAAAGAAAGCTCTATTTTTATATTATGATGCCAGCAATGATTTTGTCTTGGATTTTAGGTCTATTGTTGATTGGCAGTATTGGTTTTGACCAGCTGGCGAGCAAGTGGCTACAAATAAAACTAATATTGGTGTTTATTTTAACTATTTATCACTTATTTTTAGGTGTTTGTTTGAAAAAATTTAGTATTGATAAAAACACCTATTCATCTAAATTTTATAGAATTTTTAATGAAGTACCTACTATTTTGCTTATTTTAATTGTTTTTATAGTCATTTTTAAACCTATCTAGTATTGAAAAAATTTAAAAGATATATATATTAAAACTATCTCAAAATTAATCCCACACAATGAATATTCAAGAACTTAAAACAAAATCATCAGAGAATTTGATTACTCAAGCAGAGGAACTCGGAATTGAGAATGCCAGCACACTTAGAAAACAAGAAATATTATTTGCTATTTTAAAAAAACTTGCAGAAAAAGGTGAAGAAATAACTGGTGTTGGTGTTTTGCAATTATTGCAAGACGGTTTTGGTTTTTTAAGAGCAATGGAATCAAATTATTTACCAGGCCCAGATGATATTTATATAAGCCCTAGTCAGATCAGAAGATTTGGATTAAGAACAGGAGATACTGTAGAGGGACCTGTAAGAGCACCTAAAGATGGCGAAAGATATTTTGCTTTACTTCAAGTTAGTAAAATTAATTTTGAAGATCCTGAAAAAGCTAGACATAAAATTGCATTTGATAATTTAACTCCTTTATATCCAAACAAACAATTTGTTATGGAAGTGGAGACAACAAAAGTGGAAAAAAAACCAGATTTAACAGCACGTTTAATAGATTTGGTAAGTCCAATAGGAAAAGGCCAAAGATCATTAATTATTTCACCACCTAAAGCTGGGAAAACAATGATTTTACAAAGTATTGCAAACTCAATATCAGCAAATCATCCAGAATGTTATTTGATGGTTTTACTTATAGACGAGAGACCAGAAGAAGTAACAGATATGCAAAGAACTGTTAAAGGAGAAGTTATTAGTTCTACTTTTGATGAACCTGCGCAGAGACATGTTGCTGTTGCTGAGATGGTTATAGAAAAAGCTAAAAGACTTACGGAACATAAAAAAGATGTCGTAATTTTATTAGACTCTATAACTCGACTAGGAAGAGCTTATAATGCGGTGGTGCCAAGCTCTGGAAAAGTATTAACAGGTGGTGTTGATGCAAATGCATTACAAAGACCAAAAAGATTTTTTGGTGCAGCTAGAAATATTGAAGAAGGTGGGTCTCTTACAATTATAGCAACTGCCTTAATTGATACTGGTAGTAGAATGGATGAAGTTATATTTGAAGAATTTAAAGGTACTGGTAATAGTGAAACTATATTAGATAGAAAAATTTCTGAAAAAAGAATATATCCAGCAATTGATATTACCAAATCTGGAACAAGACGAGAAGAGCTTTTGTTTGATAAAAATGATTTACAAAAAATGAATGTTTTGAGAAGAATAATAGCTTCTATGGGTTCAATGGATGCTATAGAGTTTATAAACTCGAAACTTAAAAGTACAAAAAATAATTCTGAGTTTTTTAACTCTATGAATAAGCCTTCATAAAATACAATTTTTAATATTTTATAAATTTGGATAAAATTTTTATAAAAAAACTTGAAAGCCTTTATAAAAATAAAGAATTTAACACTATTAAATTTGAAATATCTAATCTAGGAGATAAACAAAAAAACAATCCTTTCATTTTAAACTTACTGGGAATTATAGAAACATCCGAAAAAAAAATAGCAAAAGCTAGAAATTATTTTGAAATGGCACTCAGAAAAGACTCTGAGTATATCCACAGTCTCCTAAACTTAAGTAGAATAAGCCTACAAGACAAAAATCATGAAAACATAATTTTATTGTTAAAAAAGTATGATGAAAAACATCCAGGTAATAGTAATATTATTCTTAATTTAGCCAATTTAACATATTCAGCAGGCTTTGTTGAAGACACAATAAATTATCATGAAAAATTAATAGAGAATGGAAATTTTAATTTAAAAGATCTAACAGCATTAATATTTTTACAAAATTATTCATCTAAATATTCCGAAGCGAAGTATAAAAAGTATTGTGATTTATATAATGATATTATTTCGAAGAGCTTGACTTCGTTAAAAGTAAATACAAACGAGTATGATAAAGCAAAAATTGGCTTTTTATCAAATGATTTAAGAGATCATCCTATTGGTTATTTCCTTATAGATTTTATTGCTGAATTAAAAGCTAGAAATTTTATACCCATAGCATTCAATTTATTTACTGCTGAAAAAGGTGAAAGTAATTTCACCAAAGCTTTAAAAAAATCTTTTTCAGAATGGTATGATGTAAAGAATTTAAGTGATTTAGATTTATGCAAAATGATAAATAAAAAAAAAATATACTATTTGTTTGATCTTGGTGGTTATAACGTTGACAACAAATTACAAATTTTTAAAAACAAACCAGCTCCAGTACAAATTTCTTGGTTAGGTTACTGTAATTCAACTCAATTGGATGAAATTGATTATATTATTTCTGATCCTTATGTAACAACTAAACATGAAGAGAATTTTTATAAAGAAAAAATTTTAAAAACTCAGAATATTTGGAATGTACACTCAAAACTTAGTGAAGAAACAATCAATGAATTGCCGGCTCTTACGAGTAAATTTTTTACTTTTGGATCTTTTAATAATTTTCTCAAGCTATCAAATGAGACTATTCAAGTTTGGGATAAAATTTTAAAAAATGTCCCAAATTCTAGATTGATATTAAAATCTATACAGGGCGTAGATAAAAATTTTAAAAACTATATAATAAAAAAATTTGATAATTCTATAAATCCTGAAAATTTAATTATTTTAAATGTTAAAAAGGATAAAAAAAATCATTTAGAAGATTATAATAAAATTGATATTACATTAGACACTTTTCCTTACAATGGTGTTACAACTTCTTTCGAGTCTATTTGGATGGGTGTTCCGGTATTAGTTTTAAAAGGTAGTAGATTTGTTTCAAGATGCGGTTACAGTATAAACAAAAATTTAGAACTAGAAGATTTAATTGCAAATGATAAGGAAGATTATGTATTAAAAGCTACTAAATTAGCTTCAAAAGAAAATAGACAAAAGCTTAACGAACTAAGAAAATCTTTAAGGCAAAAAGCTTTAGCTTCTCCATTATTTAATATTAAACTATTTACTGATTCATTTTCTAAATTATTAAAACAAATTTAGACTAAGAAATAATTAATTATATATATATAAGAAAATCTAGTTATAATAAGTATATGGCGACTATATATGCATTATCATCCGGCCCAGGTATATCTGGAGTGGCAGTTATAAGAATTTCAGGATCTGAGAGTAAAAAGGTCATTTCTGAATTAATTGAAGGAGCTTTTCCGAAGCCAAGAATGGCTACACTTAAAAAAGTGAACAATATCAATAAAAAAGAGCTTATAGATGAAGGCATAATAATATGGTTTCCCGGGCCAGACAGCTACACAGGGGAGGATATGGCTGAAATTCACGTTCATGGTAGTAGAGCCGTTATAGAGGCAATATTAAATTCAATTTCAAAAATTGAAAATTGTAGATTAGCTGAACCAGGAGAATTTACTAAACTTGCTTTTCAAAATGGAAAGATAAATTTATTAAAAGCAGAAAGTATAGGGGATCTTATTGCATCAGAAACTGAAATTCAGAGGAAGCAAGCAATAAAAATAATGAGTGGTAAAAGTTTTGAGAAATATAATTCATGGAGAGAAGGGTTGTTAAAAATATTATCAAATATAGAAGCAAAAATCGATTTTCCAGATGAAGATTTACCTAAAGATATATTAGAAGATGTAAAAAAAAATTCAAAAAAAATAAAATTAGAAATTCAAAAGATATTAAATGATAGAAAAGTGGGAGAAAGAATCAGAGAAGGTTATAAAATAGCAATTTTAGGTCCTACAAATTCAGGTAAATCTAGTTTATTAAATTATCTTTCAAAAAGAGACGTTGCTATTGTTTCAGAAATTGCAGGAACTACAAGGGATGTAATAGAGACCCATTTAAATATTGATGGATTTCCAGTGATAATTTCAGATACAGCTGGGATACGAGAATCTAAAGATGAAATAGAAAATAAAGGTATCAAATTAGCTCTACAAAAAGGAAAAAATGCTGATTTAAACATTATTGTAATTGAACCTAAAAGTGTTGATTTTAAAGACTTTTTGGCAACTTTATCACCTGAAAGAAACATTTTAGTAATAAATAAATTAGATTTAGGAATTGATAAAATTGATGATTTTAAAAAATATAATCCAATATGTATATCAATAAAAAGTGAAAAAAATTTAAATCAATTAATTTCAGCAATTAAAAATAAATTAAAAAATCAATTTATAAATTCAGAAGATATTTTAATTACCAGGGAAAGGCATAGACAACATCTAGAGCAGTGTGTTCATCATCTTCAAAAATTTGAGAACAAAAAAGATAATGAAGATTTCGACAAAGCGGCAGAAGATATTAGGTTGGCTACAAGACACTTGGGCATGATTGTCGGAAAAGTTGATGTAGAAGAGATACTAGGGTCAATTTTTAATGATTTCTGTATAGGTAAATAAATGTTGATTTTATTGGTTTTTTAAACTGTTTTCAGACAATTCTTGTAAAAAAAAATATCAAATATAAATTAAAACTATGAAAAATGATTTATCATTTGATGTAGTAGTAATTGGTGGAGGACATGCGGGATGCGAAGCAGCAGCAGCTTCTGCTAGATTAGGAGTTAATACTGCATTGTTCACTAACAAAATAGAAACAATAGGAGAAATGTCATGCAACCCAGCAATTGGAGGACTTGGAAAAGGACATTTAGTTAGAGAAATTGATGCTTTAGATGGTGTAATGGGTGATGTTGCAGACAAGTCAGGGATACAATTTCGGCTTTTAAATAGAAGTAGAGGTCCAGCAGTACGTGGACCAAGAACTCAGTCTGATAGATCATTATACAAAAAATATATGCAAGAAAAAATGCTAAACTATTGTAATTTAAGCGTTTTTTCGGACTCTGTAATTGGTTTTATTTTTGATAATAATAGCATAAATGGATTTATAACTAGCTCTGGAAAAAAAATTAAAACATCCAAGCTAATACTAACAACTGGCACTTTTTTAAATGGTTTGATACATATTGGTGAAAAAAAGATCCCAGCTGGAAGATATAATGAAAAACCAACAACTGGCTTAAGTGAAGAACTTAAAAAGAATAATTTCCAAATAGGAAGATTAAAAACAGGAACACCTCCAAGATTGGACTCTAGGACAATTAATTTTGAAAACTTAGAGGAACAGTTTGCAGATGATGATCCATACTTTTTTTCTTTTTTAACAAAGAAAAATTTTAATAAACAAGTTTCATGTAGAATGACATATACTAATGATGAGGTTCATAAAATAATTTCAAAAAATATAAAAAGAAGTGCTATCTACTCTGGAACCATTAAGGGGATTGGCCCAAGATACTGTCCATCAATAGAAGATAAGGTGGTAAAGTTTTCTAATAAGCATAGACATCAAATATTTCTTGAGCCAGAAGGACTTAATGATTATACAGTTTATCCAAACGGCATTTCGACCTCTTTACCAGCTGAAATTCAGACTGAAATATGTAGTAAAATCAAGGGTTTAGAGAATGTTTCTATTTTAAGGCCTGGGTACGCAATAGAATACGATTATGTAGATCCAAGGGAGCTTTTTTTAACTTTGGAGACTAAGAAAATCAAAAATTTATACCTTGCAGGTCAAATTAACGGTACTACCGGATATGAGGAAGCAGCTGCTCAAGGATTAATAGCAGGAATTAACGCTGGATTATCAATTAAAAGTGCTGAACCTTTTATTTTAGATAGATCAGATGCTTATATTGGAGTTTTGATAGATGATTTAGTTACAAAAGGCGTTGCCGAACCATACAGAATGTTTACATCGAGAGCTGAATATAGGTTAACATTAAGATCAGATAATGCTGACTTAAGATTAACAAATAAGGGAATTAATATAGGAATTATCTCAAAGGGCCGAATTAGAGCATTTCATGAAAAATCTAATAATTTAAACAAAACCTTTTTTAAAATGGAAAAGTTAAAGGTTTCACCATCTAAAATTTCAAAATTTGGTGTTAATATTGCTAAAGATGGAATATCGAGATCATCTACTCAAATTCTAAGCCAAAAAGGAGTTAATATGGATAAAATAAGAGAAATTTGGCCTGAAATTCCATATATTTCAAAAGAAATTGATGATCAACTTGAAATTAATGCACATTATAGGGGTTATCTAAAAAAGCAAAATGCAGATATTTTAGCATTTAAGAGAGACGAAAACCTAAAAATACCTCAAAATGTTAATTATGATGATTTGAGTGGCTTATCTAACGAAGTTAAATCAAAATTTAAACAAATTAGACCTAAAACTATGGGTCAAGCACTTAGAATAGACGGTATAACTCCAGCAGCAGCATATATTTTGTTGTCTCACCTTAAAAGAAAGTTTATTAAGCATATAGCTTGATTGATTCGAATTTTATAAAAAACTCAAAACTTGGAATTCAAAATGTTTCACGTGAAACATTGGATGAGCTTAATAAATATAGTTTATCAATCTTAAAAAAGAATAAAGAAATAAATCTGATAAGTTCAAGTACAGAAAAGTCAATAAATACAAGGCATATTGCTGATAGTGCGCAAACAATTGATTTTATTGATAAAAATGATATTAAAATATGCACTGATCTAGGCTCGGGTGCGGGTTTACCTGGTATAGTTTTGGCCATTTTGATGAAACCAAAAAAACCAGAATTTAAAGTCATTTTCTATGAAAAAAGCTATCATAAAAGTAATTTCCTAAAAGAGATTTCAAAAAAATTTAAATTGAATACAGAGATTGAACAAAAAAATATCTTTGACCAGAAAAATTTACAGACAGATATTATAATTTCTAGAGCATTTAAACCTTTGCCAGTTATTTTTGAAATAGCTTCGAAGAATTTTAAAAAATTTAAATATATAATTTTATTTTTAGGAAAAAGTGGAAAAGAAATTCTAAATGAAGCATCAAAAAAATGGAAATTTGATTATCAAGAAAAAAAAAGTTTAACAAGTGATGAATCATTAGTAGTCAAGATTTCAAATTTAAAAAAAAAATGAATAAAAAAATTATTTCAGTAATTAATCAAAAGGGTGGTGTAGGGAAGACTACCACAGTAATTAATTTAGCTGCAGGTTTGACTATGAAGGGAAAAAAAATATTAGTAATTGATCTTGATCCCCAAGGAAACGCCACAACGGGCCTTGGTCTATCCAATACAGAGAATTCAGAATTGACGATTTATAGTGTACTTAATGGAACCAAAAAAATTTCAGAAGTGGTTCAATCAACTAAGTTTGAAAATTTAAATTTGGTCACTTCAAATGTAGATCTCTCAGGTTTAGAGGTTGAGACAGCCGGAGACAGTCGTAGAGCCTTCAAATTGAAAGACGAATTAGCCTCTATTTTAAATGATTCTGGAGTATCATATGATTATATACTAATTGATTGTCCTCCATCACTCAGTCTTCTGACAATTATGGCATTGGTAGCATCTGACGAACTTGTGGTCCCATTACAGACAGAATTTTTTGCGCTAGAAGGCCTTACGCAGTTAATGAAGACAATCGAAAGGATAAAGTCTAACTTAAATTCATCTCTCAACATAAGAGGCATCATTCTCACGATGTATGACAAGAGAAACAAGTTATCGGGGGAAGTAGAACGAGAAGCTAGAAACTATTTCAAAGAAAAAGTTTATCAAACAGTAGTACCTAGAAATGTAAGACTGTCTGAAGCACCATCTCATGGTGTTCCCGTTTTACTTTATGACAAAAGTTGTCCGGGTAGTAAATCTTATTTTTCTTTTACTGATGAATTTTTAAATCAAGATAAAATCGTGGAGAGCGCAGCATGATGAATCCATTTAAAAATAAAAAAGGATTAGGCAGGGGACTTTCTTCTTTAATAGGCGATGTAAAAACATCATCAGTAAATAATAATTTATCATTAAGTGATATTATTAGAAATAGATTTCAGCCAAGGAAAAATTTTGACAAAACTCAACTAGAAGATCTTTCAAATTCAATAAAAGAAAGAGGAGTAGTTCAGCCAATTATTGTTAGAAAATCTCAACAGACCTCTGGCAAGTATGAGATAATTGCAGGAGAAAGAAGATGGCTTGCATCTCAAAATGCAGGGCTACACGAAATTCCAGCAGTAATTATTGAGGCTGACGACTTAAAATCTCTAGAGTTTGCTATAGTTGAAAATGTTCAAAGACATGATCTTAACTCTATTGAAGAAGCACAAGGTTATCAAAGATTAATGGATGAGTTTGATTATGATCAGGAGAAGGTAGCTAAATTTATTGGAAAAAGCAGAGCTCATGTAGCTAATTGCATTAGACTATTATCTTTGCCAAATGATGTTATTAAATTAATTGAGACTGATCAATTATCACAAGGACATGCTAAAATTTTAGTTGGTCTAGAAAATGCCTATTTGTTTGCTAAAAAAATTATTCAAAAAAAACTCTCAGTTAGACAATCTGAAAATTTAGTAAGATTATTCAAAAATCCGAAAAAATCTAAAATTATTAATAATTTTTCTAATCTTAGAGATTTAGAGGATATATTAGAAAAAAAATTAGGTATTAGAGTATCAATCAAAAACAAAAAAAATAATTCAGGCTCAATAGTTTTTGATTATAAAGATTTAGATCAACTTAATAGATTAATAGAAATTATTAAATCTAATTATTAATTTTGGCATTTGATAAAATAAAATCGCACAGAATATTAATTGAATTTATTGTTTGTTTTTTTATAATTAATTCTAGTTCACATAATTTAAAAATTAGTTCATTTGTACTATTTAAACTCCAATATTTCATTTGTTGTTTTACTATTTCCTTATCTTTCCAAAATATTGGAGGTCTATAATTTGATATAGCACTATCAATATCATCTTGATTTTTTGTTGCTTCTTTAAGTTTAAGTAGACGCTTTGTTTTAGCTAACATTATTCTTATTATTGCAACTGAGTCATCTGGAGAATAATTGTTTTCATTTAATATATGAATTACTTTTTTTAAGTTTTTACCTAAACAACAATCTGCCAACTCTGAATGACTATAATTTTCTGCTAAATTTGTTAATTTGTTAATTTCTTCAGAAGAAATATTTTTTTTATTTTTTGAGTATATTTCTATTTTTAATAATTCATTATTAAGATTTTCCCTGTCTCCCTTACATCTTTCTATTAGTAAATTTATTGTTTCTTGAGATATTAATATTTTTTTACTTCTGAAAAAGTTGTTTGCTAATTTTATTAGTGTAGTAGAATTATCCGAATAAAAAGGAATACAAATTAAGTTTTTATTTTTTTCAAAACTTGATCTTAGTTTGGATTTTTTGTCTAATATTCCAGCATTCAAAATAATTTGAGTATTATCAATATTTCTGCTAATTATATCATCAAAGTATTTATTAATTTTTTCAGTTACTCTAGAAATAACTATAATTTTTTTTTCTTCAAAAAAAGATTTATTTGTAATTTGTGTTACAAAGTTATCAAAATTATTTATAATTTCAGTTTCTTCGTATTTATTTACGTTACTTCCAAAGTCTATTGTTAAAATATCTTTAATTACTTGATTTTTATATCCTTCATTTTCTCCATATAACAAGTAAAAATTAGAGGAATTTTTTTTAATTTTTTCTAATTCATAACTTTTAATAATCATTTTTAATTTAGGTTTTGTAAATATTGTATTATGTTTTCATTAATATTTTCTACTATATTTTCTTTTATCGAATTTTCATATTTTCTTAAATTAAACTTGTTAGAATTATTATCGTAATTAGCACTTTGTTCAAAAATTTTATATTTTTTTTCTCCTAAAGAGTCTTCAATTTCTAATTCAAAAGAGATAATTAAAGTAAATGCTGTTGGATTACCTTTTTTATCTTTTGAAGAGATATTTTTACTAACATTCGAAGAAATGTTTAAATTGTATTTTTCTTTAGCTGAGGTGTTCTCATTATAATTATAAATTTCAAGTTTTTTAACTAAAATTTTATTTATTTTTTTATCTCCTTCAGTTTTTATCTCAAGTATTGCAAATTTTGCATTTTTTGAGTTATATATTGGTTCGTAATCACAACTATTTAAAATTAGCAGAAATAAAATAGCTAGGGCAATTTTTTTCATTATACTAATAAAATATTTATTAATCTATTTTTTACAAAGAAAACTTTATTAATTTTTTTATTTTTGAAACTTTTGATCATTCTATCGTCTTTTTTTATTAATTCCATAATTGTTTTTTCATCAATATCTTTTTTTACTTTAAATATTTCTTTTTTCTTCCCATTTATTTGAATAACAAAATTAACAGTTTCATTTTCCAAGGTTTTTTTATCAACGTATGGCCAATTTTGAAAAATATCTAATTTTAATGTTTCTAAACATTCAAATATTAGATGGGGAATTATTGGGGACATAATGGATAAAATATTTTTATAATTTTTTAAAAGTGTGGATTTATTAAATTTTTCATCAACAATTTTATTTAAAAAATTATAAGTTTCATGAATGTTTGCAATTATTACATTATAATTAAATTTTTCAAGATTGTTATTGAATTTATTTATAAGTTGATTTGTATACTTTGTTAATTTTAAATCACCTTCTTGATTTTCTGTATTTGTGCTTTTATCAATTTTATCTAAAATTTTTATATGTAATGACCAAAATTTTTGTATAAATTTATATGAAGCAACCATACCCTGCTCTGACCATTGAACATCCTTTTCTGGAGGGCTATCAGAAAGAATAAACAACCTTACTGCATCTGCACCATAATTATTGATTATATTTTCTGGATCAATAGTATTTTTTTTTGACTTAGACATTGACTCTGAAGAGCCGATATAAATTTTTTCACCTTTTGCTTTTGCAGTTTCGTATTCTTCTGGACTTAGCCAATTACCTTTTTGATCTTTATAAGTTTCATGACAAACCATTCCTTGTGTGAATAACCCCTTAAAAGGTTCAGTAATATTTAAATCTTTTTGATTTGAATTTATTGCTTGCATAAAAAATCTTGAATAAAGTAAATGTAAAATTGCATGTTCGACACCTCCTATATATTGATCAACAGGCATCCAATATTTGGCTTCTTTTAAGTCAAAACCTTCAATTTCATTTTTAGGAGAACAAAATCTTAAAAAATACCAAGAAGAATCCACAAATGTATCCAAAGTATCAGTCTCCCTTTTATATTTTTTACCTTCTATTGTTATGTTTTTCCAATTATCTGCATGATCTAATGGATTTCCATTAGTATTCAAATTAATATTTTCAGGAAGCTCAACAGGTAAATTATTTATTGGTATTTTTTTTATTTTATTATTTTCATCATAAGCAATTGGTATAGGACATCCCCAATATCTTTGTCTTGATACACCCCAATCTTTAAGTCTAAAGTTAATTTTTTTTTCTCCAATTTTATTTTTTTCTAAATATTCAATAGTTTTTATTACTGACTCTTCAGGAACTTTAAGGTTGTTTAAAAAATTTGAATTTATTATTTTCCCTGGTCCAGTATAAGCATGTCCTTTACTTAAAAAATTTTTATCAGCACTATCATTTGGTTCTACAACTGGAAGGACATTTAATTTATATTTTATTGCAAAGTCCAAGTCTCTTTGATCATGCGCGGGACAGCCAAAAACAGCACCGAATCCATAATCCATTAAAACAAAATTTGCAAAATAAACTGGAACTTTTTTTGTGTTATCTAAAGGGTTAATTGCTTTTAAATCAGTTTTAAAACCTATTTTTTCGGCATGAGCTATTGCTTCTTCAGTTGTCCCAGTTTTTGAGCATTCTTCTTTAAATTTTTTAAAGTCATTTTTATCTTGGTAAAATTTTGATATAGGATGATCAACCGAAATTGCTAAGAAAGACATACCAAATAAAGTGTCAGGTCTAGTTGTAAAACATTTAATTGAATTAACTTGATCATTTTTTTCTAAATTAAAATTAATTTCACATCCAAAAGATTTACCTATCCAATTTTTTTGCATAATTTTAACTTTATTGGGCCATGAATTTAATTTATCTAGACCGTTTAATAATTCTTCAGAAAATTTTGAAATATTAAAAAACCATTGATTTAGTTTTTTTCTTTCAACAGTTACGCCAGATCTCCATCCTTTTCCATCGATTACCTGTTCGTTTGCTAAAACACTTTTCTCAATTGGATCCCAATTTACATAGCTTTCTTTCCTATAAACTAAGTCTTTATCATATAGATCTAAAAAAAACTTTTGTTGATGTTTGTAATACTCTTTTGAACATGTTGAAATTTCTCTATCCCAATCAATTGATAGGCCAAGTCTTTTTAGTTGAGTTTTCATTATAGAAATATTTTTTTCTGTCCAAATTTTAGGATCTAAATTATTTTCCCTAGCTGCATTTTCAGCTGGTAAACCAAATGAGTCCCATCCCATTGGATGCAAAACATTATATCCTTGCATTTTTTTGTATCTCGATAAAACATCTCCAATTGTATAATTTCTTACGTGTCCCATATGAATTTTTCCAGAAGGGTATGGAAACATCTCAAGACAATAGAATTTTTTTTTTTTATTATCGATTTTACTTATAAAAGATTTATTTTGATCCCAATAATCTTGCCATTTTTTTTCAGTTTTTTTAAAATTATATCTTTCCATTTTTTTTATGTGGGAAAAGATTGTTATTTATTTTTTTTTTTTGGTCTTTTTTTGAAATTCTTTTTTTCTGTTTCTTTTTTAAGAATAGTTGCTTTTTTAAGTATTGCCAATTTAATTTCATTCTGAATATTTGATTTTATCTTTTTAATTTTACAATTAGTTATATCTTTTCCTTCACAAATTTTTTCATGTATTACTACTTGAATGCCATCAGCTCTAATTTCATTACTTAAAAATCTTACAGTAATTTTTAATTCACGCAAATCTTTGTCATTTGATGTTTCTTTATTTCCAGAAAACCAGTCAGTAATTATAATACCTCCTGAATAACTAGCATTCGTAAAACTGACAAAATCTAAAACTTCAATAGAAGCTCTCCATAGTTCATTAGAAGAAGCAAAATCAAAAGTTCCACCGCTGCCTTTATTTCTCCCAATTCCAAATTGTATTCCTCTACCTTCTTCTAGATTTTTTTGAACTCTTTCTTCTGCATTGACAGGAATCTCATTAGCATCTGTCCATTTAAATAGATTTTTACAGCTTGCAGTTAGTAAAAAAGCAAGCACTAAAAGAATGTAGGTTATAAAATTATCGAATTTCATTAGTGTTTGTATTTATTTAACTCTAAAACTCTAAAAAACACATTGAAAAGTTGAATAATACTAAAAAAACACAAAAATTTTAATAATTATAAAAAAACAAGTAAAATAAGGGTTAAATATGTTGTAAATATACAACATATAAAAAAAAAAAACTTAATAATTGAGCAAAAATTGAAAAAATACCCATTTTTTGTCTATAAATCACTCATTCATATGAATAATTTAAACAAAGGAGTATTTGTTATGAATACATTTAAAAAAATAGGACTTACAGCTTTAGGAACAACTTTAGTTGCAAGTTCTGCAATTGGAGGCGAGTTATCAGTATCAGGTGATGCTGGCTATACTTGGTCTTCAGAGTCAGTTGGAGTAGTATCTACTGACGGTGTTGGATACAATCACGACGTATCTTTTTCTGGTTCAGGTGAACTAGACAATGGTTGGTCTGTGTCTACTGGTATGACAATTGTAGAAGATAGTTCACTATCATCTTCAAACGTTAAATTAACAATGGGATCTTTAGGTTCAATTCAAGTTGGAAATGGTACTGGTGGTACTGGTGCAAGTTTCGACTCTGTTACGCCTACTGCCTATGAAGAAAACCACGACGGTATGAAAACTACTACTGCAATCGATAGTATGGGTGCTGGTTTAGGAAATGGTGGTGTTGACTACTATTCTCCAGCATTGGATATTATGGGTGCATCAGTTGATTTTATGCTTAACATCACTCCAGAGGCTTCTGGAACTGCAGTTGGAGAAGGTGGAGTTTCAACAGCACATGCTACATTGGCTTCAGGTCAAGCAGCAGGTATTAACATAGGTTACGGTGCAGCTAAAGTTGGTGCATATGTTGCTGAGATACAAGCAGACGCTGGTACAGCTGGTACATATGACTCAGATAGATTAGACGCTACATGGTATGCTAAATATACAGCAGGTCCAGTATCTATCGGATACCAATTTGCTTATCTTGATACAGGTCATACAGGTGCTGCTGCAGCAAATAGTTCATCTGCAAAAGTAATAGGTACAGCAAATGGTGCATTTGAATCTGAAACGATGTCAATTGCGTTTAACGTAAATGATAGTCTTTCATTTTCTTGGTCTGAATTAACAGAAACATATGACGAACAGGATATGGGAACTGTTGCTGACGTTGATATGGATTCAACTTCAATTCAGTTTGCTTACACTATGGGATCTATGTCAATTAAAGGATACCAAACTGACGTTGATAACCCAGGTTGGGATTCTGACGCAAAATCTGACGAAGTAACAGAAATAGCAGTTAATTTTGCATTCTAATTATTTCGTAAGAAATTAATTTTAAAAACGGCCTAAATTTTTATTTAGGCCGTTTTTTTTTATCCACGATATACTCGCAATTCCTTCAGATTTGGTTAAATATATTTTTTGCAAATTATTTAAATTTATTCCACCCAAACAAACTATCTTTTTATTAGTTACATTGGATATCAAATTGAATTTAATTACATCCAGATAATTTTTATTTTTATCAGTTTTAAATAAAGGACTTAAAAAAATATACTCACAGTTTTGTTTTTCTTTGGTTTTAATTTCGCTAATATTGTGAGCTGAACCTATGATTTTAAATTCTTTTGACAATTGTAAATTTGAGTATTTTAAATTTTTATTAAAAGAAGGTAAATATACGCCATCTAGACCTAATTTTTTAGCTAAATTAATATTATTTGATAAAAACAATTTAAATCCTTTTTTTTTGCAAAATTTTTTTATTTTTAATATTTCATCTAAATAAATAGATGATTTGTAATTTCTATAAATTAGATTTATTTTTCTGTTAATGTTTGATAATTCTTTAATATTGAATCTGTCTATGAAATAATAAACTTTATAATAATTATGCATAATGTTTTAACCAATTTAATTTCTATTCAAAAAGAAATACAGCAAATTAATTCTTATACAAAGATAATTGCTGTATCTAAAACCTTCCCACTAGAAAAAATAAAGCCAATTATCGACAACAATCACAAGCACTTTGGTGAAAATAAGGTTCAAGAAGCATTAGCAAAATGGTCAAAAGTTAAGGAAGAAAACAAAAATATAAATCTTCATTTAATTGGAAAATTGCAAACAAATAAAGTTAAACATTGTTTGCCATTATTCGACTATATTCATTCACTGGATAGTATTAAATTAGCAGATAAAATTGCTAATGAGCAGGTAAAAAAAAACTTTAAACCTAAAATATTTTTACAAATAAACATTGGGGATGAACAACAAAAAAGTGGTATTTATTTTAAGGATGCTGAAGATTTATATACTAAAATAAAAAATGATTTTGATCTAAATATTGTTGGATTGATGTGTATTCCACCAAATATTTCTAAGACAAAACCATTTTTTGAAAAAATGAATCAAATTTCTAAAAAATTAAATTTAAATGAATTAAGTATGGGAATGTCAAACGATTACTTAGATGCTGCACAAAATTCAGCAACTTTTGTAAGAATAGGTTCTAAAATTTTTGGAGAAAGAAATTAATTAATTTTAATTTTTGTTTTTGTATTAATAATTTTTAATAAAATTAACAAATCTTTTTTTTTTAAAGCAATACATCCTGCTGTTGGTTTATAATTTTTTGTTAGATGAATAAAAATTGCACTACCTTTATAAGGAATAGGTTTTTTTAAATTATAGTCAATAACTACAATTAGATCATACTTATGATCTTTACGATACATTTTTTCATGTTTTGTTTCTTTATCTATCTTAATTAGAGAATTATATTTTTTACTTTTAGGATCGTCACACCATCCCATATTTTTTTTTATTTTTTTAATTGTTATTTTAGTTTTTGGTTTTTTAAGTCTGTCTGACCGGTAATAAAGTTTATCAATTGAAAACACTCCCTTTGGAGTATAAAAATCGCCTTCTTTTTTTTTTGAACTAATACCTTTTTTTCCAATAGTACATTGAAATATAAAGTCATCAAAACACAATGTATCTTTATTTTTTAACTGTATTAGCATAAATTCTATTTATGAGTAAATCAGTAGTTAATATAATAGATTTTCCAGTTTTGTATAATATTCTTTCTGAATTGAAAGATTTTTTACATTTTGAAATAATGAATTATGAAAATGAAAATGCATTTTTAGAAGAAATTCAAAAAGAAAGCTCAATTAAAAATTATACAATTATTACTAAAAATCTTTTAAATAGCAATAATATAAACCAAAAAAGTATTATTCATTTAGATAATACACCAATAAATTTTACTTTATTGATTGATAAAATAAATACAAATTTGCTGAAGCAAAGATTTAGTTTTCAGTCAAATATTAATATTAAAGATTATAGTTTAAACTTAAATTCTAGAATTATTTCAAATAAAAAAAATGAGTTAAAACTTACTGAAAGAGAAATTGAAATTATTTTATTTCTTAAAGATAAAAAAAAACCTCAAAATATAAATATATTACAAAAAGAAGTTTGGAGTTATGTAGGAGGCCTAGAAACACATACTGTTGAAACTCATATTTATAGATTGAGAAAAAAAATAAGTGATAAATTTAATGATAATAATTTTATAGTAAGTTTAAAAGAAGGTTATTTAATTTAGATGAAAAAGAGAAATTTTATAGCAAAAGATTTAATGTCCAAGAAATATAAACCGCGAATTATAAAACCTAAAAAAGGCAAGGGTAGTTTTAAAAGAAAGAAAAAATAATATTTCTAAAGTCTAGCTCCAATTTGTTGAATAACTTTAGAAGACATTTCAGTACCTTTATCTAAACTTTCCTTAAGTGACATATTATTTAGGTATCCATGTAAAAAGCCTGCTGCAAAAAGATCTCCAGCTCCAGTTAAATCAAGAATTTTAAGACCTTCTTTTATTCCACATTCAACAACCTCATCTCCATTGATAGCAACTGCACCTTTTTCGCCTCTAGTTAAAACAATAATTTTACCAAGAGATTTAGAAAAATTTATTACTTCATCAAAAGATTTTGCATCTATTAATGACATTATTTCTTGCTCATTGGCAAATGTGATATCTAATTTATTTTTAACTAACTCTAAAAAATGACGCTTGTGTCGATCAACACAAAATTTATCAGACAATGACATTGCAACTTTGTTTGCACTCTGAATTGCTTTCTCAAAAGCTTTTTTGGGTTCTCCTTCATCCCAAAGATAACCTTCTAAAAGTATTGTTTCACTTTGTTTAATAGCATCTTTGTTAACGTCATCTTCATTTATTTTACCTGCAGTTCCTAAAAAAGTACACATTGTTCTCTCAGAGTCAGGTGTAACTAAAATTAAACAAGTACCAGTAGGCAGTTCTTCTTTTTTTTTTGAGTAAAAATATTTTACATTTTCTTGCTTGAGACCATCTTCATATTTACTACCTAATTCATCATCATTCACTTTGCCAATAAATCCTACTTCATTACCCAGTTGAGAAAGCCCAACAATTGAATTAGCAACAGAACCACCAGAAACAGTTTTTTCTATTTTAAGATTTGATAATAATTCTTTGAATTCTTTATCATCAAAAATTAATTTCATAGTGCTTTTGGTTAAATTATTTTTAGTAATAAAATTATCCTCTACTTTGCAAATTACGTCTACAATTGCGTTTCCTATCCCTAATATTTTCATTATTTATGCTTTCTTTGTTTTGATTGATTTTTTTCTATTAGGATAGCAAGTGGTACAAATTTTACAAGTTAAACCATAGCATTCTCTTGCTTTACAATATTCTCTTCCATAATAAATTATTTGAAGATGTAGTTTATTCCAGTTTTTTTTAGGAAATAATCTTTTTAAATCTTTTTCAGTTTGGACAACATTTTTACCACTAGTTAAACCCCATCTTTGGGCTAATCGATGAATATGAGTGTCAACAGGAAATGCTGGGTGTCCAAAACCCTGTGACATTACTACGCTAGCTGTTTTGTGCCCAACGCCAGGAAGTTGTTCAAGTTCTTCAAAAGTTTCAGGAACTTTTCCGTCATATTTTTTAATTAGTTGTTTTGAGAGAAGGTAAACACTTTTAGCCTTAACTCTAAAAATACCTATACTCTTAATTAACATTTCAATTTTTTTTCTTCCTAATTTTACGAAGTGTTTTGGTTTATTGTATTTTGGATAAATATTTTTTGTGACATTATTTACATTAACATCTGTAGTTTGTGCAGATAAAAGAACAGAAATTAATAAAGTAAATTTATTTCTATGTTTTAGAGGAATTGATGTTTTTGGATAAATCTTATTTAATATTTTTAATATTATTTTAGATCTTTGAACTTCATTCATTTAAAATTCAAAACATCTCTCATTGAATAAAGACCAGGCTTTTTATTCATTAGCCATTTACCAGCTGTAAATGCTCCTTCTGAATAAAGAGCTCTATCAAAGGCTTCATGATTTAATGTAATTATTTCTTTACCACTAGAAAATGTTACTTCATGTTCACCAACAACTTCACCTTTTCTCAATGAATTGAAATTAATTTTTTTCCCATAAGGAAAAGATTTTTTATTTAAATATTTTTTTCCTATTAACTTATAAAAATCTTTATTTTTTCCAACAGCTATACCTTTTCCAAGCATTAAAGCCGTTCCTGAAGGATGATCTTTTTTATGTTTATGATGTATTTCGAAAACTTTACTTAAGAAGTTATTTCCAAGAGATTTTGATGTGATTTCTGTTAAATACATCAATAAGTTTATTCCTAAACTCATATTTCCAGCTCTAAGTATAGGTATTTTTTTTGCATATTTTTTAATTAAGTTTTCTTCTTTTTTAGAAAATCCTGTTGTTCCAATAACTACTCTTTTCTTTATTTTTGCTGCAATTTTAAGTACTTCAAAAGTACATTTTGGAACTGTAAAATCTATTATTAAATTTGCTTTTTTAAAGGCCTCTTCAGTATTTAAACTGGGTTTAATTCCGTGGATTTTTTTATTAATTATTCTATTTTCTGTAAGAGTTACTACTTTAAAATTTTTATCAGATTTAGCAGATTTAATAATCTGCTGACCCATTCTGCCCATACATCCAGTAATAGCTAAATTAATTTTTTTCATTTTAAGATAAGATACGAAACTATCATAACAGCCAAAACAATTATAGCCCAAATAGATAAATTTTTTAAAAACTGCTTTAATTTTGAATTACTTCTAAGAAATGCTGGAAGAACTAATATTAAAACAGCTATTAATGATATTGCGGGAATAATTTCTTCTAATCCCATTTTTTAATTTTTCCAAAAATTTTTAGCTTTTTGAAAGAATTTTTTAATACTTGGATTTGATTTTTCATTTTCAATTTCTCTAAATTTTTCAAGTAATTCTTTTTGTTCTTTATTTAATGAAACTGGAACTTCCGTATTTACTTGTACATAAAGATCTCCATTTCCACTTCCTCTCATATAAGGCATTCCTTTTCCTCTTAACCTAAATTGTTTACCACTTTGTGTTCCAGAGGGTATTTTAATTTTTGCTTTACCACCGTCAATTGTTGGTATTTCTATAGATATTCCTAATGCAGCATCTGCTATAGATATAGGGCATTCAAAAAATAAATTTTCATCTGATCTTTTAAAAAAATCATGAGAATATACATTTATAAATAAATATAGATCCCCACTTGTAGCTCCTCTTGATCCCGCCTCACCTTTTCCTGCTAATCTTATTCTTGTTCCATCATCTACACCTTTTGGAATTGTTACAGATAATTTTTTTGATGCTTGTTTTTTTCCTTGTCCACCACAACTAGAACACGGATTTGTTATTTCTTCACCTGATCCTGAACATTGTGGACATGTTTGTTGAACTGTAAAAAATCCTTGACTTGATCTAACTTGTCCATGACCTCCACACATTGAGCATGATCCTGCATTGTGACCTGGTTTAGAGCCACTTCCCTTACAAGTGTCACATTTTTCTGATGTTGAAAATTTAATATCTTGCTTTTTTCCTTTGTATGCTTCCTCTAAAGTTATTGATAAGTCATATCTTAAATCTGATCCTCTGTTATTTGATTTTCTTGATCTTCTTCCTCCCCCTCCAAATCCTTCTCCAAAAAAATCTTCAAAAATATCTGAAAAATTGCTAGAGAAATCAAAATTACCAAAACCACCTCTTCCACCTCCAGCATTTTCAAATGCTGCATGACCAAAATTGTCGTAGTTTTGTTTTCTCTCAGCATTTGAAAGAATATGGTATGCTTCTGAAGCTTCTTTAAATTTTTCTTCAGATGCTTTATCACCTTTATTTTTATCTGGGTGATATTTAACGGCTAGTTTTCTATAAGCTGATTTAATCTGTTCAGGAGTAGCACTTTTATTTACACCTAAGACGTCATAATAATCTCTTTTTGCCATAACTGATTATAGACAAACAAGTTGTTAGTTTAGGCGCTTTTTTCTTTATTATCGTCTTTTACTTCTTCAAAATCTGCATCAACAACATTATCGTCTTTTTTTCCTTCTTGTTTATTATCTTTTGGTGCATCTCCAGGTTTAGCACTTTGTTGAGATTTATAAATTGCTTCCCCTAATTTCATTGAAGATTGAACTAATTCTTGTGTTTTCTTTTTAATGTCCTCAACATCAGTTCCTTTTAATGAATTTCTTAAGTTAGCTGAGGCTGTTTCAATGGCTTTTTTGTCAGCTTCAGAAACTTTACTTCCATGCTCTTTCAAATTTTTTTCAGTTGAATGTAGCAAAGTATCAGCCTGATTTCTTGCATCAACAGATTCTCTTTTCTTTTTATCTGCTTCTTTATTAATTTCAGCTTCTTTTACCATTTTATTAATTTCTTCTTCACTTAAACCACCTGAAGCTTGAATTTGAATTTTTTGTTCTTTGCCAGTGCCTTTATCTTTTGCAGATACATTTACTATTCCGTTAGCATCAATATCAAAAGCAACTTCTATTTGAGGAACTCCTCTTGGTGCTGGAGCTATACCAACAAGTTCGAAATTACCTAAAATTTTATTATCAGATGCCATTTCTCTTTCACCTTGCAAGACTCTAATTGATACAGCTGGCTGGTTATCTTCTGCAGTAGAAAAAACTTGGCTTTTTTTTGTTGGAATTGTTGTGTTTTTATCAATAAGTTTTGTTGATACACCTCCTAAAGTTTCTATACCAAGTGATAGTGGAGTAACATCTAATAATAATACATCTTTAACATCCCCTTGTAATACTCCTGCTTGAATTGCTGCACCCATTGCAACTACTTCATCAGGGTTAACTGATTTACTAGGCTCTTTACCAAAAAAGTTTTTAACTTCTTCAACAACTTTTGGCATTCTTGTCATACCGCCAACGAGAACAACTTCGCTAATTTCTCCAGCTGTTAGACCAGCATCTTTCAAAGCTGTTTTACATGGTGGAATTGTTCTAGAAATTAAGTCTTCAACCAAAGCTTCAAGTTTTGCTCTAGTCATTTTTAAGTTAATATGTTTTGGACCGGTTTTATCTGCAGTAATAAATGGTAAATTGATTTCCGTTTGTGTTGCAGAAGAAAGTTCAATTTTTGCTTTTTCAGCAGCTTCTTTTAATCTTTGTAAAGCAAGTTTATCTGATTTTAGATCAATACCATTTTCTTTTTTAAATTCGTTTAACAAATAATCAACAATTGTATTATCGAAATCTTCACCACCAAGAAAAGTATCTCCATTTGTAGACTTAACTTCAAAAACACCATCACCTAATTCTAATATAGATACATCAAATGTACCTCCACCCAAATCATAAACAGCAATTTTCTTGTTGGCTTTTTTATCTAAGCCATAAGCAAGAGAAGCTGCAGTAGGTTCATTTATAATTCTTAAAACTTCCAAACCAGCAATTTTACCAGCATCCTTAGTTGCTTGTCTTTGAGCATCATTAAAATATGCGGGAACAGTAATTACAGCTTTAGAAACTTCTTGACCTAAATATTTTTCAGCAGTTTCTTTCATTTTTTGCAATACAAAAGCCGAAATTTGTGAAGGTGAATATTTTTTACCTTTAGACTCAATCCACGCATCCCCTTTATCAGAATTAATTATTTTAAATGGTGCAGTTTCAATATCTTTTTTAACGGTAGGGTCTTCAAAGTTTCTTCCTATTAGTCTTTTGGTTGCAAAAATTGTATTTTCTGGATTTGTAACAGCTTGCCTTTTTGCTGGCTGACCAATCAATTTTTCTTCACCATCTGTAAATGCGACTACAGAAGGAGTAGTTCTTGCACCTTCTGCATTTTCTAAAACTTTAGCTTGTGTACCTTCCATTATAGCGACACAAGAATTTGTTGTTCCTAAATCTATTCCTATTACTTTACTCATTATTTTATTATCCTGAAGTTCATATAAGAGTTATTTTTTAATGTACAAGATTGCATTATGATTAATTTTTATCCTTTTTTTCCTTATTTTCTTGATCTTTTTTAGCTTGTTCATCTGTTTTCTTACTTTTTGTAGACACACCGACCAAAGATGGTCTTAATAATCTGTCTTTCATCATAAATCCTTTTTGGATTTCTTGAACTATTGTTCCCACTTCTTTGTTGTTGTCTTCTATTTCCATCATAGCTTGATGAATATTTGGATTTAGTTTTTCGTTTATAGATTTAATTGGTTCTATATTATTTTTTTTTAAAATAGAGACCATATCTTTATTTATAATGTTTATATGTTCTAAAATTTTTTTAAGAGCTTCAGTATCTTTAAGATCATTGTCACTTTCTAAAGATACTTTAGATCTTTCAAGATTATCAATAAGGTTTAATGCTTCGCGAGCAAAAGAAAATCCTCCATATTCAAAGGCATCTTCTTTTTCTTTTTCAAACCTTCTTCTTTGATTTTCCATTTCAGCATAAGCTCTAGCTAATTTATCTTCCAAATCCTTTATTTTTTCTTCTGGAGAAAATTCTTTTTTATTTGAGTTATCTTCTTCAGTTTTGTCACTTTTTTGATCAGGTTTTTTGTCTTTTTCTTTTTCCATTAGAGTGTATATGGTAAGAAAATACTAAATTTCTAGATGTCTAAAAAAAAAATTTACGAATTACTAATAGGTACAAATAATAAGGGAAAATTTAGAGAAATTAAGGAATTACTTCCAAAAAGGATTAAAATTTATTCTCCAAATACTTATAAAATAAAAGCTCCAATTGAAAGTGGAAAAACCTTTCTTAAAAATTCTTTAATAAAAGCTAAGTATTATTCAAAAAAAACAGGCAAGATTTGTATAGCGGATGATTCTGGACTTGAAATTGATATTTTGAAAAAAGCACCTGGTATTTATTCAGCTAGATGGGGAGGAAAAAAAAATGATTTTAATTTAGCTATTAAAAAAGTTTTCAAAAAATTAGATAATGTAGATAAAAATTGGAGAATAAAAAAAATTAGAGCAAGATTTATTTGTGCACTTACAATTTATGGTCCCAAAATAAAAACAAAAAACTCAGTTGGTAAAATAGAGGGTAAAATTTCTAATTGTAAAAAAGGTTTAAATGGATTTGGGTATGATCCGATTTTTATACCCAATGGAAAAAAAATTACATTTGGTCAGATGAAGCCATATCAAAAATATAGTATAGATCATAGAGCTAAAGCTTTTAAAAATATTAAAAAATTTCTATAAATTTATCATCTTCCACTTTATAGAAATTTAAAACATGGTTAATTTTTTTATTTTTAATTTCAAAGACTCCAGAAACACCTTTAAACTTATTTTTTCTTAAAAATAATTTGTTATCAATTTCAAAATTATTTTGTACTAATAAATAGTATGTCAGTCCTACTAAATCATAACTAAGCATCGATAATTGATTAGGGTATTCATTAAAGATTTTATTATAATCTTTTCTGAAATTATCATAGTTTTTTTTATTTATAGAAGGAAAGCTAATTGGTTGAGATGTTCTTTCTTTAAATAAAGTTTCATCAAACCACTGGTTAAGTGAAATAAAAGTGATCTTTTTTGGTGATACATCGGTATATAAAAGGGAAGTTGTTACACTTTTTAAACTTTCATCAAAGTCAGCAATTATTATTGAGTCAAAACCAATTTTTCCTAAAGTATCTTTTTTGTTTAATATTTCTAATTTTTTTTCTTTATTACTATCTTCTGAGTTTTCAATTCTTTTGATTTCATCTTCAAGATTTTTTTTACGAATTTTATATTTAGTTATTTTTTCAATTTGTTGAGTAAGTTTTGTTGGATCTACATCATAATAAAAAACTTTTTTAGTTTTTATTTTTGATTTGCTTATTGCCTCTTCTATTTCTTCTTTATAATCTTTTTTAGGAATAAGAATTAAGGTTTTTTTTAATTCATTAAGTTCTTGAAATTTTTTAATCGCATCAAATTGTGATTTTGCATTTATACCTGCACTTATTACATTTTTTGGATTATTTAAAATTTTATTGGTTAAAGATAAAAATATTACATCTTCAAATTTGCTTAATTCTTTTAAACTTTTGTTAAAAACTGGACCAATAAATATTTTTACTCCTTCTGCATAAAGTTCTTCAACTTTTTTTAAAGTTTCTTCAGGATCTGACTTTGTATCTCTAGGTAAAATTAAAATTTTTGTGTCATTAATTTTGTTTATAGCAATTCTGGTAGATTGAATTATAGATTTTCCAATATAATTGTATTCACCAGTGAGTGGTGCCAATAATCCAATTTTTATACTTTCATTAGCACAAACATTAAATGTGTTTAATAAAAACACAAATACTACATTTAAAAGATATTTAATAATTACTTTCATTTTTTATTCTTTATTATAATGATATTCATTAATGATTCCATTAACTGATTTAAAAAAAAATAAATTCCGAAATGGACTATATATTGTATCTACACCAATTGGTAATCTTTCAGATATAACGATTAGAGCTTTAGAAATTTTAAAAATTTCAGATTTTGTTGTTTGTGAAGATACTAGAGTATCTAAAAAATTATTAGATAAATTTGAGATAAAAGCAAATTTAATTTCTAATCATAAATTCAATGAAAAAAAAAATTTAAATAACATAATAAAACTACTTGAAGATAAAAAATTAATCGCTTTAATATCAGATGCTGGCACACCATGCATATCAGATCCTGGAGGAATTATTGTAAGAGAGTGTATAAAAAAAGATATTAATATTTTTTCAATACCTGGTCCTTCTTCAGTTACTTCCGCAGTTTCAGTAAGTGGATTTACAGATAGGTATTTTTTTTATGGTTTTTTTCCAGAGAAAAATAAGGAAATTAATAAAGATTTTAAAATTTTAGCTGAACTAAATTCATCAATTGTCTTTTTTGTATCTGCAAAAAAATTCTTTAAAATAATTCCAATATTAAAAAAATTCTTTCCAGATAGAGAAATTCTCATTTGTAAAGAAATTACCAAGCTATATGAGGAATATATAAGATTTGATGTTTCAAAAATTGAAAATTTTAAAAGTAATTTACGTGGAGAAATTACATTAGTTTTGTCAGAAAAAAAGGGCCCAAAAAATAATAATAAATTAAGTGAGATTGATAAAAAAAAAATAAGGAAACTCATCAAAAAATTTAGTATTAAGGATATTGTACAAGTAATTAATGAAAATAATAATATTTCAAAAAAAGAAATTTATGATTTTTGTTTAACTGTAAAAAATGAAAAATAATTTTATAATAATAATTTTATTAATTTTTTTAGCAAATAGTTGCGTGGGAACTTCATCACAAGGAGTTTTTGGTACAGGTGTTAGTATTGCATTTGATCCAAGGTCTGTAGGAACTCAAATAGATGATAATATTATGGAAAAAAATTTAATAGCAAGATTATTAGTAAAGGATAAAAAATATCTTTTATCAATTAATACAAAAGTTTTAGATGGTAGAATATTTATAACAGGAAAAGTTGATAACCCTGAGGAAAAGTTACAAATTACAAAAGCTGCATGGGAAACAAAAGGTGTAAGATCTGTTAAAAATGATATTATTATTAAAAATGAATTTAATTTTCAGCAATCTGCAAAAGATCTTTTAATTACTTCTCAACTAAGAACTGCTCTAATTTTTAATAAAAATATTAAATCTATCAATTACAATATTGATACTTATAAAAAAAAGATTTACATTTATGGAATTGCACAAACCAAAGATGAACTCAAAGAAGTTATTAAAGAAGCAAAAGAAATTCTTGATGTTAAAAATGTAATTGCCAGTATTTTATTAGTTGAAGATCTTAGAATACAAAAAAATTAATTTATTTTTCCATAGTTAATCACCCCAGATGAGTAAGCAGCAACTGATGCTAGGTTTAGAATATCTGAAGTTGAAGATCTTAAAGGTGCAATTTCAATTGCCCTACCTAAACCAATTAGTAATGGCCCTATTACTTTTGCTCCACCTAGAGTTTTCATTATTTTATATGAGATTGCAGCACTATGTTGACCAGGCATTATTAATACATTTGCTTTGCCCACTATATCTGAAAAAGGATATAATTCTTTATATTCTTCATTTAAAGCTACATCCGGTTGCATATCTCCATCAAATTTAAAATCAACTTTCATTTCTTTTAAAATTTCAACAGCATCCCTTATATGTTTTGTTCTGCTAGTAATTGGTGTACCAAAAGTAGAATGAGACAAGAAAGCTATTTTAGGATCAAAACCAAAAAGCCTCACTACTCTTGCTGATGATTTTGCAATCTCAGCTAATTGTTTAGAGCTTGGATATTCATGAACTGTTGTATCTGCTATAAAAACAGTTTTTCCCTTGTTTACAACCATGTTTAACCCAAACATTATCTCTCCAGGTCTAGAATCTACTACTTTACTTATTTTTTTTAATGATGATGAATATCGTCTTGTATTTCCAGTTACCATTGCATCTGCATCTCCACATTCAACCATACATGATGCCCAAATTACTCTATCATTTCTTATCATTTTATCACAATCTCTTTCTAACAAACCCTCTTTTCTTTGAAGTTTATTAAAAAGAAATTTTACATATTTCTCTCTAAGAACTTTATTTTTTGAATTCATAATTTTAATATCAAAATTTTCACTATAACCAATCTCTTTTAATTTTTTTTTGATTATTTCTTCTTTTGCAACAATTATTGGAGTACCCAAACCACTATTTTTAAATGCTATTGCGGCTTTCAAATTATTTTCATCTTCTCCATCTGCAAATACTACCTTTTTATTAGTTTTTTTGACTTGACTATTTATACCTTGCATAATTGTAACAGATGGATCGAGTCTTTGTTTTAGTTGTTCTGAATAAATATCAAAATTTTCAATTTTTTTTCTTGCAACGCCACTTTTTATTGCAGCTTTAGCTACTGCTAAAGGTATAACACTTATTAATCTTGGATCAAAAGTTGAAGGTATAATGTAATCTCTTCCATATGTTGGTCTTTCACCACCCATTGCAGCGACCACTTCATCGGGGACTCTTTCTCTAGCTAAAGAAGCGATTGCATTTGCAGCAGCGATTTTCATTTCTTCATTAATTATTTTGGCTCTTACATCAAGAGCACCTCTAAATATATATGGAAAACCAATTAAATTGTTAACCTGATTTGGATAGTCCGATCTTCCAGTTGCCATTATTGCATCTTTTCTAACACTTTCTACTTCTTCAGGAGTAATCTCAGGATCTGGATTTGCACAAGCGAATATAATTGGATTTTTAGCCATTTGTTTAACCATCTCTTTTTTAAAGCTTCCAGCAGATGATAATCCTAAAAATACATCAGCATTTTTTATTGCATCTTTTAAAGTTCTATCTTTTGTTTTGATAGCATGTGAAGACTTCCACTTATTTAAATTATCTCTTCCTTTATAAATAACACCTTTACGATCCAACATAGTAATATTTTTTTCAGGAACTCCAAATTTTTTAAATAGGTTTGAACATGCCATTGCTGAAGCTCCAGCTCCATTTATTACCATTTTAATTTTTTTAATATCTTTTTTAGCAATATCTAAAGCATTCAGAAGTGCTGCAGATGTAATTATAGCAGTTCCATGCTGATCATCGTGAAATACTGGTATATCTAAAATTTCTTTTAACTTTTCTTCAATTACAAAACAATCAGGTGCAGCAATATCTTCTAAATTTATTCCCCCAAAACTTTTGGAAAAATTTTTAATTGATCTAATTATTTCATCTGTATCGCTAGAGTCTATCTCAAGATCTATAGAGTCAATATCTGCAAATCTTTTAAATAAAACTGCTTTTCCTTCCATCACTGGTTTAGATGCAATTGCACCGAGATTACCTAAACCAAGTATCGCTGAACCATTACTAATTACTGCTACAAGATTTCCTTTAGTAGTATAATCGTAAGCTAAATCTGGATTTTCTGAAATAGCTTTTACTGGAGCTGCAACACCAGGAGAATAAGCTAAAGCCAGATCTCTTTTTGTGGTCATTGGTTTTGATGAAATAATCTCTATCTTTCCTGATTTATTATTAAGATGGAATTCTAAAGCCTCTTTATCAGAGTAATGTTCAATTTTATTTTTTTTCATTTTTATTAATTAGATATACAAATAGAGCTAAATTAAGACTAATATGATTTATGAACCTAATTAAGTCAACAAGCACATTTAGTTTTTATGTCCTTATCAGCAGAATACTAGGATATTTAAGAGATGTTTTGATTGCAATTTATTTGGGATCAGGGCCTATAGCTGACGCTTTTTTTGTTGCATTTAGAATACCCAACACATTTAGAAGATTATTTTCAGAAGGAACATTTAATGCTGCATTTGTTCCTAGTTATTCTTCTGAAATAGTCCAGGGAAAAAAAAGAGCTCAGCAATTTGCAAACAATGTTTTCAATTTACTTTTAATTGGTCTTTTATTTTTAATTTTAGTTATTGAAATATTTATGCCAACTTTTGTTTTTTTGATAGCACCTGGTTTTACAGAAAATTCTGAAAAATTAGAATTAACAATATTATTAACAAGAATTACTTTTCCATTTTTACTATTTGTCAGTTTATCTTCTTTTTTTGGAGCAATACTTAATTCACATAATAAATTTGCAGCGGCTTCAGCGGCGCCAATTATTTTAAATATACTTTTAATATTTGTATTACTTTTTAGTAATTACCTTAATGATGAGTTAGTTAATTATCTGTCTTATGCTGTTACAATATCAGGTATTATACAATTTATTTTTTTAGTTTTTTTTACTCGTAAATTTTATTTACCTAAAATTTCATTAAGTTTTAAAATCGATAAAAAAATTAAAATTTTTTTTAAAAAATTATTACCAAGTATATTTTCATCTGGTGTTACACAAATTAATATATTAGTTGGAACAATTATTGCATCCTTTCAGGCAAGTGCTGTTTCTTATCTTTATTATGCAGATAGAATTTATCAAATTAATTTAGCAATTGCAGGAATCGCAATTGGAACTGTTTTGCTTCCAAATTTAAGTAAATACATTAAACAAAATAAATTTCAAAAAGTAGAATTTATACAAAATAAATCATTAGAACTTAGTCTATTTTTAAGTTTGCCTGCTACAGCTGCACTTTTGATTTCATCAGAAGAGATAACTTCTGCTTTATTTGGTTATGGATCTTTTGATATTTTTAGTGTCAAAAATTCAGCAAATGCTTTATTTTATTTTGCATTAGGTTTACCTGCTTTTGCTTTAATAAAAGTATTTTCTAGTTTTTTATTTGCTAGGCATAATACAAAAATACCTTTTTACTTTTCATTTTTATCAGTTGTAATAAATATTTCTATAAGTCTGTATTTTTTTGATAAAATTGGATTTATAATTATTCCTATAGCAACGACAATTTCGTCATGGTTTAACTCATTGCTTCTTTTTATGTATTTGATTTTTAAAAAGTATTTTTCATTTAATATAAATTTTTTTTCATCATTTATTAAGATAATTATGACTACTTTTATAACTACATATATATTTTATTATTTAGTTAATTTTTTTGAAAATTATTTAATATATGAAAGTAATTATAAACTAATTACCATTATTTTATTAGTGATTGTAACTTTTATACTCTATATTTTGCTATCGATTGTTACTAAAGCTTTTAAAATTTCGGATATTAAATTAAAGTACTAAAATAATGAGTAAAAAAATATTTTCTGGCGTCCAGCCTACAGGAAATTTGCATTTAGGAAATTATATTGGTGCAATAAAAAATTTTGTAGAATTACAAAATCAAAAAAATAATGAATGTGTTTTTTGTGTTGTTGATTTACATGCAATTACAGTAAAACAAAATCCAAAAATTTTAAAAAATAATATAAGGGAAACTACAGCTGCCTTTTTAGCAAGTGGAATAGATCCTAAAAAAAGTATTATTTTTAATCAATCTTTAGTATCAGCCCACTCAGAAGGTGCATGGATTTTAGGATGTGTTGCTCGAATGGGCTGGTTAAATAGAATGACACAATTTAAAGAAAAGGCAGGCAAAGATAAAGAAAAAGCAAGCGTTGGTTTATATATTTATCCTGTTTTAATGGCAGCAGACATATTGCTGTATGATGCAACACATGTGCCTGTTGGTGAAGATCAGAAACAACATTTGGAACTATCTAGAGATATTGCACAAAAATTTAATTTAGATTATGAAGCACCAAATTTTTTAAAAGTTCCTGAACCTTTAATACAAAAAAAATTTTCAAGAATCATGAGTCTAAAAGATGGAACAAAAAAAATGAGTAAATCCGACCCATCAGACTTAAGTAGAATTAACATGACTGATACAAAGGACCAGATTGTTAATAAAATAAAAAAAGCAAAAACTGATCCTGATTTATTACCAACTACTGATAAAGATTTTCAAAAAAGACCAGAATTAGAAAATCTTTTAGGTATATATTCAAGTATGAAAAGTCAGTCTTTATTAGAAAGTATTAATGAATTTAGTGGAAAAAATTTTTCAGATCTTAAAGAGAAGTTAACTGAGATAATTGTTGAAAATATTACACCAATATCTAATGAAATAAATAAATTGCAAAAAGATTCTAAGTTTATCGATGATGTGTTATATGAAGGTGCACAAAAAGCAGAAGAGATAGCCACTAAAAAAGTTAAAGAAATAAAAAAAATTATTGGTTTTTAGTAAAAAGTATATACATTATTAACCTAAAGCTTATATAATAAGTAATAATATGTTTATACAAATTCAAGAGACACCAAATCCAAATTCGCTTAAATTTATTCCAGGAAAGAAAGTTTCTAGTATTGGTTCAGTAGAATTGACTAAAAAAGAAGATACTAATAACGATCTTTTAAAA
>CACLYO010000010.1 GCA_902611145.1 uncultured Pelagibacteraceae bacterium
GAGCATCAGCTTCACTTTTATCACGCCATTTTCTATCATAAATGTAAGGAATTTTTTTTTGTTTTGCTCTATTTTTTTGTTCTTCTATTTCTTCATTTGAGCAATAACACTTATAAGCATTTCCATTCTTTAATAGTTCATTTGCAACATCAACATGACTCTTTATTTTAGTAGACTGTATATATTCGCTACCATCGTATTTGATACCTATCCACTTTAAGGATTTAATAATCTGATCTTTGTATTCATCTTTTGATCTTTCTTTGTCTGTGTCTTCTATTCTTAAATGAAAAGAACCTTTTTGATTTTTTGAATATAACCAATTAAACAAAGCTGTTCTTACTCCACCTATATGCAAAGGCCCTGTTGGGGAAGGAGCAAATCTAGTTGCTACTTTTTTCATCCTATTTATTTAGTATATTTTTTTAGAAGTTTCTATATAAAGATACTAGTACACCTTGGACTTTAACTCTATCTGGACCAAAAATTTTAGTCTCATAATTTCTATTAGCACTCTCTAATGCTACAGTTTTGCCTTTTCTACGAATTCTTTTGAGCATAGCCTCATGATCATCAATTAAAGCCACAACTATTTTTCCATTATCTGCTGTATTTGTTTTTTTTACTATAACAGTATCGCCATCATTAATACCAGCTTCAATCATTGAGTCACCTTCAACTTTTAATCCGAAAAATTCACCTTTTTTTTCTATGTTTTCAGGCAAAGGAACTCTAGAAACTTCATTTTGAATCGCTTCAACAGGTGTTCCAGCAGCAATTTTTCCTAAAACTGGTATTTCAGATCCTTTATTAGCTGAACTTTCTTCATCTAAACCACCTTTAATAACACTAGGCGAAAAACTGTTATAAATGTCATTTGCTGAAGCAGTTTCAGGTAATTTTACAACCTCAAGAGCTCGAGCTTTATGAGCCAATCTTTTAATAAAGCCTCTTTCTTCTAGAGCACTTATTAATCTATGTATTCCAGATTTTGATTTTAAATTTAAAGATAGCTTCATTTCTTCGTAAGAAGGAGATATTCCTGTAGATCTCAACTTTTTGTTGATGAAAATTAACAGGTTTTTTTGTTTTTTAGTAAGCATAGAACAAATTACGTACATTAATGTTCTATAAAAGTTCTTCAAATAAAACAATAGCTTAAAAATGGCCAAATAAGCTACTAATTTTAGGCCAGGACAGAGAAAATAGGATTATTTTTTAAATTTTTTAAAAGTGATTCACCTATTAAAAAAGTTTTTATATTAGTTTTATTATTTAATTCTATAAGTTCGTCTTTTGTTTTTATTCCACTTTCAGAGATCAAGGGGCTTGAGTGATTAATCAAAATATTATGAATATCATAAGTTGTATTAATATCAGTTTTTAATGTTTTTAGATTTCTATTATTAATTCCAATTAAAGCTTCAGAAAACTTTAATGCATTTTTAGCTTCATCAACAGTGTGAACTTCAATAATTACAGACATGTTTAATTTTAATGCCTCATTGTATAAATTTTCAGCAACATCATTATTAATACCAGCAAGAATAATTAAAATTGCATCAGCACCATAGCTTTTGGCTTGATAAATTTGAAATGGATCAACGAAAAAATCTTTACAAAGAATAGGGAGTTTAATTTCTTTTTTAATTTGATCAATATGTTTTAAACTTCCTAAAAAATGATCTTCTTCAGTCAAGACCGATAAGCAGGTAACATTATTATCATTATAAATATTAGCTATTTTTAAAGGTTGATAATCATCAAATATAATACCCGCAGATGGGCTTGCTTTTTTTATTTCAGCAATTAACGAAATCTTATTATTATTAACATTATTAGAAATTTTTTCTTTGAAATTTAAAAAAGAATTATTTCTAGCAATTTTATCTTTTAAAAGATCAAGCGATATATTTTTTTTTGTTTCTTCAAGTTTTTGAATTTTTTTTTTTATAATTTTTTCTAAAATATTACTCATTTGTTTGTAGTTTTTTTAAATGATTATAAGCTTTTCCACTTAAAATATGTTTTCTAGTAATTGAATATGCTTCTAAAATATTTTTTTGATTTTCAGATACAATTAAACCAGCTGAAGCATTTAAGCAAACAGCTTTTGAAAAATCATTATCTTCGCCTTTAAAAATATCTATTATTTTTTTTGCATTAAATATTTTGTCACCACCTAAAATATTTTTAAAATTTTCTGCATCGACATTCATTTCTTTTGGATCAATTATAATATTTGATATTTTTCCATTTTTTAATTGTATAACATTAGTTTTTGCATAAGGAGATATTTCATCTAACCCATCGTCACTATGAACTATCCATGCAAATTTAATATTTAAGCTTTTTAATCCATCAGCAAAAATTTTTAGTAATTTTTTATCAAAAACACCAACAACTTGTCTTTCTACAAAAGCTGGACTGCTTAATGGTCCTATCATGTTGAATATTGTTCTTTTACCAATTTTTTTTCTACTTGGACCAACGTATTTCATTGCACTGTGATAATTTGGTGCAAACATAAAACCAAAATTATTTTTTTTTATTTCATTTTCTATTTCTTTTGGTTCTAAATTAATTTTTATTTTTAATTCTTCCAAAACATCACCTGAGCCACATTTAGATGAAACTGCTTTATTACCATGTTTTGCTACCTTAATGCCCATACTTGATAATAGTAAAGCTGAAGCTGTAGATATATTAAGTGTATTCTTTCCATCTCCACCGGTTCCACATGTATCAATACAATCTAAAATATTTACTCTCTTAGCTTTGTTTCTTAATACATAAACTCCCCCAGCAATTTCATCTGAAACTTCACCTTTTTCCGATAAATTAGTAAGAAAATCAAAAATTTCTTCTTCAGAAGCTTTTCCTTCCATTAAAATTTTAAATGCAGACTTAGTCTCATCAAAAGTTAAATTTTTATTATTTTTTATTTTTTCTATAAAGTTTTTCATTGTTTATTAGTATTTTAAAAAATTGTTTAATATTTTAATTCCAATACGAGTTTTAATACTTTCAGGATGAAATTGAACCCCATGAATATTAAATTTCTTATGTTTAATACCCATAATTACACCATCATTAGTTTCAGCTGTAACTATAAGGTCTTTTGAAAGTGTTTTTTTATCGATAATTAGACTATGATATCTAGTAGCAACAAATTTTGATGGGATATTAGATAAAATTCCAATTTTTTTAGATTTAATTACACTTGTTTTTCCATGCATTAATGTTTTTGCTTGTACTATTTTAGAACCAAAAACTTGGCCAATAATTTGGTGACCAAGACATACACCTAGAATAGGAATTTTTTTATAAAGGGATCTAACAATTTTTATACAATTACCTGATTGGTTAGGGTTGCCTGGACCTGGAGAAATAACAATTTTTTTATATTTTTTTTTTAAAATTTCATTAGAATTAATTTTATCATTTCTTATAACTTCAACATTAGTTTTTAATGATGATAAATAATGGTAAAGATTGAAAGTAAAACTATCGTAATTATCAATTAATAAGATTTTTATCATTTTAATGAACTCAAGAGAGCTTTAGCTTTATTAACAGTTTCTTCAAATTCTTTTTTTGGCTTGCTATCCGCAACGATACCAGCTCCTGCTTGCACATAAAATTTATTATTTTTAGCAACAGCTGTTCTTAATGCTATACATGTATCAAACTCACCATTTGCAGAAAAATAACCAATGCCACCCGCATAAACTTTTCTTCTAGATGTCTCTAATTCATCAATAATTTCCATTGCGCGAATTTTAGGTGCACCAGATACTGTTCCAGCAGGAAAACCAGATAGTAAAGATTTAAACTTAGATAATTTGTTATTAAATTCACCCATAACATTCGATACTATATGCATTACGTGAGAATACTTTTCTACATTAAAGGTTTCAGTTACTTTTACGGAGTTAATTTTTGAAACTTTTCCAACATCATTTCTTCCAAGATCTAAAAGCATTAAATGTTCTGCTAATTCTTTTTTATCTTTTAAAAGATCTTTAGCATAAAAAAGATCTTGCTTTTTATTCTTTCCCCTAGGTCTTGTACCAGCAATTGGTCTGATTGTAATTTTGTTATTTCTTAATCGAACTAATATTTCAGGGCTAGCACCAATAATTTGAAAATCAGGAAAATTGAAGAAGAACATGAAAGGAGAAGGATTAGTAACTCTAAGCTTTTTATAAATTTCCAATGGTTTTTTGTTTAATTTTGCTTCAAATCTTTGACTTAAAACAACTTGAAAAATATCTCCAATTTTAATGTAATTTTTAGCTTTGTTTACCATATTTAAAAATTTATTTTTAGATGTGTTAGATTTAACAACAATTTTTTTTAAATTATTAGAAATAACTATTTTATTATTTTTATTGGAAGCTTGAAAAATTAATTCTTCAAGTTCCTCCTTAATTTTATTATATTTTTTTCTGTAATTTAAAATTTTTTCATCTTTGTAAACATTAATTATATAAAAAATTTTTTTTTTAAAATTATCATGTATTACCAATACTGTAGGCCTCAAAAGTCTAACATCAGGTAGTTTAAGATCATCTTTACATTTATTTGGAATTTTTTCCAAATATCTTATGCAATCGTATGAAAAATATCCTGATAATAAAGAACTAATAGGGGGTAAAGATGAAGGTATTTTAAATTTAAAATTTTGAATTAAATTTTCTATTATTTTTTTAGGTTCACCTTTTATTTTCTTTTTATTATTACCATTAATGTAAAATGAGTTTGAATTATTAAATTCCCATATTTTGTCAGGTTTTTTTCCAAAAATTGTATATCTTCCTTTGATGATTCCTTTTTCTACAGATTCAAATATAAAGCTATTTTTTTCTTTAAGAAAATTTTCAATAAGATTTAATATTTCTTTATCACCGTTAATTTTTTTTGATGTAAATAATATTTGATTTTGTTTTTTTTTATGTAGAAATTCAAAATCTTTGAAGTTCCGATTTATCATTATTTAAAATAGTTTTTTACTCGTTCAATTGTTTTTTCGTTAATTTTAATTTTATATTTTGAATTTAAAAAAATATCATAAGATGAATATAAGTTTTTTTTAATACTAGAAGATGATTGTTCTTCATAAAGTTTTATAATTTTGTCAGTTTTAGAAACTTCTTTAAAATCCTCTTTTAAAATTTTAGCTATAAAAATGTTGTCATTATCATCAGCAATTAATACATAACTATTTATCGGCAAAGAATAAATTATTTTAACAGAATTTATATTGAATGTTTTATTATCACGAATTGAATTAAAAGTAAGATTTTGTATTTTGTTTTTATCGCCATCAGCTATTTTTTCAAATTCATTATCGTTAAAATCATTTTTATTAATTTTCTCTAGCAAATTTTTATTGTATTCATATTTACCTTTTTGAAATAATATTCTTCTAACATCTTCTACGAATATTTTATCATTTAGATTTGGTACTTTAGAATTAATTTTTTCTATTTTAAATAATAAATAGTATTCATCTTTGTCAATTAAAGCAAAATTATTATCTTTTCTTAATTCATAAATTATATTTTCAATACTTTCTTCATCATTTATAGGTATAAAGTTTTTAACTGAATTTTTTGTTAATTTATATTCATTGACTAAATTGTTAAATTCAACATTATTTGAAATTTTATTTTCAATAGTGTCAATTTTGTTAAAAAATTCATTACTATATTCATTTGAATCTATCAAATTATTAGGTGTTATTTTAACGTAAGAAAAGTCAATATAATCTTTTTTAAGATCATTTTTATTATCCATAATAAAACTATTAATTTCTTTAATTTTATAGCTATCTTTTGATTTATAAGTTTCTTCAAGGTTAATATATTTTATTTTAATTTTTTTTGTTTCATTTTTATAAGTTTTGTTAGTAATAAAAAAAGGAGTTTTAATTCCTCCACTTATATATTCAAAAAGATTTTTTTGCATTTCATTATCTTTTAGCTCTTTTTCAAAACTTGGTGCAGTATAATTATTTGACAATAAAAACTTTTCATATTTTGTTCTAGAAAAAATATTGTTTTCATCAAGAAAATTTTTATTTTTTTTTATTTTTTGAACTAAAGTTTTGTCAGAAATAAAAATATTTAAATTTTTAATTTCTAAGGCTAACAGTTCTTTTGATATCAACGCAGTTAATATTTCTTCTAAAATGTTTTCGTTAATTTTTTCTCTTATGGTATCTTCATCTATATTTAAATTATTAAGATGATCTATAAAATCTTGTGTTGAAATATTAACATTATTTATTTTTGCAAGTGAATTTGTATTACCACTACTAAAGACACCTCCCATCCCCCAAAACACAAAAGGAATTATTATAATTACCAATAGTATTCTGGCAAAAAAAGTTTTTGAAAATTTTCTAATATTTCTTAACATGATATTTTTTAATTTATTGAACTATAAAAGACAAACCTATAGATTATAAATCTCATTATGACAAATAAATTTAGATATTTTATAGCAAATTGGAAAATGTATGGGAATTTAAATTCTCTAAAATCAATTAATAATGTAATTAAATTTACTAAATCAAATAGCAAGAAAAGGTTTAAACTAATCTATTGTCCTCCATATACATTATTAAGTGCTTTTTGTGCAAAATTACAAAAGTCATCTATTTCTGTTGGTGCTCAAAATTGCCATGAAAAAAATGAGCATGGAGCATTTACTGGAAGTGTAAATGCACAAATGATAAAAAATTTGGGTGTCAAATATGTAATTTTAGGACATTCTGAAAATAGAATAAATGGTGATACAGACGATATAATAAATAAGAAAATTAAATCAGCTTTAAATCAAAAACTAACAGTAATTTTTTGTATTGGCGAAACTCTTTACCAAAGAAATAATAAAGGAACAAATAAAATTATAAAAAAACAAATTATCAAAGGCTTAAAAGGATTAAAAAAAAATAGTAAAATAATTATTGCTTATGAGCCAGTTTGGTCTATCGGTACTGGCATAATTCCTAAAAATTATGAATTAGAAAAAAATATTAAATTTATTAATTCTATTATTTTAAAGAACACAAAACTTAAAAAATTTAGAATTTTATATGGAGGTTCTGTAAACCCAAAAAATATTGAAAATTTAAATACAATTAGTATGATAGATGGTTATTTAATTGGTGGGGCTTCACAAGACCCCAAAAAACTTATTGATATCATAAAAAAATCATATAATTAGTCTGCATGGAAAATATTTTATTGACAATCAATGTTTTGCTTGCAGTAATTTTAGTTTTGTTAATTCTTTTTCAAAAATCCGAAGGCGGAGCGTTGGGAATTGGAGTTTCTCAAGATAATTTTATGTTTTCAAGAACTGCTGGAGATTTTCTAACAAAATCAACAGCTGTTGTTGCAACTTTATTTATTATTTGCAGTCTTTGTTTAACAATAATTTCCAGAGGTGAACTGGAGCCAACAACATCAGTAATTGATAAAATTGAAGAAAAATCTGAAGATACACCAAAAATTCCAGAAAATAATAATTAATCCTTTTCATTTTAATAATTTATCGCTATAAAGTAATTCCATGGCGCGATATATATTTGTCACTGGCGGCGTGGTTTCTTCACTAGGTAAAGGTTTGTCATCAGCATCTCTAGCATATTTATTACAATCGAGAGGTTACAAAGTAAGAATTAGAAAACTAGATCCTTATCTAAATGTTGACCCAGGAACAATGAGTCCATTTCAACACGGTGAAGTTTTTGTTACAGATGACGGCGCAGAAACTGATTTAGATTTAGGACATTATGAAAGATTTTCTGGAATTTCTGCAAAAAAGTCTGATAATATAACGACTGGCCAAATATATAGTGATGTTTTAAAAAAAGAGAGAAAAGGAAAATATTTAGGTAAAACTGTTCAAGTTATTCCCCATATTACTGATCGTATAAAACAATTTATCAATAGTGATATTAAAAATGAAGATTTTGTAATTTGTGAAATTGGAGGAACAGTAGGAGATATAGAGAGCTTACCTTTTATAGAGGCTATTAGACAATTTTCTAATGATATTGGAAAAAAAAATACATTATTTATTCACCTAACTTTAGTTCCTTTCATGAAAGCTTCAGATGAAATCAAAACTAAACCAACACAACATTCTGTAAAAGAACTAAGAAGTATTGGTATTCAACCAGATATAATAATATGTAGATGTGAAAAAAATATTCCACTTGACCAAAAAAAGAAAATTTCACTTTTTTGCAATGTAGATATTAAAAATGTCATTCAGACTATTGATGTAAAAACTATTTACGAAGCTCCAATAAGTTTCAATAAAGAAAATCTTGATAAACAGGTACTTAGTTATTTTAATATTAAATCAAAGAAAAATGTTAATTTAAATCCTTGGAAAAAAATTACAAAAATTGTTCTTAGTAACAAAAAAAAAGTTAATATTGCAATAATTGGTAAATATGTAAATTTAAAAGATGCTTATAAATCTTTAGATGAAGCACTAGTACACGGTGGTATTTATAATAATTTGAAAGTTAATTTGGTAAGAATTGAATCAGATAATTTAAAACCTTCAGAAATCAAAAATAAATTAAAAGGTGTTTCAGGAATATTAATTCCAGGAGGCTTTGGTAAAAGAGGAACTGAAGGAAAAATTGAAGCTATTAAATATGCGCGAAAAAACAAAATACCTTTTTTAGGTATTTGTTTTGGTATGCAAATGGCTATAATTGAATTTGCTAGAAATGTTTTAAAAATTCAAAAAGCTTCATCTAGTGAACTTAACTCTAAATGTGTACCAGTTGTAGGATTAATACACGAGTGGAAAAAAGAAGGAAAAATTATTAAAGGAACTAACAAAGAACTAGGTGGAACCATGAGACTTGGCTCTTATCCAGCTGAATTATTAAATAACTCCTTAATTAGAAACATATATAAATCCAAGATAATTACAGAAAGACATAGACACAGATACGAAGTCAATATGAATTATAAAGATCAATTTGAAAAAAAAGGTTTGTTATTCTCAGGAAATTCACCTGATAAAAGTTTACCTGAAATTATTGAATTAAAAAATCATCCCTGGTTTATTGGTGTTCAATTTCATCCAGAATTTAAATCTAGACCTTTAACACCACATCCTTTATTCTCATCTTTTATAAAAGCAGCAAAAAATCATAAAAAATGAAAAATTTAACTGTAAAATGTGAAGATTTAGACATATCAAATACTAATAAATTTTGTTTAATAGCTGGTCCATGTCAACTTGAATCTGAACAACACGCTTTGGACATGTCTGGAAAAATTAAAGAGATTACATCCAAACTTAATATTGGTTTTATTTATAAAACGTCTTTTGATAAGGCGAACAGAACAAGCTTGAAAGGAAAAAGAGGTATAGGTTTAGAACAATCTTTGCCAATATTTGATAAAATTAAAAAAGAGATGAATGTTCCAATACTCACTGATATTCACAATACTGAACAATGTTCAATTGTTGCAGACCATGTTGATATTTTACAAATTCCAGCCTTCCTTTGCAGACAAACAGATTTATTAATAGCAGCAGCAAAAACCAAAAAAATTATTAATGTAAAAAAAGGTCAATTTTTAGCACCTTGGGATATGGTTAACGTGACAAAGAAAATTTCAGAATCTGGTAACAATAATATTCTTGTAACTGAAAGAGGTGCAAGTTTTGGATACAACACATTAGTTTCTGATATGAGATCTTTACCAATAATGGCTAAAAATGGTTACCCAGTTATTTTTGATGCAACACATTCCGTTCAACAACCTGGTGGACTAGGTGAAAAAAGTGGAGGTCAAAGAGAATTTGTTGAACATTTATCAAGAGCAGCAGTGGCAGTAGGTGTTGCAGGTATATTTATGGAAACTCACCAAGATCCTGATAATGCACCATCAGATGGCCCTAATATGATTCCATTATCTAATCTTGAAAGTTTATTAAAACAATTAACAGAAATTGATAACGTAATAAAAAAATAACTAGTGAGTAAAATTAACAAAGTTTATGCAAGGCAAGTCTTTGATAGTAGAGGAAATCCAACTGTTGAAGCTGAAGTTATTTTACAAGATGGTTCAGTTGGAAATGCAATTGTCCCATCGGGTGCATCAACTGGTCGTTATGAAGCTCACGAACTTAGAGATAAAAATAAAAATTATTTGAATAAAAGTGTTTTCGAAGCTGTAAACAATATAAATAATAAAATTTCTGTAGCATTAATAAATAAAAGTTCAACAAATCAAAATGAAATTGATAAAATATTAATAAATTTGGACGGAACAGAAAATAAATCAAATATTGGTGCAAATGCTATCTTAGCAGTATCAATCGCAAATCTAAAAGCTGCTGCAAAATTTTCAAAAAGAGAAATATATAGATATATAAATAATGGTGGAATGAATAATATTAACTATCAAGAAAAATTTAAAAACGTAGGAATAACTGAGCCTACTTTTTTAATACCTTATCCCTTAATGAATATTATTAATGGAGGTGCACATGCTAATAATTCTTTAGAAATTCAAGAATTTATGATTAGACCGGATGGAGCAAAAAGTTTTAAAGACTGTATGCAGATGTCTTTTTTAGTAATTCAAAATTTAAAAAAGAATTTAGAAGATAAAAAAATTTCTACAAGTGTAGGCGATGAAGGTGGATTTGCTCCATCTCTAGGTTCTGATGAAGAGGCAATTGAAATTATAATGAAATCAATATCTTCTGCCGGATTTAAACCAGGCAAAGATATATCAATTTGTTTAGATGTGGCTGCAAATGAATTAAAAACACCTAAAAGTGTAGAGTACTTTGTAGGTTTATCTAAAAAATATCCAATAAAATCCATAGAAGATCCATTTTCAGAAGATGATTGGAGTAACTGGAACAAATTAACTGAAAAAATTGATATACAAATAGTTGGTGATGACTTATTTGTCACAAATAAAAAAAAATTGGAAAGAGGTATTAAGGAAAAATCTGCCAACTCTATTTTAATAAAACCAAATCAAATTGGAACAGTAAGCGAAACACTAGAAACAATTTTACTAGCTCAAAATAGTGGTTTTAGAACGATTATTTCTCACAGGTCAGGTGACTCAGAAGATACATTTATTGCAGATTTGGCTGTTGCGACAAATTCCTCTCAAATAAAAACTGGCTCATTAGCAAGATCTGAAAGAGTGGCTAAATATAACCGTTTATTAAAAATAGAAGAACAACTTGGAAATAAAGCAAAAATGAATAAGATTCATTAATGCTAGCAAAATTAAGAAAAAACTATCCTTTAATTATCTCAATTTTTTTGATCATATATTTTTTAGTTAATTTATTTGGAGGGGAAAGAGGGTTATTTTCTTATATTCAAAAAAAAGAAACTATTCACAAGTTAAAAATAAAAGAAAATGAACTAACAAAAAAAATTATTGATCTTGAACATATAAATTCACTATTATCAGATAATTTGGACCCAGATTATATTGATATCTTGATAAGAGAAAAATTTATGTTTGGAAAAAAAGGTGAAAGTACTTATATAGTTAATAATGACAGTTAGACACCCAGAAAAAATAAATAAACCTATAAATCCAATTAAAAAGAAACCAAATTGGATACGGTCAAAACTTATAAATAGTAAAGAGTTTTTTTTAACAAAAAGTATAGTTAATCAGCATAAATTAAAAACTGTTTGCCAAGAAGCAAATTGCCCAAATATCACCGAATGTTGGAGTAAAAGGCATGCAACTTTTTTAATTATGGGAGAGATATGCACTAGAGCTTGTGCTTTTTGTGATGTTGCAACCGGTAAGCCTAAACCACTTAATCCCTTAGAACCACTAAGCATTGCTTTTGCAGTTAAAAAACTAAATTTAAAGCATACTGTAATAACCTCAGTAGATAGAGATGATCTAGTTGATGGAGGAGCTAATCATTTTCATGATGTTATTATTGAAACAAGAAAACAAAATCCTGAAACTACTATAGAAGTTTTAACACCTGACTTTTTAAGAAAGGGAGACTCTTATAAAATTGTTGTTGATGCTAAACCAGATGTTTTTAATCACAACATTGAAACTGTACCAGGCTTATATAGACAAGTAAGACCTGGTTCTAGATATTTTTCTTCGTTAGAGCTTTTAAAAAATACAAAAAAAATAAATAAAAATATTTTTACTAAATCAGGATTGATGGTTGGGCTAGGTGAAAATAAAGATGAAATTGTTCAAGTAATGGATGACTTAAGATCTGCTGAAGTTGATTTTTTAACCATCGGTCAATATTTACAACCTTCTACCAAACATCACCCATTAGAAAGATATTATAAACCTGAAGAGTTTGACGAATTAAAAACAATTGCGATGTCCAAAGGTTTTTTATTAGTATCATCATCACCGCTAACAAGATCTTCTTATCATGCAGATGAAGACTTTGCTGCACTTCAAAAAAATAGAATAGCCCAAACTAATGCCCAAAGCATCAGTTAAAAGATCTATCGAATGTAAAAAAGAACAATTAATTGATTTAGTTTTAGACATAGAAAAATATCCAGATTTTGTTCCTTTTTGTATGGGAGCAAAAGTACATGAAAAAAAAGAACAGGGTGATTTATTATTGATAATTGCTGATTTAACCATTGGCAAAGGTCCATTTAAGGATACTTATAAAAGTGATGTTAAATTTAATAAAAAAAAAGATTCCATATATGTAACAAATCTTGACGGACCTCTGAAACATTTAGAAAATAAATGGCAATTTAAAGAAGAAAATAAAATTACCAAAGTTTCATTTGAGGTTGATTTTGAACTGAAAAATGATTTTTTAAATATTGTTATGACTAAATCTTTTCAATTTGGTTTAGATAAAATTGCTGATGCTTTTGAAGAAAGAGCAAAAAAACTATTTAGCAAAACTTAAAATTAGATTTAAAGCCTTATTAACAGTAGATTTTTGAATTGAGACTCTTTTTTTATTTTTAAATAAGTGTTTTTTAATCAATATTTTATTACCTTTTTTAATACCAATAAATACTAGACCTACTGGTTTTTGTTTAGTTCCACCTTTAGGTCCTGCAACTCCTGTAATTGATAGAGAAATATTAGTTTTACTAATTTTATTTAAATTTTTGACCATTGATAAACAAGTTTCATAGCTAACCGCACCATGCTTCATTATTATTTTTTTTGGAATTTTAAGTGTATTTATTTTAGATTGATTAGAATAGGTGACTAAACCAAGCGTAAAAACCTTAGAAGAACCACTAATTGAAGTTATTGTGCTTGAAAGTAAACCACCAGTACAAGATTCGGCAAATGAAACTTTAAGTTTTTTTTTGCTTAATAATTTTACTAATTTTTGAGAAAGTTTTTTCATGAAATAAAAACCATATACAAAACAAGAACAGCTACAACGTATAATCCAGCTGCAACGTCATCCATAATCACTCCAAAACTGTTCTTAAAATTTTTATCGTAGTAGCTTATAGGGTAGGGTTTTACTATGTCGAAAATTCTAAATAAAATAAACATAATGAAATAAAATGTTAAGACTTGGCTAGTTTCTTTTGTACCTTCATGAGCAATTTCATAAAGACATATAGGAATAGATTGACCAATGAATTCATCGATGACAACTTCTTTAGGATCTTTATTATCTAAATTTTTTATAAAAATATTTACTGCATAAAGAGCTATTAAGAATATTATTATTACAGATATTAAAACAAAATTTGGTGAAATTTTTAAAATATGAAGTAAAAAAAATAAAAATATAGTTGTAACTAACGATGCAACGCTACCTGGTATTTTTTTAATTTTTCCAATACCAAAAAGAGTAACAAATAAAAAAATAATTTTACTAATCATATTTCGTAACTGAAGTTATCACTTCGCAGGCAATAGCTTTCTCTTTTCCAATTAAACCTAATTTTTCTGTTGTTTTGCCCTTTATATTAATTTGATTTTTTTGTATTTCACAAATATCTGAAATCAGTTGAATCATTTTTTTTTTAAATTTTGAAATTTTTGGTGTTTGTGTAATTATGTTTATATCAAGATTATTTATATAGTAATCTTTTAATTTTATTTCATTAATAATTTTTTTTAAAAGAATCGTAGATCTTATATTTTTATATTTTTTATTTTTGTCAGAAAATTTTTGACCAATATCTCCCATATTGCATGCTCCAAGAATAGAATCTGTAATTGCATGTAATACAGGGTCACCATCAGAATGTCCTAAAGTTCCTAAATTTGATTTAATTTTTAAACCACCCAAGTATAACTTTCTTCCAGGAACCAATCTATGAACATCAAACCCAATACCATAAAAAATTTTCTTTTGTTTAATATCTTTTTTGTATGTAATTTTATAATTTGTATTTTCACCTCTAATGAATTTTATTTTAAGGTTTCTATCAATAAATAATGTAGCTTCATCTTGAACATTTTTTTTATTATTTAATGCAATTTTATATAAATCTTTGAACCTAAATCCTTGAGGTGTTTGCGTTAAAAGAGCATTTTTTCTTAGCAAATTATATATAGTATTTTTAAAATTATATTTTATGGAGTCTGTTGCATTTGTATAAGGTACAACTGCTTTATTTTTTTTTAAATAATTAAGAATATTTTTTAGTATTTTAATTGAAAAGTTTGGTCGAGCAGAATCATGTATCAATACATTTTTTACATTTAATTTTTTTGCATATTTTAACCCTATTAATGATGAATCGCTTCTTTCCCTCCCACCTTTGATTATTTTAATTTTTTTAGAAAATTTTCTTTTGATAAAAAAGTTATTTTTAACAACTAGAATAACATGTTTAAAAAGACCTGATTTTAGAACCTTATCTACTGAATGTTCATAAATAGGTTTGTTTTTATACAATATATATTGCTTAGGTTTGTTAGATTTAAACCTTTTGCTTTGTCCCGCAGCTAGTATTATAAAACAATTACTCATATCAATATATTTGAGATTATAAAATTATTACATAATGTTTGAATTTATCAAAAAGAATATATTTATTATTTTAATTTTCTTTGTCACCTTATTTGTTGGTTTTTTCACATTTTTAACATTTATTGGCAAAAGTTTTATTGAATTAAATGATGCAAATCTACAATATTTGTTAATAGCAAATATAATCTTGCTTATATTCTTCTTTCTTTATGTTTTTATAGAAATTAAAAAGTCTATAAAAAATGACATTGATGTTGAGGGCTCCAAATCAAATAAAAAATATATTACTTTTTTTGCCTTATTTACATTAATACCTTCAATATTAATTTCTATTTTTTCACTTTTTTTATTTTCTTTTGCCCTAGAAAAATATTTTGATAAAAAAATTACAACCACAGTTAATAACTCATATGAACTGGCTAAGAAATATGTTCAAGATGTGAGAAATAAAATTGAGTCTGATATTATAATGATTGCGTTTGATATAAATAAAAGTGGAAATATTTATAAAAGTAAACCAAAAGATTTTTTAGTATTTTTAAGAAATCAAAAAATATTAAGAGAGGTTGATGAAATTCATATAATTAATGATGAGAAAAAAATAATAATGTCAACATTAAGCAATTTAAATAAATTTAATCCTCCTCCAGATAATGCCTTTAATTTAGTTTTAAATGACGATAGACCCCTAAAAATTATAAATGCTTTTGAAAATAGATCCTCAGCAATACTTAAGCTACCCAATTATAAAAACACATATATATATGTTGTTAAATTTTTAGAAAAGGATATTTCTCAGTATTTAACAGAGTCTCAAGAAGCTCTTAATTTTTATTATAGAGTAGAGAATAAAAGGTCAGGAATTAAAATTTCTTTTGCTCTAATTTATCTAATAGTTGTTTCATTGATGCTATTTTTATCAGTAAGTATAGCAATTAGATTTTCATCTAGATTTTTCAGATCTATAAATAATTTAATTTCTGCATCCAAAAATATCGGAAAGGGAAATTTAGATGTAAAAGTTCCTGAAGTGAAAACTGATAAAGAATTGGAAATATTAAATAAAAATTTTAATTTAATGACACAAAAACTTAAATCACAACAAGATAAACTATTACTTAACGAACGTCATGAAGCTTGGGAAAGTGTTGCACGTAAACTTGCTCACGAAATTAAGAATCCACTAACTCCAATTCAATTAATTGTTGATAGATTAAATTCTAAATTTTCTAAATTTTTAGATAGCCAGCAAGATAAAAGAAATTTTGATGAAAATCTTAAAACTATAAATAAGCAAATTAAACAAATAGAAAATTTAGTTAATGAGTTTTCAGATTTTGCTCGGATGCCAAAACCAATATTTAAAGAATATAATTTAATAAAAATAATTAATGAAAATATATCATTAATGAGCGAGCTTGATTCTACTGTTAATATAAGTTTTAAATGTAAAGAAGAAAATATTTTTATAAAATGTGATGCTGAACAGTTAAATAGAATTTTTATTAATTTATTAAAAAATTCTATTGAGAGTATTAATGAAAAATTTGCAAAACAACCTGATTTTACTAAGAAAATTGATATAGAAATTAGTGTAAAAGATGATTATATAGAAATCTGTATAACCGATAATGGCACTGGATTTGAAGATAAAGATTTAAACAATATTCTTAAACCATACTTTACAACAAAAAAAAACGGGAGTGGTTTAGGTTTACCAATAGTTAATAAAATAATTAATGATCATAATGGTACTTTAAAAGTTTTACCCAATTTAACAGGAGCAAAAATAGAAATAAATCTACCTAAACATGTCCACTGAAATACTAATAATTGATGATAATGCTGACATAAGAAGTATATTAAATGAGTTAATAAAAGATGCAGGTTATAAAACTCGTGTTGCTGCAAATTATAATCAAGCTCTTACAGAAATAGATAAAAAACTTCCCGATGTTGCTATTATTGATGTTAAACTAGATAAAGGTGACAACGATGGAATTGAACTTTTAAATCATATTAAAAAAAAAAATAAAGATATCCCGGTAATTATAATTTCAGGACATGCTAATATTGAAATGGCAGTTAAATCTTTAAAATCAGGAGCATTTGAATTTATACAAAAACCTTTTGACAAAGATAGACTAATGAATTTTGTAAAAAGAGCTGCAGAGAATTTTGATCTTAAAAAAGAAAATAAAGAATTACAAACTAAACTATTTCATTCTTTTGAATTAATTGGTTCAAGTAATAACATTATAAAAATTAATGAACAGATTCAAAAATTATCAATAACAGAGAGTCGAGTGTTTATAAATGGTCCAACAGGTTCTGGAAAGGAATTAATAGCTAGAAAAATTCATAAACAATCTATTAGAAAACAAAAACCGTTTATAATTTTAAATGGTGCTTTATTAGATGTTAAAAAATATGAACTTGAGCTATTTGGCGAAGAAAGATTAGATGGATCTATTTCATATGGTGCACTTGAAAAAGCTACAGGCGGTATTCTTTTAATCGATGAAGTTTCAGAAATACCTTTAGAAACACAATCTAAAATTTTGAGAGTTTTAATAGATCAAAAGTTTAAAAGAATTAATGGTAATCACGATATTAAAGTAAATGTTAGAATTATTTGTTCTTCCACTAAAGATATTAAAGAAGAAATTACAAAAGGAAATTTTAGAGAGGATTTATTTCATAGATTAAATGTTTTTCAAATAGATATAGAACCACTTAATAAAAGAGTTCAAGATATACCTTTATTAATTCAATATTTTTCAAAAAAAATTGCAGATATTTATAATTTAAAAAAATTTAATATTGACCCAGATAATCATTACTTGATTGATTATTCTTGGCCAGGAAATGTTCGAGAGTTAAGAAATTTAATAGAACGTATAGCTATACTTTCACCAGAAAGTGATGAAAAAATATCAAATATTATTAAAGAATCATTAAAAGAGCAGAGTTTAGATGTATCTAGTTCTGAAAAATCATTATCTGTACCGTTAAAAGAAGCTAGAGAACACTTCGAAAAAGAATATTTGACTAGTCAACTTAAAAAATTTGGTGGAAATGTATCCAAAATGGCAAAATTTATTGGCATGGAGAGATCAGCTCTTCACAGAAAGTTAAAAGGACTTAACATTAAAGATCTTAATTAAAATGAATATTATAATTTGTGGTGCTGGTAGAGTTGGCTTTACTATAGCTAAATTATTAAGTGAACAAAATCACTCAATAACCGTTATAGATCAATCAAGTGAAGATATACAAAAAATCAAGGATAGTTTAGATGTTAATGCTATTGTTGGCAAAGCTACTTACCCTTCTATATTGGAAAAAGCAAAAGCTATTGATGCTGATATGATTATAGCGGTCACAAGAAATGATGAAATCAATATGCTTATTTGTCAAATAGCTTATACAGCGTTTAATATTCCAAAAAAAATAGCCAGAATAAGATCTCAAAATTATTTGGATCCAAAATTTAAAAAATTGTATAATAAAGATAATTTACCTATTGATGTTATAATTTCCCCAGAATTAGAAATCGCTAAATCACTACAACGAAAACTTGAGGCGCCAGGTGCACTAGACAATATACCATTTGCTGAAAATAAAATAAGACTTTTAGAAATATTAATAAATAAAGATTGTCCAATTAAAAATATTAAACTTAATGAGTTAACAAAAAAATTTCCTGAATTAGAGGCTAATATTTTAGGAGTTATTAGAAATGACAAATTTATTCTTTTAAAGAAAAATGATATTATTGAAGAAAATGATAAAGCTTATGTTGTAATAAATTCTTCTCAAATGCAGCAAACATTAGCTGCTTTTGGTCATAATGAAAAAATTTCAAGTAAAATTTTAATTATTGGTGGTGGAAATATTGGATTTAATTTGGCCAAAAATATAGAGGCATCTTTTGAATCTGCCAGAATCAAAATTATTGAAAAAGATAAAAATAGAGCTGAATTTATAGCGAATGAACTTAATAATACTATTATAATTAATGGCAATGGATTAGATGAAGACGTACTTTCTGAAGCAAACTTGGAAGAAGTAGAAACTGTTCTAGCACTAACTAATGACGATGAAGATAATTTAATGTTAAGTGTTTTGATTGAAAAATTTTCTAAAGAAAAAAGAACTATGGCATTAATTAATAAATCAAATTATTCACTACTTCAATCATCTTTAAAAATTGATGATTTAATTGATCCACGTATGAGCACTGTTTCAAGTATACTTAAACATGTTCACAAAGGAACTATAGAAACTGCTTACAGTATTTTAAATGGAGAATATGAAGTTATAGAAGCCGAAATAATTGAAACATCTGAGTTGATTAATAAAGAATTAAAAAACGCTAATCTTCCCGATGAAATTAGAATTGGAGCAATATTGCGTGGTAAAGATATTATTATCCCGCGTTCAAATTTTGTTTTTCAAAAAGACGATACCGTAGTTTTTTTAGCAAAAAATGACCAGATACAAATTGTAGAAAATATGTTCCGTATTAGCGCTATCTAAAATTAATGCTAAATTTTAATTTATACTATTTACGTTTTTTTACTTCATTAATTGGAATACTTTGTTTCTTTAATATTTTATATTCTTATTATTTTAATCTTTATTTAAATGTAGATAGTTATGTTTATACATTACTAACTTCTCTAATTCCTTTAATTACTTTTTTTTTTATAAGAAAAATAGATAGTAAAATTTCAATTTATTATAAAATAGTAACTGTCATTTCTGGGTATTTAATTTTACCAATTTTTATATCCTTACCCTACTATTTAAGTATTTATAATATTTCATTTTTAGATGCATATTTCGAGTCTATATCTGGCTTTACTTCAACAGGATTTACTGTTTTTGATAATATTAAGCATTTAGATGAAAGTCTTATATTGTGGAGATCATCATCACAATGGCTTGGTGGTTTATACTTTTTGTTTTCTATTATATTGCTTATTGATATTTTTGATGAAAATTTAAAAAAAAACTTAACAAATTTTTTATCATTTAATCAATTAGAAATATTTAAACAATCTCTAAAGATATTTATTTATTATACTTTTTTAACTTTTTTAATTTTTTTAATACTAAATATTTTTGATTTTAGATCTTTTGTTTCATTTAATTTATCAATGACAATAATTTCGTCAGGAGGTTTTTTACCAACAAATACTTTGTCTGCTTTATTAAATACAAAAACAAAGGAGATAATTTTTTCTTTAGTAATGCTTCTTTCATTTTTTAGTCTTTTTTTTACTTATAATGTTGCACTTTATAAAAAAAAAGGTCTCAAATTTATTCAAGAAGATATTTACTTAATTTTTTATTTACTAGTTATAACTTTTTGTTTCTTTGTTTTAATTGATAAAAGTATAGATTTTAGTTTAATCTTTTTAGCTATAAGTAGTAGTGTTTCTAATATTGGTTTATCGCTGGAAAAAACACCACATTACTTATCTTTTATTTTTTTAATTTTAATTATTATTGGTGGTTCTTTTTACTCTACTAGTTCGGGTTTAAGATTTATAAAAATTTATTCTTTATTTAAATTTTCAGTAAATGAAATGATCTCACATGCAAAACCAAAAAATGTTTTTATAAATAAACTACCATTATCTGAAAAAAATATGAACTTGGATGATTTTTATAAATATTTTTTATCAATAATGGTTTTTATTATTTCATTATCAGTTTTAACTAGTATTCTTTCAATTTCTGGTCTTAATATAGAAAATGCTTTTAAACTTTCAGTTTTGACCATTATGAATACTGTGAATTCTTCAATGACAGGATTAAGTGATTTGAATTTTGAAGATATGCATTACATAGCTAAATATTCATTAATAATTTTTATGATTATCGGCAGAGTTGAATTATTAACAATACTTATAATTTGCAAAAAATTCTTCTTTAAAAATTAAATTAATATTATAAGTATTCAATAAGATAATGCGCCCTTAGCTCAGCTGGATAGAGCATCGGTTTTCTAAACCGAGGGTCGGAGGTTCGAATCCTCCAGGGCGCGCCAAAATGAGCACTATTTATTAAAATACATTGCATAAATTGAACAAAAAAAATTAATTTTATTATTGATGGCTGATATAGATCGTGCTTTAATTATGAAAATTCAAAAGAGATTTTGAATTATTTGTTAACAAATAAACTTAATAACAAGAGGGAAGAATATGTTAAAAGTTATAAAAAGTTTGACTTCTTTTGTTGCTATGGTTGCAGTTCTGTTTGTTTTTACAACAGAAACTATGGCTGCTAAGAAATCAAAAACACTTAAAAACACTCAGAAAAAAGGTTTCGTAAGATGTGGTGTTTCTCAAGGTCTTCCAGGATTTTCAAATGCTGATGCATCTGGAAATTGGACTGGTGTTGACGTTGACGTATGTAGAGCGGTTGCTGCTGCAGTACTAGGTGATGCGAACAAAGTTAAGTTCACTCCACTAAGTGCTAAAGAAAGATTTACTGCTTTAACTTCTGGTGAGATTGATATCTTATCAAGAAACACAACTTGGACACTTTCTAGAGATGCTGACATTGGTCTTACTTTCGTTGGAGTAAACTTCTACGATGGTCAAGGTTTCATGGTTAGAAAATCTTCTGGAATAACTTCTACGAGCCAATTTAAAAGTGGAATTTCAGCATGTACAAACATCGGTACAACAACTGAGCTAAACATGAGAGACTTCTTTAATTCAAAAGGAATTTCTTATGAGCCAGTAGCTTTTGAAAAAGCTGACGAAGTTGTTGCTGCTTATGATGCTGGTAGATGTGATACTTACACTACTGATAAATCAGGTCTAGCTGCTCAAAGAACAAAATTGAGCAATCCAGATGATCATATAGTATTACCTGAAACGATTTCAAAAGAACCTTTAGGTCCTGTTGTTCGTCAAGGTGATTCAGTATGGGAAGATATCGTAAGATGGTCTTTGAACGTAATGATCGAAGCTGAAGAATACGGTATTACTTCTGGAAATGCAGATTCTATGAAAACTTCTGAAAACCCAGCTATTAAAAGACTTGTTGGTGCAGAAGGTGAATTAGGAGCAGCATTTGGTCTAGATAATGACTGGAGTTTAAGAATTATCAAACAAGTTGGTAACTATGGTGAAAGTTATAAGAGAAATATAGCTGATACTGGTATTTTACCTGACAGAGGTCCAAACCAATTATGGACTAAAGGCGGAATACTTTACGTACCACCTGCAAGATAATTTTTATCTTAATAAACTTTAAAAAGGGCTAGATTTATCTAGCCCTTTTTTTTAATATCAGTCTTTATGAATATTAAAGTTAGAAAAATAATCCCACAATTAATCACAGTATTAGTAGTAGTTTTAATTTTTGGTTTTTTTACATTTAATGCTCAAATTAATATGGATAATAGGGGTATTGAATTTGGCTTTGGTTTTTTAAGTCAAGAGTCTTCATTTGATGTTCAGTTTTCTTTAATTGATTACGATGGATCACATTCATATGCTAGAGCATATTTAGTAGGTCTTTTAAATACCCTTTTAGTTGCTTTCATAGGAATTATAATTTCAACAATATTAGGTGTTATTATTGGAATAGCGCGTTTATCACCTAATTATTTAATCGAGAGAAGTGCAGCTTTTTATGTAGAGTTTTTTAGAAACATACCTTTGTTATTACAGATATTTTTTTGGTATTTTGCTGCGCTCAGAGCTCTTCCTTTGCCACAAGATACAGAGCCAATGTTTGGAGTTTTCTTTTTAACAATTAAAGGTTTATTTGTACCTCGTTTTGTATGGGAAAATTTAGATATACTTTTCTATTCTATATTAGCTGCAGTAATTTCTATTATAGTAATAAAAAATTATGCTAGAAAATTACAAGAAAAAGAAGGAAAGCAGCTACCAGTTTTATATATTTCCATAGGCTTATTAATCATTTTACCATTATTAACTTTTCTAATTGGAGGAGTTTCTTTAAATTTTGAAATACCAGTTATAAAGCAATTATCAGCAGGATCATATATTTATGAAGGCGGTCTTGGTATACCACCAGAATTAATTGCCTTAACATTAGCATTAGCTTTATATACTGCAACATTTATAGCAGAATGTGTAAGAGCTGGAATTCAAGGAATTAGCAAAGGACAAAAAGAGGCTGCTGCATCGATAGGCTTAACACCAAATCAGGTTTTAAAATTAGTTATAATGCCTCAAGCATTAAGAATTATAATTCCACCAACCACTAACCAATATTTAAATTTAACTAAAAATTCTTCACTTGCAGCTGCTATAGCATATCCTGATCTAGTTTTAGTTTTTGCTGGTACTGCTTTAATGCAAACTGGAAGGGCAATCGAAATAGTTTCAATAACTATGCTTACATACTTATCAATTAGTTTATCAATTTCTGTTTTAATGAATTGGTACAATAAAAAAATAGCAATTAAAGAAAAATAATGAACAAATTAAATTTTTTAAAACCTGACAGACAAAATTTAAGTACATTTTTGTATATAGGTTCTTTCTTATTTTTTATAGCTGTATTTGATGTATTTTTAACATCTTTCTTTAAAACAAATATTACGTCATTTTTACCCAATATTTTAAGTTTTTTACTTCCTTTAATTTTAGGAACTATAGGATTGCACCTTATTAGAATTGAATTTTCAGGAATACCAAAATTAGATTTAATAAATAAAAATATTAATACTAATCATTTTAATGCAATTTTAACTTTGTTAATTATATTTACTATTATTAAATCAACTCCACCAATATTAAGTTGGTTTATTATTGATGCAAATATATCAGGAGATACGAAGGAGGCTTGTACTGGTAGTGGTGCTTGTTGGACATATATTAAGATTTGGTTAAGAAGATTTGTTTATGGAATGTATCCTAATGATTTACAATGGAGAATAAATATATCTTTCATCTTATTGATCGCCTTAGCATTTGTTGGTTATTTTGCTACAGAAAAATTGAAGAAATTTTTAACTTTATATTACGTTGTTATTTATCCAATTATAGCTTTTATATTAATTTACTATTTAATATCTGGAGGTTCTTTTGGACTTATGTGGGTCGAGACAGGTGCATGGGGAGGTTTATCTTTAACATTTATAGTTTCTTTCTTTTGTTTAATTTTTTGTTTTCCATTAGGAATGTTTTTAGCTTTAGGAAGAAGATCAACATTACCTACACTTAGATATGTTTCTGTTGGATTTATCGAATTTTGGAGAGGAGTACCTTTGATTACTGTATTATTCATGTCATCAGTAATGTTTCCAATGTTCTTGCCTGAGGATTTTTTCATGGATAAATTAGTTAGAGTAATTATTGCAATATCTTTATTTGAAGCTGCATATGTTGCTGAAGTTATTAGAGGTGGCTTGCAAGCATTGCCAAGAGGTCAGTATGATGCGGCCAAATCTTTAGGAATGGGTTATTGGAAGATGCACATTTTTGTAATTTTGCCTCAAGCTTTAAAACTTGTTATTCCAGGTATAGCCAATACTTTTTTAGCTTTAGTTAAAGATACACCATTAATTTTTGTAGTAGGTCTCTTAGAATTGGTAGGAATGTTAAATTTAGCAAAAACAAATCCAAAATGGCTTGGTTTTGCAATGGAAGGCTATGTATTTGCAGCTATAATTTTCTGGATTATTTGTTATGCTATGAGTAGATATAGTCAAAATTTGGAATTAAAATATAAAACCGAAAGATAAGATTGTAATGTCAGATACAATAATACAAATAAAAAATGTAAATAAATGGTTTGGAGATTTTCAAGTATTAAAAGATATTAATTTAGAAGTTCAGCAAAAACAAAAAATAGTTGTGTGTGGTCCATCAGGATCAGGAAAATCAACTTTAATAAGATGTATTAATAGACTTGAAGAGCATCAAGAAGGAAATATCACAGTTGATGGCAATGAACTTACCGAAGATACTAAAGATATCGAAAAAATTAGAGCAGAAGTTGGTATGGTTTTTCAGCAATTTAATTTATTTCCTCATTTATCAATTTTAGATAATTGTACCTTAGCTCCTATTTGGGTTAAAAAAATGCCAAAAAAAGATGCTGAAGAACTAGCCATGAAACAATTAAAGCAAGTTCAAATTGATGACCAAGCAAGCAAGTTTCCTGGACAACTTTCTGGTGGTCAACAACAAAGATGTGCTATTGCTAGAGCTTTATGCATGCAGCCAAAAATAATGTTATTTGATGAACCCACTTCAGCTTTAGACCCTGAGATGATTAAAGAAGTATTAGATGCAATGGTTAATTTAGCTAATGCTGGTATGACAATGATTGTGGTAACACATGAAATGGGTTTTGCTAAAGAAGTAGCTGATGAAGTTATTTTTATGGACGAAGGAATGATAGTAGAAAAAAATAACACAAAAGATTTTTTTGCTAACCCAAAAAGTGATAGAACAAAGCTTTTTTTAAGCCAAATTTTATAACCATTCTAAATTAAATACCTTAATTTATAAAAGAGATTGAGCTCTTTTTTAACCCTGTCAAGCTTATAAGTACGAATTTGAGGGTAAAAAAAAATAATTTTAGGGGTTGCATTAAGTATCAGGATAGAGTTGAATTGCGTTTTTTAAGAGGGGTCTTAATGGAAGAAAATTTTAATAAACACTTGGGTAACAAGTTAAAACTAAGAAGATTAGCTCTAGGATTAACTCAAACGAAGGTAGCTAAAGCAATTAACGTAACATTTCAACAAATTCAGAAGTATGAGAAGGGAACTAACGGAGTAAGCTCAATTAGACTACTCCAACTATCTAACTATTTAAAAGTTCCAATAAATTATTTCTTTGAAGACTTTTCTGAATACACAATCAATGCAGAAAGACTTAAAGAATCTCATATGACTGTGAATTATAACTTTTTAGTAAAAGTTTATAATGAACTAACTGCAGATCAAAAAATAAAGTTTGGAAAAAATTTACAAGCTACGCAGATTGGAATTTCTAAAACAGGATAATTTTGGCTCCTCGGGCAGGACTCGAACCTGCGACCAATTGATTAACAGTCAACTGCTCTACCAACTGAGCTACCGAGGAATGTAAAAATCAAAACTTACTTTTTTTTAAGACTAAAACAACTATTATTTTTGGAGGCAACGCCCGGAATCGAACCGGGATACAAGGATTTGCAATCCTCTGCGTAACCATTCCGCCACGTTGCCATGTAAATGGATAATAAATCAATTTAACACATGTTTATATAATTGTTTTTTCCAATTAGTCTATAAATTTTCACTAAAAATTGATGATTGTTTATTCAAATGATTAATTTATAAACTAAAAAGGCTTATGAGTTCTGATAAATATAATCATTCTGAAGTAGAAAATCGTATTTATAAATATTGGGAAAAGAACAATCTTTTTAAACCCAAGAAGAACAAAAAAAAATTTTCTATTGTTATACCCCCACCCAATGTAACTGGAAGTTTGCACATGGGCCATGCTCTAAATAATTCTATCCAGGATTTATTAACTCGTTTTCATAGAATGAATAATTATGAAACTTTATGGCAACCAGGTACAGATCATGCTGGAATAGCAACTCAGGCACTAGTTGAAAAAAAGTTAGAAAATGAAGGTATTAAAAAAACTGACCTTGGAAGAGAAGAATTTATTAAAAAAGTTTGGGAGTGGAAAAGTCAATATGGCGATATAATTATTAATCAGTTAAAAAAACTCGGTTGTTCTTGTGATTGGTCACGAAATGCTTTTACGATGGATGAGAATCTTTCGCAAAGCGTACTTAAAGTATTTGAAGAACTTTATAAAAAGAAACTTATATATAAGTCAAAAAAATTAGTTAATTGGGATACTGTACTAAAAACAGCTATTTCTGATCTTGAAGTTGATCAAAGAGAAGTAAATTCAAAATTATATCATATTAAATATCCAATAATTGGAACTAGTGAATTTATAACTATAGCTACAACAAGACCTGAAACTATGCTTGGTGATACAGCTATTGCTGTAAACCCAAAGGATAAAAGATATAAAAAATACAAAGGTAAAGTAGTAACTATTCCTTTAGTAGAAAGAAAAATAAATATTATTTTTGATGACTATGCAGATCCTGAACAAGGAACTGGTGCTGTAAAAATTACACCCGCACATGATTTTAATGATTATGATGTTGGAAAAAGAAATAAATTAGAAATAATAAATATACTTACTGAAGATGGTAAAATTAATAAAAATGCTCCAAGTGAATATCAAGGTTTAGATAGATTTGATGCTAGAAAAAAAATTTTAGAAGATCTTTCAAATTTAGGTTTTTTAGTTAAAGAAGAAAACACTAAAAATAAAGTTCCATATGGTGACAGATCTAATTCTGTAATTGAACCATTTTTAACAGAACAATGGTTTGTTGATGCAAAGAAATTATCAATTAAAGCAAAAAAAATTGTTAAATCAAAAAAGACTAATTTTTTTCCAAACAATTGGTCCAAGACATATTTTCAGTGGATGAATAATATTGAGCCATGGTGTGTATCAAGGCAACTTTGGTGGGGACATCAAATACCTGCATGGTACGGACCTGATAAAAAAATCTTTGTTGCTACTAATGAAAAAGATGCACAAAAAAGAGCTAATAAATTTTATAAAAAAAATGTTACTTTAGTTAGAGATCCAGATGTACTTGATACTTGGTTTTCATCTGGCTTATGGGCTTTTGCTACACTAGGTTGGCCATCAAAAAATGAATATTTGAAAAAGTTTTATCCAACATCAGTTTTAGTTACAGGTTTTGATATTATTTTCTTTTGGGTTGCAAGAATGATTATGTTTGGAATGGAATTTTTAAATAAAGAACCTTTTAAAGATATTTATGTCCATGCCTTAGTAAGAGATGAAAAAGGACAAAAAATGTCTAAATCAAAAGGAAATGTTATTGATCCTTTAGATTTAATTAATAAATATAGTGCAGATGCATTAAGATTTACTTTACTATCAATGGCTTCTCCAGGTCGTGATGTTAAATTGTCAGAGGAAAGAGTAAAAGGATATAGAAATTTTTTAAATAAGCTGTGGAATGCGAATAATTTTTTAATCCATAACAAATGCAGTTTTAAGAAGATTAAAAAAGCACCAAAAGCCAAAGTCAACATCAATAAATGGATACATTTTGAATTAATAGAGACTAAAAAAATAGTAGAAAAAAACATTAAAGATTATCGTTTCGACGAAGCATCTAGAAACATATATCAATTTGTATGGCATTCTTATTGTGATTGTTATTTAGAGTTATCAAAAACAATTTTATTTTCTGATAATAAAAAAGACATTTTAGAAACAAAAGAAATGGCAAGTTATGTTTTTAAAGAAATATTAGTATTATTACATCCATTTATACCATTCATAACCGAAGAAATTTGGCTAAAAAACAATCTTGATAGTTCAAATAAAAATTTTTTAATGCTGGCAAATTGGCCAGATGAAAAAGTTAATAAAGATAAGAGCAGTAAAGATGTTGAATATTTAATCCATATTATATCTGAAATAAGATCATTTAAAAATGAGCTAAATATAAGTCCGGGTTCCTTCATTGATGTATCAATGTCTAAGATTGATAAAAAAAACAGAGATTTTTTAAATAAAAATGAAACAGTTCTTAAAAAACTTGGTCGTATTTCTAACTTTTTAGAAAAAGATATAAATAAGCCATCTGCATCGTTGGTTATAAAAGGCAATGTTTTAAAACTTTATTTTGAAGAAAGTATCGATCTAAATTTAATAAAAGAAAATTTATTAAATAAACAAAGTAAATATCAAGTAGAAATAGATAAAATTCACTCTAGATTGAAAAATAAAGACTTTGTTAAGCGTGCACCGAAACATATTGTTGAACAAGAAAAAACTAATTATAATAACCTACAAAACGATATAAAAAAAATATCACTTACAGTAAAAAGTTTATAATGCCAAAATTTAATAAAAAAAAATTACCTAGTAGACATACTTCCGTTGGACCCGATAAAGCTCCTCAAAGATCATTTTATTATGCAATGAATTTAACAGAGAAAGATGTAGCCAAACCTTTCGTTGGAGTTGTATCTACATGGAATGAAGCAGCGCCATGCAATATTGCTTTAATGAGACAAGCTCAATCTGTTAAAAAAGGCGTTCATCAAGGAGGAGGGACTCCAAGAGAATTTTGCACAATCACAGTTACAGATGGTATTGCAATGGGACATGAGGGAATGAAATCTTCTTTAATTTCAAGAGACGTTATTGCTGACTCTACAGAACTAACAGTAAGAGGGCATTGTTATGATGCTCTAGTTGGAGTTGCAGGATGTGATAAATCGTTACCAGGATTAATGATGGCAATGGTACGTTTAAATGTTCCAAGTGTTTTTATTTATGGTGGATCAATATTACCAGGTAGATTTAATGGAAAAGATGTAACTGTAGTTGATGTGTTTGAAGGTGTTGGAAAATATTCTTCAGGAAAAATGACAGAACACGCATTAAGAAAATTAGAATTAGTTGCATGCCCAAGCGCTGGAGCATGTGGCGGACAATTTACCGCTAATACTATGGCATGTGTTTCTGAAGCAATTGGTTTAGCTTTACCTTATTCAGCAGGAACACCTGCGCCATATGAACAAAGGGATAAGTATGCATTACAAAGTGGTAAAGCAGTAATGAATTTATTAAAAAGAAATATAAGACCAAGAGATATTGTTACTCGTAAATCATTAGAAAATGCAGCAACTATTGTAGCAGCTACAGGAGGATCTACAAATGCAGCTTTACATTTACCTGCTTTAGCAAATGAAATAGGAATTAAATTTGATTTAATGGATGTTGCTAAAATATTTAAAAAAACTCCGTACTTAGCTGATTTAAAACCAGGTGGAAAATATGTTGCAAAAGATATGTGGAAAGCTGGAGGCGTTCCGATGCTTTTAAAAACTTTACTTGATGGTGGCTATATACACGGCAACTGTATGACAGTGACTGGTAAAACAATGAGAGAAAATTTAAGAAAAGTTAAATTTAATCCAAAACAAAAAGTTATGCGAAAGTATAATAATCCTTTATCGCCAGATGGAGGAGTAGTGGGTCTTAAAGGTAATTTAGCTCCCGAAGGTGCAATTGTAAAAGTAGCTGGATTAAAAAAATTACAGTTTACAGGTAGAGCAAGATGTTTTGATACAGAAGAGGCTGCTTATAAAGCTGTTAAAAATAGAAAATACAAAGATGGAGATATCATAATAATTAGATACGAAGGACCAAAAGGTGGACCTGGTATGAGAGAAATGCTTCAAACAACAGGTGCAATTTATGGTCAAGGTAAAGGAGAAAAAGTTGCATTAATTACTGATGGAAGATTTTCAGGAGCAACAAGAGGTTTCTGTATTGGTCATGTTGGACCTGAGGCCTCTGTAGGAGGTCCCATAGCATTACTTAGAAATGGAGACATTATAGATCTAGATGCTAAGAAAGGCACAATTAACGTTCGTCTTTCTAAAAAAGAATTAGCAAAGAGACGTAAAAAGTGGAAACCGAAAAAAATGAACTTTGGTAATGGAACACTATGGAAATATGCACAAACTGTTGGACCAGCTTACTTAGGTGCTCCTACACATCCTGGTGGTAAAAACGAAGTTAGGGTTTACGCAGATATTTAATGAAAATTAGACCTGTTATATTATGTGGTGGTGCAGGTACAAGACTTTGGCCAAACCAAAAAAACCATCAAGCTAAGCAATTTATCGATTTTGGCGGCTGGACATTAATTAAAAAAACCTTAGAAAGAATTAAAAATCCAATTTTTGATTACCCAATAATAAGTACAAATTTAAAATATCTAAGAGAGGTAAGACAATCTCTTAAAAAATCTAGAATAAAAAAATACAAAATAGTCTTAGAGCCGGCAAAAAAGAATACAGCTCCTGCAATATTAGCTTCTGCTTTAATAAAGGATATTCCTTTAAAACAACCTTTAATGTATTTTGCTGCTGATCATTTAATTGAAAAATCAAACATACTAAATAAGTCTATAAATAAAAATAAGAAGAATTTAGATGAAAAAAATGTCTTTATTTTTGGTATTAAACCAACCAATCCATCGAGCGAATATGGATATTTTATAACTAAAAAAGTTAAGAATAATATTAATAAAGTTACTAAATTTATTGAAAAGCCAAATTATTCAAGAGCAAAACAAGTCATTAAAAAAAAAGGTTATTGGAATTCTGGAATGTTTTTTTTAAGAAAAGATTCAATAATTAATAATTTCAAAAAATACCAATCTAAAACTTACAAAAGTTGTTTAGCATCAGTAAATAAAGCTAAGTATAGAAACAATACTTATTATCTAAACAAATCATTATTTGTTAAATCTGTAGAAAAGTCTTTTGATTATGCAATTTTAGAAAAAACCAAAAACATTAATGCTATTAAACTTGATATTCCTTGGTCAGATTTAGGAAGTTGGAGGGAAATATCTAAAATTTATAATAAAGATAAAGCTAAATACTTTAAAAAAAAGAACGTTTATTACAGACCTTGGGGACGATATGTTAATTTATTTGAAGGTAAGAGCTTTTTAGTGAAGGAACTTATAGTTAAAGCAAAATCATCAATAAGCCTTCAAAAACATCATCATAGATCAGAACATTGGATGATTACTCAAGGTAAACCAAAAATAACAATAAATAAAAATAAATTTTACAAAAAACCTTTTGAATCAGTTTTTATTCCAACTGGTGCTATTCATAGAATAGAAAATAACTTTAAAAAATCTGTTAAAATTTTAGAAATTCAAACAGGGCCTATTTTAAAAGAAACAGATATAGTTAGATATCAAGATATCTACGGAAGAATAAAATAATTTTTTACAATTTATATTGATGGATAATAATGTTTTTTTAATAGTGTTATTTGCATCAGCCATGCATGCTATTTGGAATGGAATGGTAAAAAATCATTCTGATAAGGCTATAGCTATCTCAGGTATTGTATTTGGCCGACTTCCTTTATCATTAATAGCAATTATATTATTACCATTACCAAGTGCTGAAAGCCTTCCTTACATGCTTGTAAGTGTTATTATCCATCAAGGCTATCAATGGTTTCTATTAAGTTCTTATGAGATTGGTGACTTAACTAAAGTATATCCTATTGCGCGTGGAACAGGACCACTCGTTGCTACAGTTATTTCAATTTTTATTTTAGGATTGGTTCTTGATAATTTAATTATTTTATCTATTTGTTTAATTTGTGCTGGTATAATATTTTTAAGTATATTTGATAGATCTTACAAAAATCACAAAATAATTAAATATTCGTTATTAACAGGTTTATGTATTGGCTTGTATTCAATTACCGATGGATATGGAGCTAGAATTAGCTTGTCAGCTATATCATTTGTAAGTTGGACTTTTATTATAAATGCATTGTTTTTTCCTCTCATTATAAGTTTTAAAAATGAAAAAAATATAATTGAAAGAGTTAAAAAAAATGGAAAAAAAATGTTCTTTATTGGGGGTTCCTTAGATTATTTAACATACATGATAGTAGTCTGGGCATTTACAAAAGCCCCAATTCCTATGGTAGGAGCTCTAAGAGAAAGTAGCATATTTTTCTCAATATTTATTGGGTATTTCTTTTTAAAAGAAAAGATTACTCCAGCTAAGATATTCTCGATTATATTAATCCTAGCTGGAGTTATCGGTTTAAATCTATTTTAAAACCAATTGTTTGGAATAATTATATAGTGAATAGCAAGAACTATTCCAACCGATACACTTAATCCAAAGATCATTTTAAGAAAGTCTTTTCCAATTAATGGGAAAACATATTTAAATTTATAATCCTTGTTCATCGTTGAAATTGCTAATTCTCTACCGCATAATAAACCAACAAATACCCATGTCGTTGACATTGGTAAATCGTTTAGTTCTTTAAAGTAGAATAATACACCAGCATAAATTACGTTAATAATTGTAGCTGATCTAGCATATCTTGTTCCTGTTTTTTCAAGTACAACTTTTTGTATTGGTCCACCTTGAATATAGAAAATGTAAAATAACAATCCAGTAAAGTAAGCCATTACAATTAAAAGCAATGTTAAATCTAACTGTCTAGGTAGATATACTGCAATATTAGCTACATCGTGAGATAACCAAACCCACCACAACCAACCTGATGAAATCCAAACAGCATTTCTCCAAAAGCCAATATATTTTTCATCAACTTCATCTAACTTTTCATTGATAAATTTTGATACAACTATCCAAGCAATATATGCAACCATTGCTGCCAAACCATAGCCAACTACACTTTTTAAAAGCATTTTTTCAAGCACAACTGTTGAAGCAAATGCTGAAAGAACTAAGAAAGTAGTAGATACTGGTATTCCTATTCTTGTTAATAATAATAGTATTGCAGGTGCTACTGCATGATACCATTGAATTTCTTGATAAGGTATTCTAGTTAATCTTCCATAAGAAATATCACCATCATACGCATACCATCCCCATGCTAACGCAAAAATCATAACAGCAGAAGCTGATCCTGCAAGAGTATACCATTTAAACCACTTCTTTTTTGAAGCAATAAATGTTCCTAGTGTTTGAATTGAGTCGTTAGCGATTACGCTATAACCGGCAAGGGCAAACCCTATTACCGTATATACTAAAGTCATTTCCATTTTTTATCTCCTTTATATTATTGTTTTCGGTTCCTATTGATTCATGACTTAAGTTCTATTTATTCAATGAATAAAAATATTACTATCTTTAAATTTATTTATTTTGAGATTTTAAGCTGATTCATCAACATCTAAACTAATTAAGACGAATGTCTACAGTAATTATTTTATTAATCTTTTAATTATATACACAGCGACAATAGTACCCAGCAGTTCAGCAATAATATATGTTGGTGTATTTAGGTAATTAATACCAGTAAATGAATCTGTAAAAGTTCTAGCAATTGCAACTGCTGGATTTGCAAATGATGTAGATGAAGTAAACCAATAACCAGCAGATATATAAGTTGCAACACACGCAGCAACTGTATGTTTTCCATCTTTTAATGTAGCAAAAATAATAAAAATAAGACCAAATGTAGCTACTATTTCTGCCAAAAATATATGAAAACCATCTCTACTTTTTGATGATAATTCTAAAATACTGTGTTCAAAAAAAACGTTAGCCAAAATAACCCCTAAAATACAACCTAAAATTTGTGCAGGAATATAGATTAATAAATCTTTTCCTTTAATTCTTTTAGTTAAATACATAGATAAACTTACAAAAGGATTTAGATGAGCACCTGAAATATTAGCAAAAGCTGTTATTAGCACAAATAAACCTGCTCCAGTAGCAATCGTATTTGCTAATAGTCTAACCGCATTATCATTAGTTAGATTTTCAGCCATTATTCCAGAACCAACAATAACCATTACTAAAAAGCAGCAAGCTATAAATTCACCTAAAAAAATTTTATTACTATTCTTCATTTTTTATCCAATTAATGATTTTTTTGTTAATAACATTAAATGTATTTGAAATAATGTTATTTTTTTCGTTTTCATTTGAATTTATTAGTTTAGACACAGGATCTTCAATATCCCAGTGAATAACCTGATCCTTTTTAGGCCAAATAGGGCAAAGTTCATTGTTAGCATTATTACAAACTGTAATCACATGATCCATTTTAATTTCACTATTGATAAAAATATCAAAGTTTTTTGATGATAAATTACTTAGATCGTAATTTTTCGTTTCTAAAAATTTTTTAATATCACTATTTATATTACCTGTAGGATTGCTACCTGCACTATATGCCTTGAATTTACTATTATGTTCATTGTTAATGATAGTTTCAGCTATGATACTTCTTGCTGAATTACCTGTACAAACAAATAAAATATTTTTCATTAAATTATGATTTTATAAATTCCTATTATAAACAATGGTATTTGTAATCCAAAGTTAGTAAGTATCGCTTTATCTTTGCTAATAAATCCAGCGATAGTCCATCCAACAACACCTAATCCGTGAAAGTATATATTTAAAGGATATATATTTAGGTTTGTTAATAGAATACCAACTAAAACTAGAAATGTACTAATCCATTTAAGATATTTCTTAATAAACATTCATTCTCCTTTCAGCTCTTTTAATTTAGATTTTAGATAATAATTTATCTACACTTTTTACATAATCCAAAAAACTCAAGATTGTATTTACTATATTTCATACCATCTTTGTCTTTGAAATTAGCTAAGTATTTAGACAGACCTGCACTACTTATTTCTGTTACTTTTTCGCAAATCTCACAGATTGAAAACGCAGTAGCTTTAGCTACCTGACAACTTGAATTTTGACATGCTATAAAGGCATTTCGACTTTCAATTTTGTGAATTTTACCAATTTCAACTAATTTATCTAATGCTCGATAAACTTGCAGGGGAGCTTTAATACCTTTTTTTTGAACATTAAAAAGTATTGCATAGGCTTTTAATGGTTCAGATGATTTATCAATTAAATCAAAAATAATTTGCTGGTTTTTTGAAAGATTATGCATTTTATTTACTTTACTGATTCTCATTTAGTTTTTCAATTGAATGGATTGTTTTATTTTTAATAATGAAAGTATAAATAAAACCAATGATGCAGTTATTATTGAAGGTCCTGATGGCGTGTTAAACTCTAGTGATGAAAATAATCCAATAATTACAGATAATACACCGCCAATGATTGAAAATAATACCATTTTTTGTGGATTGTCGGAAAGATTTCTTGCCATAGCAGCAGGTATAATTAGCATTCCTGTAATTAATAATAATCCTACCATTTTTATAGAAATAGCAATAATTCCTGCCATTAAAATTGTGAATATTGCTTTTGCTCTATCTGGATTGAGTCCTTCAGCTTCAGCTAATTCATAATTTACAGTAGATGCAAATAGAGGCTTCCAAATTAATTTTAGTACCAATAATATTAATGCTCCACCAATCCATATGGTAATTAAATCATTGATTGTTACAGCTAATATATCTCCAAACAATAATCCCATGATATCAAATCTTATGAAAGTCAAAAACCCAACCACCACCAGTCCAACTGCTAGTGATGAATGAGCTAAAAGACCTAGTAGAGCATCACCCGGTAAATTAGTTTTTTTTTGAAGTTGAATTAAAATTAAAGCTATAATTGATGAAATTATAAATACTGAAAATGCAATATTAAACTCTAGAGTAAAAGCTATTGTTACACCAAGTAAAGCTGAGTGTGCAAGTGTATCTCCAAAGTAAGATAACCGTCTCCAAATTACAAAACAACCAAGCGGTCCTGTAACAATCGCAACTCCAATTCCAGCAATTAATGCTCTTATAAAAAAATCATCTAACATTTAATTTTTTTTAATATCCCCATCATTTGAATGAACATGATCATGTTTATGTTCATAAATTGAAAGTGTTTGAGAAGCCTGTTCTCCAAATAAAGCTTTATATTCTTTATCTTTAGCTACATCTAAAGGCGAACCAGAACAACATACATGACCATTCAAGCAAACAACATAATCAGTAGCACTCATAACTGTATGTAAATCATGTGAAATTAATAAAATTCCACATTTTAACTCTTCTGATATTTTTTTTATTAATTCGTACAAAGCTATCTCACCAGTAAAATCTACTCCTTGTACAGGCTCATCAAGCACCAGTAATTCAGGCTTTTTTGAGATGGCTCTAGCAAGCAAAACTCTTTGAAATTCACCACCGGATAAATTTCCTAAATTTTTATTTTTAAGATGTACAACACCAGTTAATGATAAGGCCTCATCTATGGCTTCATCTTTAAGATTTTCTGTTAAAACCATAAAATCGTTAACTCTTAATGGCAATGTCCAATCAATTGATACTTTTTGAGGTACATACCCAATTTTATTGGTATATTTTTCAACTTCACCTTCAATTTTCTTATAAATACCTAATGCAATCTTAGCAGTTGTACTTTTTCCAGAGCCATTTGGACCTATAAGGGTTACAATTTTTCCTTTTTTAACCTCTAAAGATACACCTTTTACTAGCCACTTATCATTTTGGCGAAAACCTACATTTTTTAATTTGACTAATATACTTGTATTTAAATTCATTTTAACACTTGACTTATTTAAACGTTATATTATTACACAATGTTATAATATAACATTAACCTAAAATTAAACTATGAAAAACTTAAAAAAAATCCCATATATCTTATCAATTCTATCATTCTTAACATTTTTTACATCAGCAAATGCTGAAGTAAAGGTAGTTGCATCAATTAAGCCAATACATTCCTTAGCCAGTTATTTAATGGATGGGGTAAATAAGCCAGGCTTAATAGTTGATGGATATGCTTCACCACATGGTTTTGCACTAAAACCCTCTCATGCAAAAATGCTACAAGATGCTGATTTAATATTTTGGGTAGGTGAAGATTTAGAAAATTTTTTAGAAAAACCATTAGGTTCAATAGCAAAAAAAGCTGAAAAAATAGAATTATTGAATATCAAAGGATTAAATAAATTAAAATTCAGAGAAAGAAATATTTTTGAT
>CACLYO010000011.1 GCA_902611145.1 uncultured Pelagibacteraceae bacterium
TCATTAAATTTAACCATCCAGAATTTTTATTTATATCTGCGCTTTCTATATTCCTTGGACATGTTTTTCCTTTATGGTTAAAATTTAAAGGTGGAAAAGGTGTTGCAACATATGTGGGTATGCTTTTTTGTATAAATTATATATTAGGATTTGTTTTTATAATATCTTGGCTTATTATTTTTATAATTTTTAGATATTCATCTTTATCTTCTTTAATTGCTTCTCTAACAATTCCTTTGTATCATTTTTTTATTTTAGATAATAATAATTATTATTTTTTTATTATTTTGTTCATTTTGATTTTTTTTTACACATCGCGAAAATGTAAAACGCTTAATAAATAATACTGAATCAAAGACTAAAATTTATTAATTTGACTATCTAAGTGTTTTATGTAGGTTCTGAGTTTATGAATCTCGTTATTGTTGAAAGTCCAGCTAAAGCTAAAACTATTAATAAATATTTAGGAGACAATTATAAAGTATTAGCAAGTTATGGTCATATTAGAGATCTTCCTTCAAAAAATGGTTCAGTTGACCCAGAACAAGATTTTAAGATGGAATGGGAAGTTGATAGTTTTTCTAAAAAATATCTTAAAGAAATTACTGATGCTGCAAAAAACTCTTCCAAAATTATACTTGCTACCGACCCGGATCGTGAAGGTGAAGCGATAGCTTGGCATGTAAAAGAATATTTAAATGAAAAAAAACTTTTAAAAGATAAAGAAATCCAACGAGTTGTATTTAATGAAATAACAAAAAAAGCTGTATTGCACGGTATTGAAAACCCAAGACAAATAGAGCCTTTGCTAGTGGATGCTTATATGGCTAGAAGAGCTTTGGACTACTTGGTTGGTTTTAATATCTCTCCTATACTTTGGACAAAATTACCAGGTTCTAAATCTGCTGGTCGAGTTCAATCTGTAGCTTTAAAACTAATCACAGAAAGAGAACATGAGATTGAGTCATTTAAACCAGAAGAATTTTGGACTTTGAGTGTTAAATTTGTAGATGAAAAAAATCAGAATATTACAGCTAGCATCAGTCAGTTAGATAATAATAAAATAGAAAAATTTTCATTTAGAACTAAAGATGAAATAAATATAGCTATATCAAATATTAACAAAAAAAAATTTACTATTACTGATATTTCCAGTAAAGTAGTAAATCGTAATCCCTCTGGACCATTCACTACATCTACTCTTCAACAAACAGCTTCAAGTAGATTGGGTTTTGGTGCATCTAGAACAATGCAAATCGCACAAAAACTTTATCAAGGTATTGATATAGAAGGTGAAACAATAGGTTTGATTACTTATATGAGAACTGATGGAACTAATTTATCTAAAGATGCAGTTTCAGATTTTAGAAGTTATATCAAAAAAGAAATTGGCAATGAATATTTGCCTGAAAATCCTTTAAATTATTCTGGAAAGAAAGCCAAAAATGCTCAGGAAGCTCATGAGGCAATAAGACCTACAGATATTATTAGAACTCCTCAAAGTGTTAAAAAATATTTAAGTACAGATCAAAGTAAACTTTATGACTTAATTTGGAGTAGAGCTCTATCTTCTCAAATGGAGTCTGCTAAGTTTGATAGAAACACTATTAATATTATATCAAGTAATGATGATACAATTTGTAAAGCTAGCGGTTCTGTCCTTAAGTTCGATGGTTTTTTAAAAATTTATAAAAATCCTAGTAAAGATGATGATGAAAATATTTTGCCGTCGATGTCAAAGGGACCTGTTAACATTGAGTCTTTATTAGACGAACAACATTTTACACAACCTCCGCCAAGATATTCTGAGGCGAGTTTAGTAAAAAAACTAGAGGAATTAGGTATTGGAAGACCATCTACTTACGCAAGTATTATCTCTACAATAGCCAATAGAGGATATGCAGAAATATTAAATAAACGTTTTTTTCCTACTGATAGAGGTAAATTAATTTCAGCTTTTTTAGAAAAATTATTTTCTAAATATGTTGATTATAATTTTACAGCCAGCTTAGAAGATCAACTTGATGAAATTACGACAGGAAAAGAAAGTTGGATAAAGGTTTTAGAACTTTTTTGGAAGGATTTTAATAACAATGTATCTGAGGTAAAACAAAAAAGAACAAGAGAAGTTTTAGATCTTTTAAACAATAGTTTGGGAGATTTAATTTTTGATAAGGATAATGAAGGAAATATAGTTAGAAAATGCCAATTATGTAGTTCTGGAACATTAAGTTTAAAGAATAGTTTTAGAGGTGGTGCTTTTATTGGTTGCTCAAACTACCCAGAATGTAAATTTACTCGACCATTATCCAAATCAAAAGCTGCTGCTCAAGCTCAATTAGCCGAGCCAAAATTTATTGGGAAACATGAAAATGGTAATGATATATATTTAAAAAATGGAAGATTTGGTCCTTATCTACAGTATGAAAAAATTTTAAGTGATCTTGAAATTGAAAAACCTGCTAAAAAAAAGAAGAAGAAAAAATTTAAATCAGATGTTAATGAACTTTTAAAAAATGTTTCAATACCAAAAGGTTTAGAATTGGAAAGTATCGATTTAGATAAAGCTAAATTTTTATGTTCTCTTCCAAAATCTTTGGGAATAAATCCTGATAACCAAAAGGAAATTACATTGAATACTGGTAGATTTGGTCCTTATTTAAAATGCGAGAATAAATCTGCTAGAATTGAAAATATTGAGGAAATTTTTTCGATAGGTCTAAATAGAGCTATAGCATTAATAGCTGAAGCTAAACCTGGTAGAATGTCTTCTTCTATAATTAAGGACTTAGGTGAACACCCAGAAGACAAAAAAGCAGTAAGAGTTATGAAAGGACAATACGGTCCTTATATTAAATACAAGTCACTTAATGCAACTATACCTGAAGAAAAAGATCCTACTGAACTTACAATGGAAGAAGCATTAATACTAATTGAGAAAAGAAAAGAATACGATAAAACTAAGAAAGTAAAAAAAAGGAAATCAAAATGAATTATGAAGACAAATTAAAAAATCTAAATATAAAACTGCCTGAAGCAAAAGCACCTGTGGGTAATTATGTAGCGACAAAAATTTCAGGTAAAATGTTATTTATATCTGGACAAATTTCAATAGATGAAAGTGGTCAATTAATTAAAGGAAAGTTAGGAAAAGATTTAGATACTGAAGCAGGTTATAATGCGGCTAAGAGATGTGCTTTAAGTATCATAGCTCAAGTTAAAAAAGCCTGTGGTGATGATTTATCTAAAGTTAAGTCGTGTATAAAATTAACTGGATTTGTAAATTCAACTGACGACTTTATTGAACAACCTAAAGTAATTAATGGTGCATCTGATTTAATAGCTTCTATATTTGGAGATATAGGCATGCATACACGAGCTGCTGTAAGTACGAATAGTCTTCCATTAGGAGTTTCTGTTGAGGTTGATGCAATATTTGAATTAAATTAATTAACTACCAATTCTGAAATATTTTACCTTACCTTTTTTAAATTTTTCATTTGGTAAAATATTTCTCATATCATAAATAATAAAATTTTTTTTTTTGTTTAAATTTTTAAAATTTAATAATTTAAAATCATTCCATTCCGTATGAATAATAATTAAATCAGAATCTTTACATGCGTCTTTTATACTTGATGCATTAAATACATTTTTAAACTTTTTAAATTCTTTTTTAAATCCTGATGGATCATAATAAAAAACTTTGGCATTTTTTTTTGCTAAATAAGGTATCATTGTTAAACTAGAAGATTCTCTCATATCATCGGTATTTGCCTTAAAAGTAACTCCTAAAAAACAAATTTTTTTATTTCTTATTTTGTTCTTTAACATTTTTTTAACTCGATTTAATAATAATTTAGACCTATCTTTATTTGATTTAATTACAGTTTTTATTATTGATAAATTTGTTTTAAATTTACTTCCTGTATCAACTATTGCTCTTGTATCTTTAGGAAAACAAGAGCCTCCATAAGCTGGTCCCGCTCTTAAAAATCTGCCACCTATTCTTTTGTCTAAACCCATACCTATTGAGATATGCTCTACATTTACGTTTGTTTTTTCGCATAAATTAGCTATTTCATTAATAAATGAAATCTTTGTAGCTAAAAAGGCATTTGATGCATATTTTATTAATTCGGCACCACGTCTTGATGTATTAATGTATTTTGCACCTTTGGATATCAGTGGTGTGTAAAGTGATTTTAAAACTCTATTGGTTTTTTTGTTAGATGTACCAATAACAATTCTATCTGGGTAGATAAAATCTCTAATTGCTTCTCCTTCCCTCAAAAATTCAGGATTAGAAACAACAGAAAATAAATTTTTACTAACTTTTTTTGAGATAATTTTTTCAACATCATCACCTGTTGTGACTGGAACAGTTGATTTATTAATAATGATTTTGAAAGATTTAATATTTTTGCTAATTTCATTAGCTACATTAAATATTTGGCTCAAGTCTGCAGCATTGCTGTTTTTCTTTGTTGGTGTTCCAACACAAATAAAAATAATATTAGATTTTTTAATCGCCTCTGAAATATTTGATGTAAATGATAATCTTTTTGATTTATAATTTTTTTTAACTAATTCTTCAAGGCCAGGTTCATAAATTGGTATAATTCCTTTTTTTAATTTAGTTATTTTATCATGATCTTTATCAACACAAATGACATCGTTACCTAAATCAGCAAAACAAACGCCGCTTACAAGTCCAACATATCCTGTTCCTATCATGCAAAGTTTCATAATTTTGAAATTTCTTGTGAAGATTTAATATATCCATTCATCGTTCCACAATCTAAATATTTTCCTTTAAATGAATGTCCTATAAATTTTTCGCCGTCATTAATCAATTTTCTTATAGCGTCAGTTATGTGAATTTCTCCACCTTTGCCTTTTTTTTGATTTTTAAGTTTGGTAAATATTCTTCTTGTAAGAATGTACCGGCCAATTACAGCATTATTAGATGGTGCAGAACTAATATTTGGCTTTTCAACAACATCTTTTACAAAAAAATTATTTTTATTTATTTTTGCTTTTTTAGAATATATTCCCCATCTGTTGACAGTTTTTCTGTTTACTTTCATACTTGCCATAACTGAACATTTTTTATTATTATAAATAGACATCATATCTTTTGAACAATTTCGTTTAATTATAAGATCATCAGGTAACAACATTAGAAAAAATTTACCTTTAATATGTTTTTGAGTTTTTAGTACAGCATCACCGGTACCTTTTGGTGAATTTTGGTATACATATTTGATCATTTTTTTATATTTCTGAATTTTTTTATATTCTTCTTTTATCCTTTTATCTTTTTTCTTTTTTAAAATTTGTTTGTAAAATTTATCATTATTGAAATAACTTCTTATCATCTCTTTTTTTTTAGATATTACAAAAATAATTTCTTTGATACCTGCCTCAATACATTCATCTAAAATATACTCAACACCTGGTTTCCCATTAATTGGTAAAAGCTCTTTTGCAAAAACACTTGTTAGGGGCAATAGTCTTGTGCCTAATCCTGCTAGTGGTATTATTGCTTGTCTAATCATTAAAATGTATTAATTAATTGAATTACCATAAATGATAATTTTTAAAAGCATTAATAAATTAAATAAAGAAGTTAATTTTAAGGCAAATGTTGGTTTTGTACCAACAATGGGGGCTCTCCATAAAGGTCATATTTCTTTAATTAATTCATCCAAAAAAAAATGTGAAAAGACATTAGTCAGTATTTTTATAAATCCTTCACAATTTAATAAAAAAAAAGACCTGAGAAAATATCCAAGAAATTTACAAAAAGATCTAAAAATTTTAAAAAAATTAAAAGTTGATTACTTATTAATACCTAAGATCGGCGAAATTTATAAAAATAAAAAAGATATGAAAATTAAGATAATTAGAAAAAATAAAGTATTATGTGCAAGATATAGACCTGGACATTTTGAAGGTGTTTTGGCTGTTATCAATCAATTTTTAATTAATATAAAACCTAAATTTATATTTTTAGGTGAGAAAGATTATCAACAAATTTTTTTGATTAAAAGTTTATTTAAACGTAAATTCAAAACAAAAATTGTTAAATGTAAAACAGTCAGATTAAATAATTTGTTACCATATTCATCAAGAAATTTGCTACTTTCAAAAAATGAAATTAAAAAAGCTTCTTCAGTATCGAAATACATCTACAAATTTTATTTATCTATTAAAAAAAATTTTAATAACAGATTAAAAATAAAAAAAGTTAAAAAAAACATTGAGTCCAAAATAGTTAAAATTGATTACTTTGAAATAAGAAATAAATTGAATTTGTCTAAAAATTTTAATAAAAAAAATTTTAAAATTTTTATAGCTTATGAGTTGAATAGTATAAGATTGATAGATAATTTTTAATTAAACATAAAAAAAATATGCTCCAATCCCTAAGAAAGATAAGAATCCTATAACATCTGTTATTGTAGTTACAAAAACACTTGAGGCTATAGCTGGATCTATTTTAAATTTTTTTAATGTTATAGGAACTAATATTCCAAACAATCCAGCAACTATCATGTTAAGTACCATTGAAACTGATATAATTATTGAAAGTTGAATATCATTAAACCATATTTGCACAATGAACGCGCTAATAATCGCAAATATAACACCGTTTAATATACCTATAAAAAATTCTTTTAAAATATTTTGTGTAAAATTATTTTTTGTTAATTCGTTAGTTGCAATAGTTCTTATAGTTACAGCTAAAGTTTGCATTCCTGCATTACCCCCCATAGACGCAACGATTGGCATTAAAAAAGCAAGTGCTACCATTTGTTCAATTGTTGCCCCAAATAAACTGATTACCCATGTTGCAAGAAAAGCTGTAAATAAGTTTAATAAAAGCCAATTAAATCTTCTTTTTGTTTTTTTTATAACACCATCAGTAATCTCTTCATCACCTACACCTGCAAGTCTTAGTGCATCCTCTTCTGCTTCTTCTTTTAACACTGTTAATACATCGTCACTAGTAATCATACCTACTAATTTATTATTTTTATCTACTACACATGCAGAGTTTAAATTATAATTTTCAAATATATGACCAACTTCTTCTCTATCCATATCTACAGGAATCGACAATTGTGACTCATTCATAATAGAAATCATTTTGTTTTCTCTTGCTGTTCTCAATACTTTTGATGATGGTACAGTACCAATAGGTTTAAATTCATTATCAACAATAAAAATTTCTAAAAATTCTTCTGGTAAATCTTTATTCTCTCTTAAATAATCTATTGTTTGACCTACTGACCAGTTGCTAGGTATTGCTGTGAATTCTCTCTGCATTATTCTAGCTGCTGAATCTTCAGGGTAGCTTAAACTTTCTAAAAGTATAAATCGATCCTTTGGAGGTAAAGATCTTAAAATTTCATTTTTATTTTGCTCATCTAAATTTTCTATAATTTTAATTGAGTCGTCAGACTCAAGGTTTTTTAATATATAAACTATAGATTCTATAGAAAGATACTTTATGATTTCAGTTTGTATTGATTCATTAAGTTCCACAAAGACCTGTGGATCAATTTTAAAATTGTTTAATTTTATTAAGTTTTCTCTATCACTTTGATTTAATTGCTCTATAATATCAGCTGTATCAGCTGGGTGTATTTCTTTAAATGAATTAGAAATAAACACGGCATCATTATTTGCAATTTTATCAGTAACAACTTTGATATATTCCTTATTGAATTCAAAATTGACCTTTTTATCTTTGATTTTTTTAACTAAAGTCATAAATTCTATTTAAAATTATAAGCACTATTAATACAAAAATCATATAATACAATTTAATTGATGAATATTGAGATTAAAATATCAAAAAAACCTATAGAATATACTAAAGCAATTGCATTTCTTGAAGAAAGATTAGTTAAATTAAAAAATTTTGAAGCTGATGAACTGATCTGGATACTGGAACATCCAGAGATTTATACAGCTGGTATTAGTTATAAAAATAAGGAAATACTAGATAAAAATATAAAAATAATAAATACAAACAGAGGAGGCAAAATTACTTGGCACGGGCCAGGACAAATCATTTGTTACTTTGTTATAGATTTAAATAAAAGAAATAGAGATATAAGAAAGTTTATTTTAAAGTTAGAAAAAATTATTATTGAAACTTTAAAAGAATATAAAATCAAATCATTTTCAGACAGAAAGAATATTGGAATATGGGTAAATCATAAAAATAAAATAAAAAAAATTGGGGCAATTGGTATAAAAGTAAAAAATTGGATTGCATATCATGGTTTTTCTATAAACATTAACAATGAATTAAAATTTTATAAAAAAATTATACCGTGCGGTATTAATAATAGAGAAATTATAAACTTAAAAAATATAAAAAATCAAAAATACGATTCATTTAAAAAAGTAATTATTAAAAATTTTATTAAGTATTTGAAAGTTTAAGTCTTTTTATAGATAAAAGTTTTTGAAAATAATCAGGGAGTAATGCTGTATAATTATATTTTATTCCATTAATCATAAATTTAATTTTATATGAATGAAGCATTAGGTTTTTATTTACACCCTTGTTGGAAGTTTTTAGTCTGTACTTTTGGTCTCCATAAATTGGATTTCCAATCGCAAACAATTGTTTTCTTAATTGATGTTTTCTTCCAGTTATAGGTTTCATTTCAACTAGGCTACATATAGAATTTTTATCTAATACTTTATAAATAGTTTTAGCTTTTTCAATTATAGGTTTGTTTTTTTCAAATCTTGTTAAATCATTTTCCCATATACCTGAGTTTTTTTCCAATTCACCATGACATATTGCGAGATATGTTTTGTGTACTTTTCTTAATCTAAAAAGAGAAGTAAGCAACTGAGCTGTCTCTCTATTTTTTGCCATCATAAAAACACCAGAAGTATCTTTATCTAACCTATGGACAGAAAAAGGTTTTGTATTATTGAAAATTTTACTATTTGAAAATATATCAACTAAATTTTTTTTAGATTTAGTGCCGCCTTGGACAGAAACTCCTGAACTTTTATTTAAAACAATAAAATTATCGTTATTATCTATTATTAATTTTTCATTAGATTTAATAACATCTTTTGAGGGAATAAATTTATATTTCTCTTTACCTGTTGAATCTTTAAACTCTAAATTATAAAAAATTATTTGATCATTTTCTTTTATTTTGTATGAACTTTTAATTTTTTTACCATTTACCTTAATGCTACCTTTTCTTAAGTTTTTTTCTATTAAACCTTGAGGTATTTTTTTAATACTATTTCTTATCCAACGATCAATTCTCATACCGCTGAACGTTTTTTCAACGCTATAAGTTTTTTTCATTATACTAAATTTAAATTTCTTAAATTAAGCTGTTGCTGCTTTTTTTTCTTCTTTTGGTTTTTTTGAAGTATCTATTTTTTTTCTATCAACTTTCTTAGCTTCTACGTCTCTATCTACAAATTCAATAACTGCCATTGGAGCATTATCTCCATATCTAAAACCTGATTTTATTATTCTTGTATACCCACCATTTCTTTTTTCATATCTTTTAGATAAAGTCTTAATCACTTTGCTAGCTAATTTAGTATTTTGAAGTTTTGTAATTAGTTTTTTTGTATTTTGGAGGCTTTCTTTTTTACCTAATGTTATTATTTTGTCAGCTTGAGGTTTTAGAACTTTTGCTTTTGGTAAAGTTGTAGTTATTTGTTCATATTTAATTAAAGAATTTAACATATTCTTAATCAATGCTTTTCTATGCTCTGAAGTTCTGTTTAATTTTTTATAACCTAACTTATGTCTCATTAAACTGATTCCTCGAGTTTTTTTGATAATTCGGCTATATTATCAGGTGGCCAGTTAGGTATTTCCATTCCCAAATATAAAGACATGCCAGTAAGAACTTCCTTAATTTCATTTAATGATTTTCTTCCAAAATTGGGTGTTCTTAACATTTCACCTTCTGATTTTTGAACTAAATCACCAATATAAATTATGTTATCATTTTTTAGACAATTCATTGATCTAACTGATAATTCTAATTCATCAACTTTTCTTAGTAAGTTTTTATTAAACTCTGGTTCTGTTGGTTTTTCACTAATAACTACTTCTTGTGGTTCATCAAAATTTACAAACAATCCTAATTGATCTTGAAAAATCCTTGCTGCATATGCCACTGCATCTTCAGCAGAAATAGAACCATTAGTTTCTACCTCCATAGTTAGTTTATCATAATCTAATGCCTTACCTTCTCTAGCAGTACTAATAGAGTATGAAACTTTTTTAACAGGGCTAAAAAGCGAATCAATTGCAATTAATCCTAAAGGTGGTTCATCAGGCTTATTCATATCAGCTGAAACATAACCTTTTCCATTGTCAACATTCATTTCCATATGGAAATGGGTTTTTTCATCAAGATTACAAATTACTAAATCTGGATTTAATATTTCGATATCTGAAAGTTTAGTAATGTCTGATGCTTTTATTTCTCCTGGTCCTTTTGCGTCTAAAACTAATTTTTTCTTACCTTCGGATAAATTTTTCAAGGCTAGAGATTTAATATTTAAAACTATGTCAGTAACATCTTCTCTTACACCTTTAATTGAAGTAAATTCATGTAACACTCCATCTATTTGAATAGATGTAACTGCTGAACCTCTAATTGATGATAATAAAATTCTTCTTAATGAGTTTCCAAGTGTTAAACCATAACCTTTTTCTAAAGGTTCAGCTATAATTTTTGCAAAGGATTTGTCTTCACTAAGTTTTACTTCTAGCTTTGGTGGTTTAATTAATGTTTTCCAATTTTTTATATTTACATCGACATTTTCCATTTATACTCTCCTTTTTTTTGGTGGTCTTGCTCCGTTATGTGGCATTGGTGTTGTATCTTTAATAGATAAAATCTTAAAACCTCGAGCTTGTAATGCTCTTAAAGCTGTTTCTCTACCTGATCCAGGTCCTTTAATTTCTACATTTAAAGTTTTCATTCCATATTCCTGAGCTTTTGCAGCAGCAGCATCAGCTGCAACTTGTGCAGCATAAGGAGTAGATTTTCTTGAACCTTTAAATCCTTTTTGTCCGGCTGATGCCCAAGAAACTACATTGCCCCCTGTATCTGCGATTGAAATTATTGTATTATTAAATGTGGAAAGAACATAAGCTATTCCATTTGTTATATTTTTTTTTACTTTCTTTTTCTTTGAATAAGAACTTTTTTTAGCTGATTTAATTTCATTTTCTTTTAGATTTTCTTTTTTTTCAACTTTTTGATTTTTTTCAGTTTTCATTAAATCTATTTCTTAAGTGGAGTTAGTTTTTTACCAGCAATAGCTATTGCCTTACCTTTTCTAGTTCTCGCATTGCACCTAGTTCTTTGTCCTCTAACTGGTAATTTTTTTCTATGTCTTGATCCTCTATAACATGCAAGATCAATTAATCTTTTTATACTTAAAGAAGTTTCTCTTCTTAAATCACCTTCTACAGTAAAATTTTTATCGATATATTCTCTAATTTTTAAAATTTGCTCATCTGTAAGTTCATTAACTCTTTTTGCTTTAGGTATTTCAAGATCTTTACAAATTTGTTTTGAAAATTTATCTCCTATTCCATGTATATATGTTAATCCAACTTCAACTATTTTGTTTTGTGGTATGTTTACGCCTGCAATACGAGCCATAATTTCTGAGAATAAATTTAGCCTTTTATATAAGAAGTTTTTTTAAAGTCAATGTATTAAACCTTAAGAATATCATCTATTTTATTGCTAATTTGCTCAATTTTTAAACTTGCGTCAATTTCGTGAAATCCTTTTTTGGAAGAATAAAAATCTAAAACTGGCTTAGTATCAGTCATATAAATATCATATCTTTTTAAAATCGTATTAGCCTCATCATCGGATCTTTCTTCTAAAATTTTTCTTTTTTCAATTCTTTCTATTATTGTATTTTTATTCACATTAAGAAAAAAAATATAATCTAGTTTTTGGTCAGATTTAATCAATAAACTTTCTAAATTTTTAGCCTGATTTAAGGTTCTTGGATAACCATCAAAAATTAATTTATTTTTTTTTTTAGAATCAAATATTATTTTTTCAAGAAGTTTATTTACTATTTCATCTTCAACAAATTTTCCATCATTCATATTATTTATAATTTTTTTACCAATTTCTGTATCTTTTTTAATTTCTTCTCGCAGCATATCACCTGTAGATACTTGAAAACTATTTAATTTTTTTACAAGGAATTTTGCTTGTGTTCCTTTGCCAGCACCAGGAGGACCAAAGAGAATCAGATTCACTTTTTATTTTCCAAATTTAGTTTTTTTAATTAGCTGTTCATATTGAGAGCTCATTAGCCTAGTTTGAACTTGTGTTACTGTATCAATTGCCACAACAACTACAATTAAAATTGAAGTTCCTCCTAAATAAAATGGTATCGGATAATTTGCAATTAAAAATTCAGGTAACAAACATACGGCAGTCAAGTACAGAGCACCAATTGTTGTCAGCTTAGTTAAAATGTTATCTATATAAATTGCTGTGCTTTCACCGGGTCTTATACCAGGTATAAACCCACCATATTTTCTTAAATTTTCTGCTGTCTCAGTGGGATTGAAAACTATTGAAGTATAAAAAAAAGTAAAAAAAATTATTCCAGATGCATATAAAAGCATATACAAAGGTTGTCCTTGAGTAAAATAAGAGGAAATATTTAAAAATATTTCATTATCCGAAAGATTAAAATTTGAAAACGTTACTGGTAACAATAGAAGTGCAGAGGCAAAAATTGCTGGTATTACACCAGCAGAATTTATTTTCAAAGGTAAGTGAGATGAATCACCACCATAAATTTTATTTCCCATTTGTCTTTTGGGATAATTAATTAAGATTTTTCTTAATGCTCTTTCCATAAAAACGATAAACAAAATTGTTGCTATTAATATTGCAAAAATTAAAAAAATTATAAAACCTGAAATTGCTCCAGTTTTACCTAGTTCAAAGGTAGTTACTAAAGCTCTTGGTATTTCAGCAACAATTCCAGAAAATATAATTAATGAAATTCCATTTCCAATACCTCTTTGCGTAATTTGTTCTCCTAACCACATTAAAAAAATTGTTCCAGCAACTATAGTTGTGACTGTTGAAACTTTAAAAAAAACTCCAGGATTAATGACTAAATTAGCGGATGACTCTAATCCTACAGCTAATCCATAACCTTGTACTGTGCCAAGTAATACTGTTCCATATCTTGTTATCTGTGTAATTTTTTTTCTTCCAATTTCACCTTGGCTTTTTAAATTTTTAAAATATTCAGAAACTCCAGTTAATAGTTGAACTATAATTGATGATGAAATATATGGCATTATTCCAAGAGCAAATATTGCCATTCTACTAACAGCACCACCCGCAAAAACATTAAACATTCCTAACAATCCTTTTTGATTACCTTCCATTAATGTTTGTAATTGTTCTGGGTTTATGCCTGGCAAAGGTACAAAAGTACCAAGTCTATATATAGCTAAAATAATTATGGTAAATATTATTCTATTTCTTAAGTCATTTGATTGTAGACTCGAGCTCATTTATTTTTGCTTTATTATTTTTATAGCACTACCAGTTTTTTCTAATTTTTCTTTTACCGATTTAGAAATAAAATTAACTTCCATATCAATTTTATCTTTTAAGTCACCATTTCCCAAAATTTTAATTTTATTGAATTTTCCACTTACTAATTTTATTTTTTTTAATAGATTTAAATTAATTTTTTCGCTAGATTTAATTTTATTTTTATCAATAGATAATTGAATTTTACCTATATTTACTTTTGCTATTTCAGGTTTTTTAATTGAATTAAAACCTCTTTTTGGCAGTCTTCTATATAAAGGCATTTGACCTCCTTCAAAACTTTTAATAGCAACTCCACTTCTTGATTTTTGACCTTTGTGTCCTCTGCCAGATGTTTTTCCTTTACCAGAACCAATACCTCTACCAGGTCTAATTTTTTTTTTTTTAATTGTATTTGTCGTATTTAAATTAATCATTATCCTCTTTTTTCTATTATTTCAGATATTTTTTTATTTCTAATATTGGAAATTTGTTTGGGGGAAGTTTGTTTTTTTAAAGCTTTCATGCACGCTCTTATAACATTGTGCGGGTTTGCTGTACCTAATGATTTAGCAACTATATCTTTAATCCCTAACACTTCGCATACAGCTCTTACAGGGCCTCCTGCAATAATACCTGTTCCTTTTGGAGCAGCTCTTAATTTAATTTTTCCAGCACCGTCTTTACCATAAATATCATGATGAATAGTTCTGCCTTCTCTAAGCGGTATTTGAATAAGATTTCTTCTTGCAAGATCATTTGCTTTTTTTATTGCATCAGGAACTTGTTTAGCTTTTGCATGAGCAATACCAATTTTTCCATTTCTATTTCCTACTACTACTAAAGCTGAAAATCCAAATCTTCTTCCTCCTTTTACTACTTTAGTAATTCTATTAATATGAACAAGTTTTTCTAATATATCGCTATTGTTTTCAATCATTTAAAATTCCATCCCATTCTTTCTTAATGTTTCAGCAAAAATTTTTACTCTTCCATGGTATTTATATATACCTCTGTCAAAAAATATTTTTGATATTTTTTTTTCTTGAGCCTTTTTTGCTAATTTTTCAGCTACAATTATTGAAAGTTCAGTTTTATTTTTTTTCATAGATCTAACATCTTTTTCATTAGAAGAGGCTGAAAATAGTGTAGTTTGTTTTTTATCATCTATTATTTGAGCAGAAATATTCTTTGAAGATCTAGAAATGCTTAATCTAAATCTATCTGGTTTTGCAACTTTTTTAACTTTACTTCCAACTCTAAATTTTTTTCTTTTTGATGTTGTTAATTTCATTATTTTTTCTTTCCTTCTTTTCTTAAAATATATTGACCTTTTTCTTTAATGCCTTTTCCTTTGTATGGTTCTGGTGGTCTAAATGATTTAATTTTAGATGCAACAGTTCCAACTTCTTGTTTGTCAGCACCGCTTATTTTTAAAATTGTTTGTTTTTCAACAGTAATTTTTATATTATCTGGTATATCATAGTTAACATCGTGACTAAAACCTAACTGTAAATTTAACTGTTTACCTTTTAGCGCTGCTCTATATCCAACGCCAACCAACTCTAAAGTTTTTTCATACCCCTTACTTGTGCCTATAATTGCATTATTTAAAAGACTTCGATTCATTCCCCAGAGTCTTTTAGTGTCTTGGTTTATTTTCTTTGGTTTTATCGAGATTTCTTTTCCATCGTTTATATTTAAATCAAAAGTTTTTAAGTCAATATTTAAAGATTTTTTCCCTAATGGTCCTTCAATATTTACATTGTTACCAGTTAGTGCAACTTTTACTTTTTCAGGTATAGATATATTTATTTTCCCTATTTTTGACATTAAAACACCTTACAGATTATTTCGCCACCAATCTTTTGTTTTCTTGCATCAACATCTGTCATAACTCCTTTTGGAGTTGATATTATTGCTATTCCAAGACCGTTATTTATTTTTGGTAAACTTTCAGCACTTGAAAAAATTCTTCTTCCAGGTTTTGAAATTCTTTCAATTGTATTAATTACTGGATTCCCGGAATTATACTTAAGGTTTATTAATAAAATAGGTTTATTGGTTTCCATATCAACCTTGTAATCAATTATAAAACCTTCTCCTTTGAGTACATCAGCAATTTTAGCTTTAAATTTTGATGAAGGTATTTCAACCTTTTTATGATTTCTCATTTGTGCATTTTTAATTCTTGCAATCATGTCTCCTATTGGGTCACTTAAACTCATATATTATCCTTTCTACCAACTTGATTTAACCATTCCTGGTATTTTTCCTTCAAGACCTAATTTTCTTAATGCAATTCTTGAAATTTTTAATTTTCTGTAAACTCCATGAGGTCTACCTGTGATTTGGCATCTATTCATAACTCTAGTTTTTGCAGAATTTCTTGGAAGCTTTGAAAGCTTTTGTTGAGCTTTAAATCTTTCCTCTAATGGTAATTTTTTATTCATAATTATTTTTTTTAATTTTAATCTTTTAGAATAAAATTTATTTGATAGTTTAATTCTTTTATTATTTTTATTAATTGAACTTAGCTTTGCCATAATTAGTTACTTCTTTCTGTTTTAAATGGAAAATTTAATTTTTTTAATAGTTCATAACTATGATCTCTATTTTTTGATGAAATAACTATAGTTATGTCTAGACCTCTTATTTTGTCTACTTTATCAAAATTTACTTCAGGAAAAATAATATGTTCTTTTACACCAAAACTATAGTTGCCAAATTTATCAAAACCTTTTGCAGATAACCCTCTGAAATCTTTAATTCTTGGTAAAGCTATATTTACTAATCTATCAATAAATTCGTACATTTTATCTTTTCTTAAAGTAACTTTTAAACCAGCTTTTGTATCTTTTCTTGTTTTGAAGTTTGATATTGATTTTTTAAATTTTGTAGTAAGAGGTTTTTGTCCTGTAATTTTTGATAAATCTTCTTCACATGTTTTTAAAATTTTTGAGTCATTTCCATCCGATCCTAAGCCCATATTTAATACTATTTTTTCTAATCTTGGAGCCATAAGGTCATTCTTTAAACCTAATTTTGATTTTAAATCGGCTTGTATTTCTTTATTATATAAATCTTTTAATCTTGGTATCATTTTTTATTTTCAGTTTTTTTTTCTTTTTTAGTTTCTACAATTATAGATAGGTTGGATAAATCTAAAAAATTTTCTTTCTCAAAAATTCCACCTTTTTTTTCTTTTGTAGTTTTGACATGTTTTTTAATTATATTTAGACCTTTTACTTTAGCTCTATGTTTTGATCTATCTAATTCGATTATTTCTCCTTCTTTGTTTCTATCTTTTCCAGTTAAAATTTTAACTTTATTTCCTTTTTTGATTATCATTATAAAACCTCCGGTGCTAATGAGATTATTTTCATTTGACCTCTGCTTCTTAATTCTCTAGTAACTGGTCCAAATATCCTTGTACCAACAGGTTCACCCTTATCATCAATTAAAACAGCAGCATTATTATCGAATTTTACTTTCGAACCATCATCTCTATGTATTCCTTTTTTAACTCTCACTACTACAGCTTTGTGCACAGATCCTTTTTTCACCTTACCTTTTGGAATTGCTTCTTTCACTGCTATAACAATTATATCACCAATACTTGCATATCTTCTTTTAGATCCTCCTAATACTTTGATACATTCAATTCTTTTTGCACCTGTATTATCAGCTACGCTAAGTTCAGTTTGTACTTGAATCATTTTTTATCTCCTAAAACTTCAAATTTTTTACTTTTAGAATAAGGTCTGCACTCAATAATTGAAACTTTATCACCATTTTTAAATTTATTTTTTTCGTCGTGTGCACTATATTTTTTTTTACTTTTAAGAACTTTTTTAAAGAGAGGATGTTGATATTTCCTTTCTACTAAAACTTTAACAGTTTTATTTTCTCTGTCGCTAACAACTATTCCATGTAGTACTTTTTTAGGCATTTATTTTCCTTTCCACGAAAGTTTTTAATCTGGCAATATTTTTTTTTGTTTCATTAATTTTTGATGGATTTGTTAATTGTCCATTTATTTTTTGAAAACGAAAATTAAATAAATCTTTTTTAAGTTTGTCGATATCTTTAATAGCTTGATCTTTTGTAAGTTTTTTTGCGTCTTTTTTTTTCATTTTATGTAAATCTTTTAATAAATTTTGTTTTAATTGGTAATTTTGCTGAAGCTTTATAAAGAGCCTCTTTGGCAATTTGTTCCGATACACCATCTATTTCAAAAAGAATTCTTCCAGGTTTTACTCTACAAGCCCAAAATTCAGGGGAACCTTTACCTTTGCCCATACGTACTTCGGTAGGTTTTTTTGAAACTGGTATATTTGGAAAAACTCTTGTCCACACTCTACCTTGTCTTTTCATATGCCTAGTTAAAGCAACTCTTGCAGCCTCAATTTGTTTAGATATAACTCTATCTGGAGACATTGCTTTCAATCCAAAAGCTCCATAGTTCATAAAGTTGCATCTGGAAGCATTACCATGAATTCTTCCTTTGTGTGCTTTTCTAAATTTTGTTCTAGTTGGCTGTAACATAAGTTATTTTTTATTTGTCTCCTGATTAAATTCTTTTGAAAAAATTTCTCCTTTATATATCCAAACTTTTATTCCTATAATTCCATATGTTGTTAATGCTTCTGCCTCAGCGTAATCAATATCTGCTCTTAAAGTATGAGAAGGAATACTTCCATCTCTTAACCATTCAGTTCTTGCTATTTCATTTCCTCCAAGTCTACCACTAATAGAAACTTTAATTCCTTTTGCTCCGAGTCTTAATGCTGATTGCATTGATCTCTTCATTGCTCTTCGATAAGAAATTCTTTTTACAAGCTGTTGTGCTATATTTTCTGCAACTAGGTAACTGTTAGTTTCTGGTTTTTTGACTTCTTTAATATTTAAATTTACTTCATTACTAGTCAATGCAGAAAGTTTATTTTTAATCTTTTCTATATCACTACCTTTTTTACCTATAACAAAACCTGGTCTAGATGTATAAATAGTTACAAAGCATTTCTTTAATGTTCTTTCGATCATAACTTTTGACACTCCAGAATTAATAACGTTTTTTTTAATGTATTCTCTTATTTTAAAATCTTCGATTAAATAATTTCCAAAGTCCTTTTTTTTCGCATACCAAACTGAGTCCCAACCTCTATTGATACCTAATCTTAAACCTACCGGATTAACTTTTTGACCCATGTTTTTCCTCTAATTTTTTTGTTTCTGATAAAATAATTGTTAAATTTGAATAAGGTTTCTTTATTGGCGCAGCTCTACCTTTTGCTCTTGCTCTAAATCTTTTCATTGTAATTTGTTTACCGCAGTATGCTTCCTTAACAATAAGTTTATCAATATCATATTGATAATTATTTTCAGCATTAGCGACTGCTGATGATATAGTTTTTTTAACATCTTTAGATATTCTTTTTTCAGAAAAAGATAAGTCTCTCATAGCTACATCTACTTTTTTTCCAACTATTGATTTTAAAATTGGATTAAGTTTTCTAGTGCTAGATCTTACATTCTTGTTTATAGATCTAACTAATTTACTATCAGTTTTGTTATCTTTTTTCTTTTTTCCCATAATTATTTTTTCTCCGCTGCTGGTGTAGCTGCTGATGAAGCTTTTTCTGCAGCTGCCTTCTTATCCGCTGGTGTATGCCCGGCGAATTGTCTCGTTGGGGCAAATTCTCCTAACTTATGACCAACCATATCTTCTGAAATTGTTATCGGTATAAATTTTTTACCATTATAAATTAAAAAACTAACTCCTACAAAATCAGGAATTATTGTTGATTTTCTTGACCAAGTTTTTATTGGTTTTTTGTTGGTTTCGTTTTTTTGTTTATCAACTTTTTTTATTAAACTTTCTTCTACAAATGGTCCTTTCCAAACTGCTCTAGACATAATTACCTATTCTTCTTTCTTTTTCTTCTTCTAATTATAAATTTATCTGTTCTTTTATTATCTCTTGTTTTTAATCCTTTAGCTGATTGGCCTGTTGGTGATACTGGATGTCTACCACCAGCAGATTTACCTTCACCACCACCATGTGGGTGATCTACTGGATTTTTAACTACTCCTCTTGTATGAGGTCTAATTCCTAACCATCTAGATCTTCCTGCTTTACCTATTTTAATATTTTTTTGATCAGGATTAGATAAAACTCCAATCGTTGCCATACAACGTGAATTAATTTTTCTTACTTCTCCAGATGTCATTTTAACTAATGAATAATTACCATCTACTCCTGAAATGCTCACAGATGTACCTGCTGATCTAGCTATTTTTCCTCCTGCACCAGGCTGTAATTCAACGTTGTGAATGTCAATTCCAACTGGAATATCTTGCAAAGGCATACAATTTCCAATTTTTATTTCAATATTAGATCCATTTTGAATTTTATCACCTACTTTAACTTTTTGTGGAGCCAAATAATAAAACTTTGTACCATCTTCAAATTTAATGAGCATTATATAACAAGATCTATTTGGATCGTATTCAATTCTTTCAATCTCACCAATGGAATCAAATTTTCTTCGATAAAAATCTACCAATCTATACTTCTGCTTATGACCACCTCCATGATTTCTGGATGTAATTCTGCCCTGATTGTTTCTGCCTCTAGAAGCGTTATTAATTGAAGTCAAAGGTTTAAACGGTTTACCTTTCCATAAACCTTCTTTATCAATAAGAACTGTTCCTCTAGTAGATTTTGTATATGGTTTAAAAGATTTTAAAGACATAATTAAATTCCTGTAGTTAGATCAATACTTTGACCTTTTTTAAGTGTTATAATTGCTTTTTTATAACCTTTGATTTTAACTTTTCTTCCCCTAGTAAATTTATTTTTTGATTGCTTTTTTATAATGTTAATTTTTGTAACATTAACTTTGAATATTTTTTCAATATTTTTCTTTAAAATTAATTTATTAGAACTATTCGGCACTTTAAAAACAACTTTATTTTGTTCAGAAAGAGTAGTTGATTTTTCAGTGACGATTGGGGATAAAATTTTGTCGTATAAATGTGTTTTATGCATATCTTTTTTCCAATTCCTTTATTGCAGTTTCAGTAAATATTATTTTTTTAAATTTTATGATATCGAATGCACTAAAATGATTTATATCAGTAACTTTTATAGATGCTATATTTCTGGCTGATTTAATAATTTTATCTTTTGAATTTTTATCCAATATTATAAGTGAATTTTTAGCTTGAAATTTATTTAATAATGTATTCATTTCTTTGGTTTTCTTAATCTCTTTAATAAAATCATTAAAAACAATTAAATTTTTTGCTTTATTTTTTTCACTTATTAATGAAGCTATGCTTAATTTTTTTTCACTTTTATTAAGCTTTCTTGTTTTATATTTTGTCTCACCTTTAGGTCCATGCGCTACACCACCACCAACAAAAATTGGTGCTTTTCTACTTGCATGTCTTGCATTTCCTGTACCTTTTTGAGCATATATTTTTGCTGTTGATCCTATTATCTCATTTTTTTGTTTAGTTTTAGCTTTTCTTCCTTTGTAGTTTGCATTTGTTTTATAAATAACGCTGCTAACTAATTTTTTATTTATTTTTGCTGAAAATATTTTATCTAAAACTTCAATAGATGCTTTTTTTCCGTCAATATCAATTTTTTCTATTTTCATAATTACTTCTTTTTCTTTTCAGGTATTTTTTTTAATTTTTCCATAACTTCAATTTTTTCATTCATTGTCAATTTCGAAATATTTTTGACTGATTTTTTGACAAGTACTTCGGTGTTTTTTGATCCTGGAATTGATCCTTTAAGATAAAGTAGATTATTATCTATATCAGATTTTATGATTTCAATATTTTGCATGGTTCTTAATTTATCACCCATATGACCTGCCATTTTTTTTCCTTTAAAAACTTTACCTGGATCTTGATTTTGGCCAGTTGATCCATGAGCTCTATGAGAAACTGAAACACCGTGTGATGCTCTTAATCCACTAAAGTTATGCCTTTTCATTGCTCCAGCAAAACCTTTACCAATTGTTTTTGACCTAATATCCACAAATTTAGTGTCTTTAAAAATTTCAAGTCCAAATTCGTTTCCAGCCTTATAATTTTCTAGATCTTCAACTCTAAATTCTTTTAATTTTTTTTTGGGTTCTGTATTTTTTTTTGTAAAATATCCTTTCATTGCCTTTGATAACTTTGAATTCTTAATTTTTCCAAAACCAAGTTGTATAGCTTTGTAGCCTCTTTTTTCTTCTTCAATTACATCAATAACTCTCGCTTTTTCCATTTTAATTACTGTTACAGGAACTGACTGACCCGTTTTATAAAATTCACGTGTCATTCCAATTTTTTTTCCTATTAAAGCTATCTTGTCCATAATTTAAATTTTAATTTCAACATCAACTCCAGAAGCTAAATCTAACTTCATAAGAGCTTCTACAGTTTGTGGGGTTGGTTCAATAATATCAATTAATCTTTTATGTGTTCTTGTTTCGAACTGTTCACGGCTTTTTTTATCTATATGCGGTGACCTTAATACGGTATATTTTTCTATTTTTGTTGGCAAAGGAATAGGTCCTTTAATATTTGCGCCAGTTCTTTTAACGGTATTAACTATCTCTTCTGTTGATTGATCAAGCACTTTATTATCATATGCTCTTAATTTTATTCTAATGTTTTGTTTTTCCATAGTTAACCTGCTATCTTTTTAGTTACTTCATCTTGAACATTTTGAGGTACTTTTGCATAATGGTCAAAAAACATTGAATATTGAGCTCTACCTTGAGACATAGATCTCAAACTATTTATGTATCCAAACATATTTGCAAGTGGAACCATAGCTGTAATAACTGTTGCATTACCTCTTTGCTCTTGAGTATTAATCTGTCCTCTTCTACTGTTTAAATCACCAATTACATCTCCCATATAATCTTCGGGTGTTACAACTTCTACTCTCATAACAGGTTCTAATAACTTTAAGGTTCCTCTTGTACACGCCTCTTTAAAGCATGCTCTTGATGCAAGTTCAAAAGCAAGCACACTAGAATCAACATCGTGATGTAAACCATCAAGAATCGTGACTTTATAATCTATTATCGGAAAACCAGCTAAAATACCATTATCTGAAACTGACTCTACGCCTTTTTCGACACCGGGTATGAATTCTTTTGGGATTGCTCCACCTTTAATTTTACTTTCAATTTCTCTACCTTTACCTGGCTCTAAAGGTTCAACAGAAAGTTTTACTCTTGCAAATTGTCCAGCACCACCACTTTGTTTTTTATGTGTATAATCAAATTCTGTAGCATTTTGTATTGTTTCTCTATAAGCTACTTGAGGTGCGCCAACATTAGCTTCAACTTTAAATTCTCTTTTCATCCTGTCAACTATAATGTCTAAGTGTAATTCACCCATGCCTTTAATTATTGTTTGACCTGACTCTTCATCAGAACTAACTCTAAATGAAGGATCTTCTTTTGCTAAACGACCTAAAGCTTCTCCCATTTTTTCTTGGTCAGCTTTTGTTTTGGGTTCTACAGCAATTTCTATAACTGGATCAGGGAATTCCATTGGTTCAAGAAGAACTGGATCGTCCTCATTTGCTAATGTATGACCCGTAATTGTATATTTCAATCCAGCTAACGCTACTATATCACCAGCGTTTGCTTCTTTAATATCTTCTCTTGAATTTGCATGCATTAATAGCATTCTACCAACTCTTTCCTCTTTATCTTTTGATGTGTTGTAAATAGCTGTCCCTGTTTTAACAGTTCCAGAATAAATTCTTATGAATGTTAAAGATCCTACAAAAGGATCATTCGCAACCTTAAACGCTAAAGCAGAAAATGCTGCATTATCTTCAAATTTCATTTCAATTTCTTCTTCAGAATTTGGTTTTGTACCCTTAATTGAACCAATATCTACAGGACTAGGGAGATAATCAATTACAGCATCTAATAATGGTTGAACTCCTTTGTTTTTAAAGGCAGATCCAGTTAAAACAGGAACAAAATCAAAATTTAAACATCCTTTTCTTACACAACTAATTAAATCTTCATTTTTAATTTGCTCACCATTTAGATAGCTTTCCATAAGTTTTTCGTTTTGTTCAACTGCAGTTTCAACTAATTCTTGACGGTATTTTCCGCAAATCTCTTTTAGATCATCTGGTATTTCTTTTTCTTCCCATGCTGCACCAAGATCTTCGTTTTTCCAAACTATTGCTTTCATTTTAACTAAATCTACTACACCTTGAAGTGAAGCTTCAATGCCGATTGGTATTTGCATAACCAAAGGTTTTGCGCCAAGTCTATCTTTTATCATCTCAACACATCTGAAGAAATCAGCTCCTGTTCTATCTAATTTATTAACAAAACAAATTCTAGGAACTTTATATTTATCGGCTTGTCTCCAAACTGTTTCTGATTGCGGTTCAACGCCAGCAACTCCATCAAAGACTGCTACTGCGCCATCTAAAACCTTAAGTGATCTTTCAACTTCAATAGTAAAATCAACATGACCTGGTGTATCTATAATATTAATCCTATGTTCCCTCCAGAAACATGTAGTTGCCGCTGAAGTTATTGTGATGCCTCTTTCTTGTTCTTGCTCCATCCAATCCATTGTTGCAGCACCATCATGAACTTCTCCAATCTTATGACTTTTGCCAGTATAATATAAAACTCTTTCAGTTGTAGTTGTTTTGCCAGCATCTATATGAGCCATGATACCAATATTTCTATATTTATCTAAAGTATGTGATCTGCTCATTTGTAATTACCATCTAAAATGAGCGAAAGCCTTATTCGACTCTGCCATTTTGTGTGTATCCTCTTTTTTTTTAATTGCTAACCCTCTGTTTTGATAAGCATCGTATATTTCATTAAATATTTTATCAGACATATTTTTGTCTTTTCTTTTTCTCGATGCATCAATTAACCATCTAAGAGCTAAAGCTTGTGATCTTTTAGATTTTACTTCAACAGGTACTTGATATGTAGCTCCACCAACTCTTCTTGATCTTACTTCAACTGTAGGTCTAATATTATTAATTGCTTCATTAAAAATATTTATTGGCTCTTCTTTTGATTTTGATTTAATTTTATCAATTGCTTCATAGATAATTTTTTCTGCAACTGTTTTTTTTCCATCATACATTATTGAATTAATCAATTTAGGAATTATAGTTGATTTGTATTTTGGATCTATTACTGGAATTTTTTTAGGTGCTTTTTTTTTTCTAGACATAATAATTTATTTTCCTTTTTTAGCACCATATTTTGAACGTTGTTGTTTTCTAGCAGTAACACCTTGCGTATCTAAATTTCCTCTTAAAATATGATAACGAACACCAGGTAAATCTTTTACTCTACCACCCCTTATTAATACTACTGAGTGTTCTTGTAAATTATGACCTTCGCCTGGTATATAAGAAGTAACTTCATGCCCATTTGAAAGTCTAACTCTAGCAACTTTTCTTAAAGCTGAATTAGGTTTTTTTGGTGTAGTTGTATAAACTTTTACACAAACACCTCTCTTCTGAGGTGATTTTTCCAATGCTGGGACTTTATCCCGTGCAGAAGGTTTTTGTCTTTTTTTTCTTAATAACTGGTTTATTGTCGGCATAATTTTTATTTATTTTTTGATGAGAAATAACTGACAGGTTATTAGTGGCAGCGTTTAATGTCCAAATGACATTACATTCCAACCAAAAAATATCGCCAAATTACTATAGAAATTGTATTTGTCAAACTAAAACACCTAAAAAATGAGCTAAAATCTATTGATTTGCTTGAGTTTTTAAAGTTTCATCAGGTTCTTGTTCGGACAGGAATTTTTCATCATCTTTTGTTGCGTTTAAATTCCAATCATTTTTGATTGTACCTGTTCCAGCAGGAACTAGTCTACCAACAATAACGTTTTCTTTTAATCCTTGAAGAACATCTACTTTACCTTTTATAGCTGCGTCAGTAAGGACTCTAGTTGTTTCCTGGAATGATGCTGCAGAAATAAATGACTCTGTTTGAAGTGAAGCCTTAGTGATACCCATTAAAACTCTTTCTCCAATAGCTGGTTTCTTTCCATCAGCTTTTAAATTTTCATTCATGGTTTCAAATTTAATTCGGTCTATTATCTCGCCTGGTAGTAAGTTTGAATCGCCTTGTTGTTTGACTTCAATTTTCTTTAACATTTGACGTAAAATTGTTTCAATATGCTTATCATTAATAACAACACCTTGGAGTCTATAAACTTCTTGAACTTGATTTACAAAGTACTCAGTTAATTCTTCAATTCCCAATATTCTTAAAATATCATGTGGTAAAGGCTGGCCATCAAGTAAATACTCTCCTTTTTTTATTTTTTCTCCTTGGTTGAAATTAATATGTTTACCTTTAGGTATCAAATAATTTGAAGTAGTCCCATCTTCAGCAACTATTGAAATTCTCTGTTTACCTCTTACTTCTTTACCAAATAAAACTTTTCCATCATTCTCAGCGATGATAGCACTATCTTTTGCTTTTCTTGCTTCAAACAATTCAGCAACTCTAGGCAAACCTCCAGTTATATCTTTAGTTTTAGAAGTTTCTTTAGGTAGTCTTGCAATTACGTCTCCAGCAGAAATCTTTTGACCATCTTTAACTGAGAGAATTGAGTCTGGAACTAGATAATATCTAGCTTCATTATCATCTGCTTTTTTAATGACATTACCTTTTTCATCTCTTAAAGTAATTCTTGGTTTTAAGTCAGTATTTTTTGATTGAGATCTCCAATCAATAACTGATTTAGACGCTATACCAGTTGCATCATCTACAGTTTCTGATAGGGAAACTCCATCAATTAAATCAACATAATTTGCGGTTCCACTTTTCTCTGCGATAACTGGTGTTGTATAAGGATCCCACTCACAGATTTTTGAATTCTTCTTTATTATATCTCCATTTTTAAAGAATAGTTTAGAACCGTATGGTACTTTGTATATTGCAACTTGAAGCCCTTTATCGTCTTCAATTGAAAGTTGGGTATTTCTACCCATAACAATCTGATTTTTCTTCGAGTCTTCAATTAAATTTGTATTAATTATTTTTAATGTACCCTCGTTCTTAGTAACTATTTGAGAATCTTGTTTTATTGATGCTGTACCTCCTACGTGGAAGGTTCTCATAGTAAGCTGAGTACCTGGTTCTCCAATAGACTGTGCTGAAATCATTCCGATTGCTTCACCAACATGTACCATTTTTCCTCTGGATAAATCCCTTCCATAACACATCGCACAAACACCTTCCTTAGACCCACATGTTATGACGGAGTATACTCTTATTGATTTCACGCCCGCTGCATCAATTTTCTCACAGCCAGCCTCATCAATCATTTCATCTTTTTTAATAATTTTTTCACCAGTAATTGGATTTTTTATATCGTTGGCAACTACTCTTCCTAAGGCTCTCTCTGATAAAGTTACAATGACATTCCCACCTTCAATGATTTCTGACAAAGCTATACTTCCTTTACTCTTGCAGTCACAATCTTTCTTAGTTATTGTTAAATCTTGAGCTACATCACAAAGTCTTCTTGTTAAATATCCAGAATTTGCAGTTTTCAAGGCTGTATCTGCTAATCCTTTTCTAGCACCATGAGTTGAGTTAAAATATTCAAGTGCAGTTAACCCTTCTTTAAAATTTGAAGTAATTGGTGACTCAATAATTTCACCAGAAGGTTTTGCAATTAATCCTCTCATACCAGCTAATTGTTTCATTTGGGCAGCTGAACCTCTTGCACCAGAATCTGCCATCATAAATACAGAATTGATTTTTAAACCATCTTTTGTTGTTTCGGTAGCTGATATTCTTTTCATCATTTCACCCGCCACCCTATCAGTGCATTTAGACCATGCATCAACAACTTTGTTATATTTTTCACCTCTTGTAATTAAACCTTCGGCATATTGATTTTCATAATCAGTAATTAGTTTTTTTGTTTCATCAATTAATTGAGCTTTATTTTCAGGTATAATTAAATCGTCTTTTCCAAAAGAGATTCCTGCCTTAAAAGCATGTTTAAAACCCAGGTCTTTTAATTTATCGCAAAATATTACTGTATTTTTTTGTCCAGTAAATCTAAATACCATATCTATTATTTCTGAAACTACTTTCTTTGGTAATAATCTATCAATTAAAGAAAATTTAATATCTTTGTGTTTTGGTAGTAAGTTTGCAAGTAAAAAACGGCCTGCGGTACTTGTATATTTTTCATTTACCAAGTTTCCTTTTTCATTTACAGTTTGGAATCTTGATATAATTCTTGAATGTACATTTATGTTTCCTGACTCTAAACCCTGTTCTATTTCTGAATCATTAACAAAATAACCTTCTATTTTTTCAGTTTGATATGGTGGTTGAGATAAATAATAAATTCCTAAAATCATATCCTGGCTTGGGACAATAATTGGCTTTCCATTTGATGGACTTAAAATATTATTTGTAGACATCATTAGTACTCTAGCTTCTAACTGAGCTTCTAAACTTAATGGAATATGAACTGCCATTTGATCACCATCAAAATCCGCATTAAATGCAGCACATGTTAAAGGATGTAGTTCAATTGCATCACCTTCTATTAGTTTAGGTTCAAATGCTTGGACACCAAGTCTGTGTAATGTGGGTGCTCTATTTAATATTACTGGATGCTCTCTAACAATCAATTCTAAAGCATCCCATACAGCATTTGTTTCTTTATCAACTAATTTTTTAGCCTGTTTAATTGTTGATGCTAGTCCTAATTTGTTTAACCTTGCATATAAAAATGGTTTGAACAATTCTAAAGCCATTTTTTTTGGTAAGCCACATTCATGAAGTTTTAAATCTGGACCCACAACAATTACAGATCTACCTGAATAGTCGACTCTTTTACCTAATAAATTTTGTCTAAATCGACCCTGTTTACCTTTAAGCATCTCAGCTAATGATTTTAATGGTCTTTTACCAGTTCCGGTAATTACTCTTCCTCTTCTACCATTATCAAAAAGCGCATCGACTGATTCTTGCAACATTCTTTTTTCATTTCTTACGATTATATCTGGAGCTTTAAGATCTATAAGTCTTTTAAGTCTATTGTTTCTGTTAATTACTCTTCTATAAAGGTCGTTTAAATCAGATGTTGCAAATCTTCCTCCATCAAGAGGAACTAGAGGTCTTAATTCCGGTGGTATAACAGGAATAGTTGTTAAAATCATCCATTCTGGTTTATTTCCAGTATCAATAAATGAATCAATTAATTTTAATCTTTTTATTGACCGTTCTTCAGCAACTTTTGATTTTGTTTCATTAATATTTTTTAAGAGTATTTCTCTTTCACTTTTTAAATCTATAGATTTTAATATTTCTAAAATTGCTTCAGCTCCAATTCCTGAAGAAAATGATTCTTCACCGTACTCTTCTTGATATTTAGATAATTCTTCTTCTGTTAATAACTGGTTTTTTTTAAGAGCAGTAAGACCAGGTTCAATCACTATAAAACTTTCAAAATAAAGAACTCTTTCAACGTCTTTAAGTTTCATATCAATAGCTAAAGAAATTCTACTTGGTAAAGATTTTAAAAACCATATATGCGCAACAGGTGTTGCTAGATTAATGTGACCCATCCTTTCTCTTCGAACATTTGACTTAGTAACTTCAACTCCACATTTTTCACAAATTATACCTCTAAATTTCATTCTTTTATATTTACCGCATAAACATTCGTAATCTTTAATTGGGCCAAATATCCTTGCGCAAAAAAGACCATCTTTTTCAGGTCTAAATGTTCTATAGTTTATTGTTTCAGGTTTTTTAATTTCACCATAAGTCCATGATTTTATTTTTTCAGGACTTGCTAGAGTAATTTTTATACTATTAAAATTTTGAGATTCTGAAATTTCACTACCTTTAAATAAATCTTTTAAATCTTTTTTCATATTTAGTTTAACTCCACGTTTAAAGCTAACGCTTTAATTTCTTTTACTAAAACATTAAATGATTCTGGAATACCAGATTCAAAATTTTCTTCACCTTTAACAATTGTTTCATATACTTTTACTCTTCCTGCAACATCATCAGATTTAACTGTTAGAATTTCTTGTAATGTATATGAAGCTCCATAAGCTTCTAACGCCCAAACTTCCATTTCTCCAAACCTTTGACCGCCTAATTGAGCTTTACCACCTAATGGTTGTTGTGTAACTAAACTATAGGGACCTGTTGATCTAGCATGAATTTTATCCTCAACTAAATGATGTAATTTTAACATATATATAGTACCAACAGTAACTTCACGATCAAATTTCTCACCTGTTCTGCCGTCCCAAAGTTGTGTTTGTCCAGATTTTGGTAATTTTGCAAGATCTAACATATTAGTTACATCCTGTTCCTTTGCACCATCAAATACAGGTGTTGCAATTGGAACTCCATTTTGCAAATTTTCACATAGATCTTTAAATTCTGTTTTATTAAGCTTATTTAAATTTTCATCAAAAATACTTTTTCCATATACAGATTTAAGAAAGTTTGAAATTTTTTCATTTTTTTCAACTATTTTTTGATTTTCATTAATCAGTTTTTTAATATTTTCTCCCAATTCTGAACATGACCAACCTAAATGGGTTTCTAAAATTTGACCCACATTCATACGACTCGGTACTCCAAGTGGATTTAGAACTATGTCTACAGGTTTTCCATTCTCTCTGTATGGCATATCTTCAACAGGAACAATTTTACTAACAACACCTTTGTTGCCATGTCGTCCCGACATTTTATCTCCAGGTCTTAATCTTCTTTTAATTGCTACAAAAACTTTAACCATTTTCATAACACTAGGTAATAGTTCATCTCCTTGTCTAATTTTTAAAACCTTATCCTCAAATCTATCTTGAATATCTTGTTTAGCTTTATTAAATTGGTCTTTTAATTTTTCTAAAGCATCATCATTTTTTCTATCTCCTACAGTAATTTTAAAAATGTCAGAAATTATTAATTTATCTATTGTTTCTTCAGTTAATTTTGTTCCTACTTCAAAATCTTTAATTTTTTTATTTAATGTTGACCCCTCAAGAATCTGGCTTGCTCTTTGTTTAATACTTCTTTCTAAAATTTCCTCTTCTACAATTTTGTCTTGTTGAACTGAATCAATCTCAGCTCTTTCTATAGTGATTGATCTTTCATCTTTTTCTATACCGTGTCGATTAAAAACTCTAACATCAACTACAATACCTCCGCTTCCACTAGGCATTTTTAAAGAAGTATCAATTACATCAATTGCTTTCTCACCAAAAATTGATCTTAAAAGTTTTTCTTCTGGGCCAGAGGCAGAATCGCCCTTGGGTGTAACTTTTCCAACTAATATATCTCCTGGTTTTACTTCCGCTCCGATATATACAACTCCAGATTCATCTAAATTTTTTAAGGCTTCTTCGTTAACATTTGGGATATCTCTTGTAATATCTTCTTCACCTAGTTTTGTATCTCGAGCCATAATTTCATACTCTTCAATATGTACTGATGTAAAGACATCATCTGTTACACATCTTTCTGAAATTAATATTGAGTCTTCAAAATTGTATCCTTGCCAAGGCATGAAAGCTACAGTAACATTTTTACCTAACGCTAGTTCACCAAGTTTTGTTGAAGGACCGTCTGCTATTATATCACCTGACTTTACTTTATCACCAACTCTAACAAGTGGTTTTTGATTTATACAGGTATTTTGATTTGATCTTTTAAACTTTTGTAGGTTATAAATATCAACACCTGATTTTGTAAAATCTGTTTCGCTTGTAGCCTTTATAACTATTCTTTTACCATCAATTTTATCAACAATACCATCTCTCTTAGCAACTATTGTAACACCAGAATCTAAAGCAACATCACTCTCAATTCCTGTTCCAACTAAAGGTGACTCTGGTTTTAATAAAGGAACTGCTTGCCTCATCATATTAGAACCCATCAATGCTCTGTTAGCATCATCATTTTCTAAAAATGGAATTAAAGATGCAGCAACAGAAACTAATTGCTTTGGTGATACATCTATGTAGTCAATATTTTCTGGTTTAGATAAAATAAAATTTAAATTTTCCCTACAAGAAACTAAATCTTCAGTAAACTTTCCATTTTTATCAATTTTAGAATTTGCTTGTGCAATTGTAAATTTTGTTTCTTCCATTGCAGATAAATATTCAATTTTGTCTTCTACCACTCCATTTTTAACTTTTTTGTAAGGACTTTCTATAAATCCATACTTATTAATTTTTGAATAAGTTGATAAACTGTTAATTAAACCAATGTTTGGTCCTTCTGGTGTTTCAATAGGGCAAATTCTGCCGTAGTGAGTTGGATGCACATCTCTAACTTCAAAACCAGCCCGTTCTCTAGTTAAGCCACCAGGTCCTAATGCAGAGACTCTCCTTTTATGAGTGATTTCTGATAATGGATTTGTTTGATCCATAAATTGCGATAATTGAGATGTAGCAAAGAAATCTTTAAGAGAAACTGTAAGTGGTTTTGCATTAATTAGATCTTGGGGCATTGCTGACTCGACATCTAAAGTTGTCATCTTTTCCTTTATAGCTCGTTCCATTCTATAAACACCAATTCTTGCCTGATTTTCAACTAACTCACCAACAGATCTGACTCTTCTGTTAGCTAAGTGATCAATATCATCTACTTCTTCTTTGCCATCCCTTAAATCTAACATTTTTTTGATTATTGCTATTATGTCATCGTTTCTAAGTATAGTTATTTTGTCTGAACATTCTAAATTAAGTCTCGAATTCATTTTTACTCTGCCAACATCAGATAAATCGTATCTATCAGAACTGAAAAATAAATTATTAAAAATTTGAGTAGCAATTTCAATTGTTGGTGGCTCCCCAGGTCTTAAAACTTTATAAATTTCAGTTATAGCATCATTTTTAATATCATTTTTATCAGCATTAATAGTTTGAAGTAAATAAGGACCTTTATTTATTGTATTAGTTGATGAAATATTAATTGTGTGAATGTTATTTTTTAAAATTGTTTCAATAATAGTTTCATTCAATTCAGTACCAATCTTAAAAACATCTTCTCCTGCAGTTATATCTTGATGAAGAAATTTGCTATATAATGATTCGTTTGAAACAAATATTTCTTTTAAACCATCATTATATAATTTTTTTGCATTTAAAAAATTAATTTTTTCCCCTAATTTAACAACTACTTTACCATTTTTTGCATCAATAATTTCCTCAGAAAAATTCTTTGACTTATAATTTTCTGGATTAAATTTTGTTTTCCACTTTTTAATTTTTTCGTCAAAAGTATAGATTTCTTTTTCATAATACTCATTAACTATATCTTGCTTAGAGTAGCCTAAGGCTAATAATAAAGTTGATACAAATACTTTTTTCTTTCTATCTATTCTAAAATATAAAAGATCTTTAACATCATATTCAAAATCTAACCATGATCCTCTATTAGGAATTACTCTACAGTTAAAAAGTAACTTTCCGCTTGCATGAGATTTTCCTCTATCATGATCAAAAAAAACACCTGGACTTCTGTGCATTTGATTAACTACAACTCTTTGAACTCCGTTAGTTATAAAAGTTCCGCTATTAGTCATCATTGGAACTTCACCCATATAAACCTCTTGTTCCTTTGCTGATAAAATTTCTTTAGTGTTATTTTCTTGATTTATTTCATAAACAACTAATCTTAATGTACATTTTAGAGCTGATGAATAGGTTAAACCTCTTTGAATGCATTCCTCGACATCAAATTTTGGTTTTTCTAATCTGTAAGAAACATATTCTAGAGTTGCTTTATCATTAAGATCTTCTATTGGAAATATACTTTTAAAAACTCTATCAAAGCCTTTAACTAAATTTTGATCAATATCTTTTTTAAATTCTGTTAATTGTTTATAGGAATTTTTTTGAACTTCAATCAAGTTCGGTATCGACAGTCCTTCTTTGAGTTTCCCAAAGTTTTTTCTGATATTTTTTTTTTCAGTAAACGATAATTGCATCTATCAACTATTACTGGCTGTTTTAACAACCAATAATTTAAAAATTTTATTTAATTTACTTAAGTTCTACTTTTGCGCCTGCTGCTTCTAACTTAGCTTTTATTTCTTCAGCTTCTTTTTTATTTACACCAGATTTTACTTCTTTCGGTGCTCCCTCAACTAAATCTTTAGCTTCTTTTAAACCAAGAGATGTTACGCCTCGAATTTCTTTAATAACATTAATTTTTTTATCTCCTGCGGACGCCAATACTATAGTAAATTCACTTTTTTCTTCAGCTGGTGCTCCGCCTGCTGCTCCTGCTGCCGGTGCAGCTGCAACAGCTGCTGCCGCTGTAACTCCCCATTTTTCTTCAAGTTGTTTTGAAAGTTCAGCTGCTTCTACAACAGTCAAACTCGATAAATCTTCAATGATTTTATTTAGATCAGCCATAATTTTTTATTTCTTAAAGGTTATTTTTTTGATTTTTCGAGCGCTAAAATAGCGATTTTTGACGCTGGTGCAAGTAAAATACTTGCGATTTTTTGTGCTGGAGACCTCAAAATCCCTACTATTTGAGCTCTTGCCTCATCTAGTGTAGGTAGAGTTGCTACATTTTGTACTGCAGCTACATCCAAAATGTCTGAACCCATTATTCCGCCAAGAATCTTTAAATTTGAATTTTCTTTAGAGAATTTTGTAAGTATTTTTGCTGATGTAATTGCATCTTTTGAGAGAGCAACGGCAGTGGGTCCTTTAAACAATTCTGATAATTCTTTACAACGAGTTTTTTCTAAAGCAAGTTTTGTAATTCTATTTTTTGTAATTTTAAATTGTATTCCATGTTCTCTCATTCTTTTTCTCAAATCATCTAATTGACTCATTGTTAATCCTTGATAATGAGTAACTATTACAGCATCAGAACTATCAAACTGAGTTGACATTTCTTTTATGTATTCTTGTTTTTTTTCTTTATTCATCATAATTAAATATTTTTAGATAATTTAAGTTTATAAGATACTCCCATTGTAGATGTTATAAATGTATTTTTTATTAAATCTCCTTTTACAGTTACATTGGATTTTTCTTTCTCAAAAGTTTCTAAAATAGCATTATAATTTTTAATTAAATTTTCATCAGAAAAAGATTTTTTTCCTAAAGCTACACCAATATTGCCATCTTTATCATTTCTTATTTCAACTTGACCAGATTTTGCATCCATAACAGCTTTTTTTATATTATCTGTAACTGTTCCAAGTTTTGGGTTTGGCATTAATCCTTTTGGGCCTAAAATTTTTCCTAATTTAGATAATTTTATCATCATTGAAGGAGTGCAAATAAGTTTATCAAAGTTTAAATTACCATTTTTAATTTCTTCAATAAAATTAGCACCACCTGAGACATCGCTACCTGAGTCTTTAGCTTCATTTAATTTAGACTCTTCGCAAATAACTGCTACTTTAACTTTTTTTCCAGTTCCGCCTGGCATATTTATAACTGTTCTTAAATTGATCTCATTTTTCTTTTGTTTGTTATTTATTTGAAAACTTAAATCAATAGACTCATCAAATTTTGCAGTACAATTTTTTTTAATTAATGGTAATAATTTTTCAATTACATCTGGCTTTAGTTTTTTCGTATCAGTTGGAAGTTTTTTAAATCTTTTTGATTTCATTATTCTTTTACCTCTATACCCATTGATCTTGCTGAGCCCATTATTATTTTTATTGCTTGTTCTAAATCATGTGCATTTAAATCTTTCATTTTTTTTTTAGCAATTTCTTCAGCCTGTTTTTTGCTTATTGAGGCTACAATATTTCTTCCTGGCTCCTGTGAACCTCCTTTAAGTTTTGCAGCTTCTTTAATATAATGAGAAGCGGGTGGAGATTTAATTATAAAATCAAATTTCTTATCTTTATAAACAGTAATCACTACAGGAACAGGTTTTCCCATAAAATCTTTTGTCTTTTCATTAAAAGCTTTACAAAATTCCATTATATTAATACCTCTTTGACCTAAGGCTGGGCCAACTGGTGGTGCTGGATTTGCCTGTCCTCCTTTAATTTGTAATTTTACAAAACCTGTAATTTCTTTTTTTGCCATTAACTTACTTTCTCTACTTGATTATACTCTAATTCTACTGGAGTTGGTCTACCGAATATTAGAACTGAAACTTTAAGTCTTAATTTTTCTTCATCTATATCTTCAACCATTCCATTAAATGAGGCAAAAGGGCCATCAATAACTTGAACTTTTTCGCCAACCGAATATTCAACTCCACTTTGTTGTTGGGTTACACCATCTTTTATTTGACCAAGTATTTTTTCGATTTCTTTATCTGATACTGGAGCTGGTATACCTTTTGAACCCAAAAAACCGCTTACTTTTTTAATTCCCTTTATCATATGATATATATTATTATCCATTTCGCTTTTAATTAATACATAACCAGGAAAATATTTTTTTTTTCTTTGTATTCTTTTTCCTCTTTTAACTTCTGTGATATCATGTGTAGGAACTACAATTTCTTCAAATTTTTCTGATATTTTGGCCTTTTCTGCCTCTTCTTTTATTAATTGAGCAACTTTATTTTCAAAACTTGAGTGCGATTGAACAATATACCAATTTTTCATTAAATACTTACCTTAAGGACTAGTTCTAAAAAAAACTTTAAAATTTGATCTAATAATAAAAAAAAAATTGCAGCTACTATTGCCATTGCAACAACCATTAAAGCTCCTTGCAATGTCTCTTTTCCTGTTGGCCAAGTCACTTTAAAAGCTTCTTGCTTAACATCTTGAATAAATTTTAAGGGATTTATCATATATTATTTTATTTATATTTGGCAGGAGCGGAGGGAATCGAACCCCCAACCTCCGGTTTTGGAGACCGGCGCTCTACCAATTGAGCTACACTCCTATGGGAGCTTACTCTAAAATTTTTGTTACTACTCCAGCTCCTACAGTTCTACCACCTTCACGAATTGCAAAATTTAGTTTTTCACTCATCGCAATCGGTGTAATTAATTTAACAGTAAACTTAGCATCATCTCCTGGCATTACCATTTCTGTACCTGCTGGAAGTTCTACTTCACCTGTAACATCTGTTGTTCTAAAATAAAACTGAGGTCTATACTTGGTAAAAAAAGGTGTATGTCTTCCACCTTCTTCTTTTTTAAGCACATAAGCTTGTGCTTCAAACTTAGTATGCGGAGTTACTGATCCAGGTTTTGCTAAAACTTGACCTCTTTCAACATCTGTTCTTTCGACACCTCTTAATAAGGCACCAATGTTATCGCCAGCTTCACCTGTATCTAATATTTTTCTAAACATTTCTACTCCAGTGCAAACAGATTTTTTAGTATCTCTTATTCCAATTATTTCTATTTCTTCACCAGTTTTTATAACGCCTTGTTCTACTCTACCAGTTACAACTGTTCCTCTTCCTGAAATTGAAAAAACATCTTCAACTGGCATTAAAAAAGGTTTGTCTTTTGGTCTATCCGGTTGTGGAATAAATTCATCAATAGCTTTGACCAATTCTAATATAGCATTTTTTCCAATTTCATCATCTTTACCTTCTACAGCAGCCAAAGCTGAACCTTTTATAATAGGAGTTTTATCTCCTGGAAATTTATAAGATGTTAATAACTCTTTTATTTCCTCTTCAACAAGATCGATCAGTTCCTTATCTTTAACTTGATCTACTTTATTTAAAAATACTACAATTGCCGGAACACCAACTTGTCTTGCTAAAAGAATATGTTCTCTTGTTTGTGGCATTG
>CACLYO010000012.1 GCA_902611145.1 uncultured Pelagibacteraceae bacterium
TAAAGAAGATGGTCACGATGATCATGGACATGAAGGCCATGCACATGGCGAGTATGACCCACATATTTGGTTAGACCCTATGAATGCAAAAGTAATTTTGAAAGAAATGGCAGAACATCTAATCGAAAACGATCAGAAAAATGCTTCTAAATATAAAGATAATTTAAACAAAGCTCTAAAAGACTTAGATAAACTTAATAAAAATATTAAAGCTGATTTAAATAAAGAATTTAAATCTATTGTTTTTCATGATGCTTACCAATATTTTGAAAAAAGATATAATGTTAATATATTAGGTGCGTTTACGGTAAATACAGATGTACTACCTGGTGCTGAACAATTATCTGAAATTAGGGAAATAATTGAACATGATAAAGTGACTTGTATATTTTCAGAGCCACAGTTTAACCCTGATATAATAAATGCAGTAGCTAAAGATATGGACATTAAAACTGGTGTTTTAGATCCATTAGGTGCTACTCTTAACCCAGGTAAAGATTTATATTTTGATTTGATTAGAAACATGTCTAAATCATTCAAGGGCTGTTAATTAAAATTGATCTTTTATCATAAATAATATCTAATGATGGGATGAGTACAGTTTCCCTAACTTTAGATGAAATTTTTGATTTAGCTAAAAAGACATTGTTAGCAAATGGATGTGACGATGAAACTGCATCTATATTATCTAATTTGATTAAAAACGCTGAACGAGATGGTTCATTATCTCATGGCTTATTTAGATTACCTGCTTATGTAAGTGGTTTAAAAAGTGGAAAAATTAATGGCAAAGGTAAACCAGAGGTTCAAAAGATTTCTTCATCAGTAATTAAAGTTCAAGGCAATAATTGTTTAGCGCCTGTTGTTTTAAATAAAGGTATTCCAGAATTAATAAAAGCAGCTAAAGAAAATGGAGTAGCTGTTTTAGCAATTAATAATTCGCATCACATGGCTGCTATGTGGCCTGAAACAGAAATGATTGCAGAGCAGGGCTTAGTTGCTTTTGCATGTACATCATACAAGCCTGCAGTAGCACCTGCTGGAGCAATCAAACCATTGTTTGGAACAAATCCAATTTCATTTGCTTGGCCTAGACCTGGAAAAACTCCAGTTGTTTACGATATGGCTACAGCATCAATGGCAATGGGTGAAGTTCAAGTTGCTAAAAGAGAAGGGCATAAAGTTCCTTTAGGAACAGGTTTAACAAAAGAAGGTAAAGAGACTACTGATCCTGGTGCAATAGCGGACGGGGGAGTTTTATTACCTTTCGGTGGTTATAAAGGTTCAGCAATAGCAATGATGGTAGAATTGATGGCTGGTGCCTTAGTTGGAGATAATTTTAGTTTTGAAACAGCTGCAAAAGATAAAAATGATGGAGGCCCACCAAGTGGGGGAGAGTTTATTTTAGCAATCTCTCCTGAAAAAACTTCAGGTACTGATTGGGCTAAGCATTCAGATGAATTTTTTAACAAGATGAAATCAATGGAAGGTGTAAGACTTCCTGGTGAAAGACGTCATAAGAACAGATTAGACAAAGGTCCAAGAAATATAAATGAAGAGTTAGTAAATAAAATTAAATCTTTAAGCTAATTCAATTTCAATAGGTGTGTGATCAGATGGTTTAGTTTTACCACGAGGATTTTTATTTATTTTAACTCCTTTAAGTAAATTTATTAATGAGTTAGAAATTAAAAAGTGGTCTATTCTCATACCATTATTTTTTTGCCAAGCTCCTCTCATATAATCCCAAAAAGTATAACCTTCTTTAGTTGCATGTAGATGTCGATAGCCATCTATGTATCCCATATTAATTATTTCTCTAAGTTTTTTTCTAATTTCTAATCTATAAAGGGCATCATCTTCGAAACTTTTGACATTATAAACATCTTCAGCAGATGGAATGATATTAAAATCTCCAGCCAAAATAATATTTTCATTCTTTTTTGCTAATATTTTTAATTGTTTTATAAGATCATCTAGCCATTTAATTTTATATGTGTATTTATCTGTATCAACAGGGTTACCATTAGGTGTGTAAATATTAATTATTTGTATTTTTCTTTTTTTAAGAATGAATTCGCCTGATATTATTCGAGATTGTTTTAATTTATCATTAATTAAGTCAGTCCTGACATTTTCTAATTTTTTTTTAGAGATAATAGCAACCCCATTATAGCTCTTCTGTCCAAATACATAACTTTCATAATTGAGTTTTTTAAAATCATCGTAGGGAAAATTTGGATCTTCCGTTTTAATTTCTTGCATAAGCAAAATTTCTGGCGAATAATTTTTAAGATAATCTTTGATATTATCAATTCTTGCTCTAACAGAATTTACATTCCAAGAGCTAATAATCATTAAAGAGAAAAAGAAACTCCACAACCGCAAGATGATTTGCTTTGTGGATTAGAAATTTTAAATGAGTCTCCTATAAGTTCAGAAACAAAATCTACCTCTGAACCTTTAAGTAATTCTGCTGATTTTTTATCGATTAATATATTGTTGAATTTTAAATCATCTGCTTCTGGATTTTTTTCAAAAGAAAAATCATACTGAAAACCCGAACATCCACCACCTTTGATGGCGATTCTGAAGAAAGAACCCTTATCTTTAGCTAACAACAAATTATTAATATGTTTTATTGCTTTATCTGTAAATTTAATTTCTTTATTCATATATCAACACTGATATTACTAATATAATAATTTTTTTTTGATTTTAAAGCATGAAAAACTTCAGCAAATTAGGTTTATTTAAAAGTAAAGGTCGCTTATTTAAGGAGCCTAGTAATAATTTTCGTACACCTTTTCAAAGAGATAGAGATAGAATAATCCACAGTGCATCCTTTAGAAGACTAAAGCATAAAACACAAGTTTTTGTTAATACCGAAGGTGACCATTACAGAACTAGAATTACCCATTCTATTGAAGTTGCTCAGATCGCCAGAACTATTGCTCGTTATTTAAAAATTAATGAAGAATTAGCTGAAACATTAAGCTTAGCTCATGACTTAGGACACACACCTTTTGGGCACGCAGGAGAAGATTCACTAAACGAGTCTATGGAAAACTTCGGAGGTTTTGATCATAATCTTCAAACCTTAAGAATAATAATGTTTCTTGAAAACAAATATTTTAAATTTAAAGGTCTAAATCTAACTTTTGAAACAATAGATGGTTTATTAAAACATAATGGTCCAATTTATGATAAGGACAAGATTGACAATCTAATAGGGCTTAAAAATTTAAAAAGCAAAATAAAATTTGAAAACTTTCCAAGTCTCGAGGCTCAAATAGCATCTATTTCTGATGATATAGCGTACAACAATCATGATATTCAAGATGGTATTGGTGCTAAATTGTTTAATTTAAATGATTTGTTAGAAATTAATTTTTTTAAAAATATTTTTAAACTATATCCAAAAAATAAAAAAAAATTGAACAAAGAAATTGTAATTTATCAAATAATAAGAGACTCAATTAATTTAATGGTAAAAGATTTAATTTATAACACAGTAAAGAATATTAATAATAATAAGATTAAAAAATTAAATGATGTTTATACAGCAGATAAAAATTTAGTATGTTTTTCAGATAATTTTAATGATGTAATTGAAGAGATTAGATCATTTTTAAGAATCAACATGTACAATAATACTAATGTTCTTCAAAAAAATGAAAATGGAAAAAAAATTATCAAAAAATTATTTAATAAAATTGCGAAAAACCCAAGAAAATTTTTAAATAAAGAACAATTAAAATTTGATAAACATAGAGCAATAGCTGATTTTATTTCAGGTATGACTGACAGATATGCAATTAACTTGTATAAGAAAATATAATGAATATTTTTGAAATTTATTTAAAAAAAATTAAAGATCTAATTATAGGACTTAGTAAAGAAGAGTTAATTCAAATTCCAAAAGATCTTAGTTCTATAAATGTTGACATTCCACCAGAGCAATTTGATTCAGACATTTCAACAAATGTTGCAATGGTTTTATCTAAACTAAACAAAACCAACCCATTAGAATTAGCTAAAATAATTGAAAGTAATTTAAAAAAAAATGATACCAATATAGATAAAATTGAAATCGTTAAACCTGGTTTTATTAACATTAAATTTAAATCAATATTTTGGAATGATTTTTTAAAAGAAATTATTAATAACCATAAAGAATTTGGCATTAACAAAAATGAAGTTAAAAAAAAATATCTTATAGAATTTGTCTCCGCAAATCCAACTGGACCATTACACGTGGGTCATTGCAGAGGTGCTATCTTAGGCGATGTTATTTCTAATATTCTCCAATTTAATCAGCACAAAGTATCTAAAGAATACTACGTCAATGATTATGGAAATCAAATTTTAAGTTTTACAAAGTCTGTATATTTAAGAATAAGAGAAATTGTTAATGGTGAAAAATTTCCAGTTGACGATCCAGATCTTTATCCTGGGGATTACCTTATTGAAATTGCAAAAAATATAATTGAAGAGAATAAAAATATAGAATTTGATAACTTTGATAATGTTTCTGCTAAACTAACTTCTTTAGCTATATTTCAATCACTAATTTTGATTAAAACCAATTTGAAAAATTTAGGCATTTCTCATGACAATTTTCAAAGCGAAACTGAAATTGTTAATAATAATGAAGTTCAAAATGTAATTGATAAACTTAAAAAAAAAAACTTTGTTTACATTGGAAAAATAAAAGCTCCAGTTGATGAAAAAAAAAATAATTGGGTTGAAAGAGAACAATTATTATTTAGATCAACAGATTTTGGAGATGATAAAGATAGACCATTACAGAAATCTGATAAATCTTGGACGTATTTTGCCAGTGATGTCGCTTACCATAATAATAAATTAAATAGAAATTTTGATACCATGATTAATATTCTTGGTGCCGACCATGCAGGTTATATTAAAAGAATTACCGCATGTGTAGAGGCATTGTCAGGTGAAAAAAATAAATTAATTTGCAAAGTAAGCCAATTAGTTAAGTTAATTAAAGATGGTAAGCCTTTTAAGATGTCAAAAAGAAAAGGTGACTATATCACTATTGAAGATCTTATTAAGGAAGTTGGAAAAGATGCAACTAGATTTATTATGCTGAATAGAAGCAGTGATGTAGAATTAGACTTTGATTTTGATAAAGTTAAAGAAAAATCAAAAGATAACCCACTATATTATGTTCAGTATTCCTATGCTAGGATTGCATCCGTATTTAGACATGTAAATAAAAATATAAATGATGAAATTAAAATTAAAACATACAATTTTAATTATTCTAATGACGAAATAAAAATATTACAAAAAATTTCTCAATGGCCTAAGTGTATAGAAATCTCTAGTAAAAGATTAGAGCCACATAGAGTTCCCACATATTTATATGAACTTGCTTCATTATTTCATTCTTATTGGAATATGGGAAAAGATGATGAAACAAAAAGATTTATAAATAAAGATAAAAATGTTTCAGATGAAAAACTAGTTTTTCTTAAATCAATATCCAATGTTATTAGATCAGGAATGAACATAGTTGGAGTAAGTACACCGGAAAAAATGTAATGCTTAAAGAGCTTAAATACTTATTACATTTGTTAACTATTTTTATATTCTTTTTTATTTTAATAAAATTTTATTTGTCTGATAATTATGAAAAAAAGTTTTACCGTAGTTTAAATAACTACGATGAAGTTATTAAAAAATTTTCTAAAAATTTACCTTTATTAGAAAATGACACTCAAAATGTAATTGAATATGTAGACAATAATACTGATAAATCAAAAAAAAAATATAATTTTTGGAAATTAATTGAAAATGATTAAATATAGGAAGTCTTTTATAGTAGGTTTGAAAGGTATTTCTATAAGTAAAAAAGAAATTTCTTTTTTAAAAAAATATAAACCTTGGGGCGTAATTCTTTTTTCAAGAAATATTAAATCTATAGAACAGTCGCAAAAATTAGTAGCAAAAATTAAATCTATATTTAAAGATATTAATTATCCAATATTAATTGATCAGGAAGGTGGCAGAGTTTCAAGATTAGAAAAAATTATTAATGCAAAAGTTTTTTCTGCTAACTATTTTGCCTTAAAATATAAAAAAAATAAGAAAAAAATCTCTCATTACTTGGATATTTATATTAATCAAATATGTTATTTGTTACGTGAATTAGGAGTTAATATAAATACTGTTCCAGTTTTAGATATAAGAAGAAAAAATACTAGTAAAATTATCGGTGATCGTTCATTTTCACAAAATCCTAGAATTGTAAAAAAATTAGGTAGTTTGTTTATAGAAAAGTTTCATAAAAATAAAATTGCATCAGTAATAAAACACATTCCTGGACATGGTCTCGCTTTGACGGATAGCCATTTAAAAACACCTTTAGTTAAAAAAAGTTTAAAATATTTATTAAAAAATGATTTTTCTACATTTAAAAAACAAAAATCTTTATTTGCTATGACTGCACATATTATTTACGAATCGATTGATCCAATAAATACTGCTACACATTCAAAAAAAATAATTAGTATAATTCGTAAGACAATTAAATTTAAAAACGTAATTATTTCTGACGATATATCAATGAAAGGTTTAAAATTTTCAATTGAAAATAACACAATTAAAGCTTTTAACGCAGGTTGTAATATTGTTTTACATTGCAATGGAAGGATGTCTGAAATGATTAAGGTTGCAAAAAATTCACCTAAATTAGATAGTTTTTTAATGAAAAAAACATCAGAATTTTATAAGCTCATATCTTAAAATGACTGCTGATAAATCCTTAAATTTTAATGTTAATTTAACATCATTCAAAGGCCCATTAGATACATTATTAGATCTTGCTAAATCACAAAAAGTAAATTTGGAAAATATTTCAATAACTAAACTAGCAGATCAATTTTATGATTTTATTACAAAGTCTAAAGATTTAAATTTAGAAATAGCATCAGAATATTTATTAATGGCAACTTGGCTTGCTTATTTAAAGTCCAAATTGTTGTTACCTGAATCTGATGAAGAGGAATTTAAAGCTCTTGAGGTAGCAGAACAATTAAAATTACAATTAAAAAAACTAGAACTAATAAGATTATTGTCAGACCAGATGTTGAAAAGAAAACGTCTTGGTAAAGATATCTTTATGAGAGGTGTTAAAGGACAAATAAGATCTATATATAGTTCCGAATATTCTGTTAGCTTATTTGAACTTTTAAAAACTTACTCATCTATAATAATGACTAAAGACTTTCAGAGAATTAATATTCCAAAATTGCCAGTTTTCACTACAGAAGAAGGTATAAATCAAATAAAAAGTTTTTTTGGTAAGTTAACAGATTGGAAAAATATAGATGAACTTATACCAAAAAATTTTATTACAAAAAAAAAATATAAAAAAACCGGCAAAGCAGGAATTTTTGCTGGATCTTTAGAATTGGTAAAAGAAGGAAATATTAAAATTAAACAAGATACTTTATTTGGAGATATATTTGTCCGAGAAAATTAAATTATATGAAAAAAAATAAAAAAAATAATGTTGTTAATTTCCCCGCTAATTTAAGTAGTGGTGAACGTGAGGTTGAAGCAATATTATTTGCCGCTGCTGAACCATTGGATATTGATACAATAGAGTCAAAACTATCAAAAAATATTAATGTTGAAAAAGTTCTTAACAAATTAAAAGATACATATTCATCCAGAGGAATTAATTTAGTCTGTATTTCAAAAAGATGGTCATTTAGAACAGCTCAAAATTTATCTAATTTAATGTCACAACAAAAAACTGTTGAAAAAAAACTTTCTAAAGCTGCAATAGAAACTTTATCAATAATAGTTTATCACCAGCCAGTAACACGTGCTGAAATTGAAGAGATTAGGGGAGTTGCATTTGGAACAAATACCCTAGATATTCTAATGGAACTAAATTGGGTAATACCTCAAGGCAGAAAAAATGTACCTGGAAAGCCAATTCAATATGGAACTACTGATGATTTTTTAAGTCATTTTAATCTTCAAAAATTATCTGATTTACCCACCGTTGATGAATTAGGTTCAGCTGGCCTTATTGATTCAACCTCAATAGATGCTTCAGTTTTTGGTACTGGCAAGTTCTACAAAGAGAAACAAGAAGAAAAAAAAGAAAATATTTATTCTAATATTGATGAAATGTTAGGTAGTACTTTAAAAGACAAAGAAACTGACTAAAAAGACACTTTAAAATCTATAATAAAAGATATATAAAATAAATATGAGTATAGGATTTTGGCAAATAGCAATTGTTGTAATTTTGGTAGTTTTACTTTTTGGTCGAGGTAAAATTTCAAGTTTAATGGGAGATGTTGCTAAAGGTATTAAGAGTTTTAAAAAAGGTATGGCTACAGATTCTACTGAAACTGAAGAAGGTCAGCCAAAAAATATTACTGAAAATAATCAAGACTCCGACAAAAAAGAATAAATCAGATGCCACAAATTGGCTGGTTTGAAATATTAATCATAGTTTCATTAGCAATAATTATTATTGGACCTAAAGATTTTCCGGTAATGCTTAAAAAAGTTGGTTCTTGGATAGGTTCAGCTAAAAGATATGTATCAAATATACAAAATGAAGTTTCTTCATTAGAAAATGAAGATTTTGTAACTGATAAAAAAAAGGAAGAAAAAGTAGAAAATAATGACTCAAAATGAGGAGAAAACTGGTTTTATTAGTCATCTAGTAGAACTTAGAGAAAGACTAATTCATTGTTTAATATTTCTGTTTGCAACTTTTATAATATGTTATTTTTTTTCAGAATATGTTTATGGTTTTTTAGTTGAACCTTACTCATCAGCTGTAAAAGATGATGGAGTTGAAAGAAGATTGATATTCACAGCTTTGCAAGAAACTTTTATAACTTATATAAAAGTTTCTTTTTTTGCAGCTTTTTTTATTACCAGCCCATTCATTCTTATACAAATATGGAAATTCATTGCTCCTGGCTTGTATCAGCATGAAAAATCATCTTTAATACCGTATTTAGTCATAACACCAATACTTTTTTTACTTGGTGGAATGCTCGTTTATTATTTAATTATGCCATTAGCTATAAAGTTCTTCTTATCATTTGAAAGTTCAGGAGCTGCAACAAACTTACCAATACAATTAGAGGCAAAAGTTAATGAATATCTATCTCTGATTATGAAATTAATTTTTGCTTTTGGATTAAGTTTTCAGTTACCTGTTGTTCTTAGCCTTCTAGCAAGAATTGGATTAATTGATTCGAAATTTTTAAAAGAAAGAAGAAAATATGTAGTTATTATAATATTTACTGCTGCTGCAATACTTACACCCCCAGACCCTGTAACACAAATTGGTTTAGCAATACCACTTTTAATTTTATATGAATTGTCAATTTTTTCTGTAAATATGATTGAAAAGAAAATCAAAGAAAAAGAAAATGCATAATATTAAAGATATAAGAGATAATATAGATGATTTTATTAAACTTATATTAAAACGAAATGTTAAAATAGATAAAAATAATATTATTGATCTTGATAAGAATAATAGAAAATTAATTCACGAAAAAGAAAATTTAGAAAAAGAAAAAAAAGATATTTCTAAATCTAAAGATAAAACTCTTTTTGAAAAATCAAAAAAAATATCTTTAGAAATAGAAAAAATAAGCAGGCTACAGTCTGATGTTAAAAAAAAATTAGACGATATATTTTCATCTATACCAAATGTACCACTAAATGATGTTCCAGAAGGTAAAGATGAAAATTCTAATATAGAAATTGAAAAAAAAGGTATAATTAAAAATTTTGGATTCAAACCTAAATCTCACTATGAACTAGGAAATGACCTTAATATGCTTGATTTTGATTTAGCTACTAAAACTACTGGATCTAGATTTGTTTTTATTAAAAATAAATTTGCTTTATTAGAAAGAGCACTTTCTAATTTTATGTTAGATAATCATATTAACAAAAACGGTTATACCGAAATTTCTCCTCCTTTAATGGCTTCCGAAAGTACTATGTATGGAACTGGCCAATTACCTAAATTCGAAACTGATCAATTTGAAGTAAAACTTGATGACAAGTCTGAACGTAAATTTCTTATACCTACGGCTGAAGTAATACTAACAAATATGGTGAAAGATAAAATTTTAAATCAAAAAGATTTACCAATTAGACTAGTTGCTTCTACACCTTGTTTTAGAAAGGAAGCTGGTAGTTATGGAAAAGATACAAAAGGCATGATTAGACAACATCAGTTTTATAAAGTTGAATTAGTAAGTATTGTTGAACCACAAAATTGTGTCGATGAATTAGAAAGAATGACAAATTGTGCTACTGATTTATTAGACTTACTAAAAATACCTTATAGAAAAGTTATACTATCAACAGGAGATATGGGTTTTAGTGCAGAAAAAACTTATGATATTGAGGTTTGGCTACCTTCAGAAAATAAATATAGAGAAATTTCTAGCTGTTCATCATGTGGATCATTTCAAGCAAGACGAATGAGGGCAAGGTATAAAAATGATAAAAAAGAAACTTTATTTGTTGGAACATTAAATGGTAGTGGCTTAGCTGTAGGAAGAACGCTGATAGCTATTTTAGAAAACTACCAACAAGAAGATGGTTCAATTATTGTCCCTGATGTTTTAAAACCATATATGAATAATTTAGAAAAAATCTCAAACAATTAGAGTTGTTTTAATAATTCATATAGTATAAAAATCCTCATAAACGTAGGAGTAAAATGTCAAATTCAGGAATAGGTCAATTCATACCTTTAATATTAATTTTTGTAATATTCTATTTTTTCTTAATACGACCACAGCAAAAAAAAGCAAAAGAACATAAAACTATGGTTGAAAATCTTAAAAGAGGAGACAAAATAATTACGTCAGGTGGAATTGTTGGAAGAGTTGAAAGAATTATTGATAATGAAAAGGTAGAAGTAGAAATTGCAGATAATGTTAAAGTAGAAGTATTTAGATCAACTGGAGTTCAAGGTCTATTAACTACTCAGGAAGTTAAAAAATAAATTTCAAATAATATTCAAGTGCTTTATTTTTCGAGAACAAAAATAATTACTGTCATACTGATATCAATTATATTTTCTTTTTTTACATTATCTAATTTTACAAAATTTGATGATAATTTATTTAATAAAAAAATTAACTTAGGATTAGATTTACAAGGTGGTTCATATTTATTATTAGAAATTGACAACGATCCTGTTGTAGTTAAAGATTTACAAAATAAAGCAACATTACTAAAAAATTACTTTAAAGAAAAAAAAATTAAATTACTTAATCTAAAAGTATCAGATGAAAAAATAATTAGTTTTAATGTAGATTCAAATGATGTCGAAAACACTAATAAATTTTTAGAAGATAAAGAGGAAGGAATTAATCCATATTATGAAAAATTTAAAACTTACCAATATGATATTGTTTTAGAGGGTAATAAATTTGAATTAAAACTTTCTAAATATGGTCTAGTTCTTTTAAAGAATTCCTCACTCGATCAAGCTATAGAAATTGTTAGAAGAAGGGTTGATGAAATTGGAACTAACGAACCAAATATATTAAAAAGAGGTAATGATAGAATTTTAGTTGAATTACCTGGATTAGATGATCCAATGAGAATAAAAAATCTCTTAGGCAAAACTGCTAATCTTGCATTTAGATTTGTTTCCAAATCTTCGGAAGAAACTTTTGGAAATGAACTTCTCGAATTTGATGAAAATCCAGATGATTATGAAGACCCAGTTTTTGTTAGTAAAAGAATTATCATGAGTGGAGAAAATTTACTTGATGCTCAGCCAAGAATGGATAGTGAAACTAATCAAACAGTTGTTACTTTTACTTTAGATCGTGTTGGAGCTAAACGTTTTGGAAAAGCAACAACTACTGGTATCGGAAAACAATTAGCAATTGTTTTAGATGGTAAAATAATAAGCGCTCCTGTAATACAGGATGCAATTGTTAGTGGATCAGGTCAAATAACAGGTGGTTTTACCTTTCAAACTGCCACCGACTTAGCTTTACTTTTAAGATCTGGTGCTTTACCTGCACCTATGAATATTATTGAAGAAAGAACTGTAGGTCCTGATTTAGGAGAAGACTCAATAAAAGCAGGTTTAATGGCTTTATTAATAGGTTTCTCACTTGTTATAACATTTATGTTAGCCAAATATAAAATTTTTGGTTTAATCGCGAATACAGCTTTAATTTTAAATTTACTATTATTGATTGGTATTTTAACTTTATTTGAAGCGACTCTAACTCTACCCGGTATTGCGGGAATAATATTAACTGTAGGTATGGCTGTTGATGCAAATGTTCTTATATTTGAAAGAATTAAAGAAGAAAAATTAAATGAAAAAAATCAAGTTATTGCTTTTGATACTGGCTACAATAAATCTAAAACAGCTGTTTTGGATGCTAATATTACAACTCTAATTGCAGCAGTAATTTTATTTTTTTTAGGCTCTGGTCCAATTAAAGGTTTTTCGGTTACTCTTGGTGTTGGTATTTTTACAACACTATTTTCTGTTTACTTTATTGCTAGATTATTAACTTCATTATACTTGATGAAAAATAAAAATAAGGAAAATTTAATTTAATGATAAAAAATAAAATACAATTTAATAAATATTACAAATTTTTTAATTTGTTATCCTCGGTACTTGTTGTAATTTCATTGTGTCTATTAATTTTTAAAGGTTTAAATTTTGGAGTCGATTTTAAAGGTGGTACTTTAATTGAATTACGTGCTAATGATAAGCAAATAACTATATCATCACTAAGAAGTGCATTTTCAAATATGAATTTAGGTGATGTTGCTATTAAAAAATTTGGTAAAGATTCTGATTATTTAATAAAGTTTGAAAAAAAAGGTAATACTAAAACATTAATTCAAGATATTAAAAATAATCTTACAAAAACACTAGGTAGCGGTTATGAATTTAGAAGGGTAGAAAATGTTGGTCCTAAAGTAAGTGCTGAATTATTAAAAGGTGGTTTAATAGCCATAGCAGCTGCTCTTGGCGCTATGCTTTTTTATATTTGGATAAGATTTGAATGGCAATTTAGTATTGGAGCAATATTAGCTTTGTTTCACGACGTGATTTTAACAATTGGAGTTTTTTCTTTATTTAGCCTTGAAATTAATCTTTCTATTGTAGCTGCAATTTTGACAATAGTTGGCTATTCAATGAATGATACAGTGGTTATTTTTGATAGAGTTAGAGAAAATCTTAAAAAATTTATGGATATTAAGATTTTTGAATTAACAAATATTTCTATAAATGAAACATTATCAAGAACAATTATTACATCTGCAACAACTCTTTTAGCTCTTTTGTCTATATTTATTTTTGGTGGAGAAATACTAAAAGGTTTTTCTTTAGCAATGATATTAGGTGTTGTATTTGGAACTTACTCATCTATTTATATTGCCAATCCGGTATTAGTTTATTTAAAAGTTTCTTACAAGACTGTTATTAAGGAAGATAAATAAATTAGTATAAGTTTTGAGCTGCCACCATAGTTAGCAGCATAGGTAAAGATAGTAGTGTATTAGTTCTTGAGAAAAGCATTGCAGTTCTAGCTGATTTAGCTTTTTTTTCAGGGTCACAGTCAACAATTCCTAAAGCTCTTTTCTGGTTTGGCCAAATAACAAACCAAACGTTGTAAGCCATTATTAAACCTAGCCACATACCAATGCCAATTGCAGTGCTTTTTCCTCCACCAGAACCGATACCTAATGTCATTGCATCATGAGCATATCCATTTAACCATGCCAGAATTAACCCCGATACTACTGTAGCTAAAGCAGCCCATCTAAAATAAAATAGTGCAGTTGGCGCAATTACTTTACCAACAGCCGGTTTCTGCTCATCAGGAATTTTAGGCATACTTGGTATTTGCACAAAATTAAAATACCATAACAATCCAATCCACATTATAGCAACTACAACATGAATAAATCTAAATAACCAACTCCAAAAAATTCTGTCTATTTCAAAACCACCATTATTAAAAAAAAGTCCAAGAAACAAAATTATAGATATAGCTAGCGATGTATGAATTGTTTTAGGTAATGATGACAGTAAATTTCCCATTATGACTTATTTTAGCATATTTTTATTTGTATTTAAGCAATTTTTTTAACTTTATTTTCAAGCAAGTTTTTAAGAAATTGGCCAGTATAACTATTTTTTATATTGATAATTTCCTCTGGTTTGCCTTCAGCGACAATATTACCACCATTTACACCACCGTCTGGACCCATATCAACAATATAGTCAGAGGTCTTTATTACATCAAGATTATGTTCTATTACTACAACAGTATTACCAGTAGCTACAAATGTGTGTAATATTTCTAAAAGCTTTTTTATATCATGTTGATGTAAACCAGTAGTTGGTTCGTCCAATATGTACATTGTTCTTCCTGTAGATCTTTTAGATAATTCTTTTGCTAATTTTATTCGCTGAGCTTCACCACCAGATAGTGTAGTTGCTTGTTGTCCTATTTTTATATATCCCAAACCTACTTTTTTGAGAGTTAAAAGTTTCGATCTTATATTTGGAATATTTTCAAAATAATCACAACCTTCATCAACTGTCATATTTAACACATCAGCTATACTTTTATCTTTAAATTTTATTTCTAAAGTTTCACGATTATATCGACTACCCTTACATTCATCACAAGTAATATAAACATCAGGTAAAAAATGCATCTCATAGGTTATAACTCCATCACCCTCACATACTTCACATCTTCCACCTTTAACATTGAAAGAAAATCTACCTGGTTTATAGCCTCTTGATTTTGATTCAGGTAAAGCAGTGAACCAGTCTCTTATTGGACCAAATGCTCCAGTGTAAGTAGCTGGATTTGATCTTGGTGTTCTGCCTATTGGTGATTGATCAATATTTATAATTTTATCTATTAACTCTACACCTTTAAAACTTTTAAAAGGCATAGGAATTTTTCTTGATTTATTATTATTTAAAGTAAGATTTAAAGCATTATAAAGTGTTTGAATTATTAAAGTTGATTTTCCACTTCCTGATACTCCAGTAATAGAAGTAAAACTACCAAATGGTATTTTTAAATTAATATTTTTTAAATTATTACCTGTTGCACCGCCAATTTCTAAAAATCTACCGTTTTTTGCCAATCTTCTTTTTTTGGGAATGGGTATAAATTTTTTATTAGATAAATATTCACCTGTTATACTTTTATCGCTTTTTAAAATATCTTCGTAATTTCCCTGGGCTACAACTTGTCCTCCATTATTTCCTGCTTCTGGGCCCAAATCAATAATATGATCAGCACTCTCCATAGTCTCTGTATCATGTTCAACAACAATTACTGTATTTCCTAAATCTCTAAGTCTTTTTAATGCATCAATCAATTTAATATTATCTTTTTGATGTAAGCCAATAGACGGTTCATCAAGAACATAAAGCACCCCTGTTAATCCTGAGCCTATTTGTGATGCCAATCTTATTCTTTGAGATTCTCCTCCAGATAGAGTTCCAGATTCTCTAGAAAGTGTTAAATAATCAAGACCAACATTTAATAAAAAGTTTAATCTTTCATTAATTTCTTTTAAAATATGTTGACCAATTTTTAACTGTTTTGGATCTAGACAAAGTTCTAAATTTTTAAACCATTTTTTTGCTTCAATAATTGATTTTTCTGTTACTTCACTTATATGCAAATTATCAATTTTTACACATAAAGCCTCATCTTTTAATCTATATCCTTTACAAATTTCACACTTTGTATCTGATTGATATTGTGAAATTTCTTCTCTTTTCCATTCACTATCAGTTTCAAGATATCGTCTTTCCAAATTATTAATAACACCCTCAAAGGTTTTTTTATGAGAATATTTTTCATAACCATCATCGTATGTAAATTTTATTTCTTCATCATCAGAACCATATAAAATTATATCTTTAACTTTTTTTGGTATCCTTTGCCATTTATCATTCATTGAAAAATTATAATGCTTAGCTAAAGATGTTAATGTTTGAGCATAATAAAGAGTTGATGATTTTGACCATGGTTCAATAGCTCCATCTGCAATTGATTTTTTTTCATTTGGCACAACTAAATTTGGATCTACATTAAGTTTTATACCGATTCCTTCACATTCTTCACAAGCACCATAAGGACTATTAAAAGAAAATAATCTTGGCTCTATTTCTTCAATTGTAAATCCACTTTCTGGACAAGCAAATTTTGACGAGAAAATTAATTTTTCAACTTTTCTGTATTTTACCGGCAAAGTTTCATTTTCATATTCTACGAATAACAACCCATTAGACAAATTTAAAGCAACCTCAATACTTTCTGCCAATCTATTTCCAAGCGAATTGTTAAGTATAATTCTATCTACTAAAATAAAAATATCATGTTTAATCTTTTTATTTAAATCAGGAGCTTTATCAATGTCATATAATTTTCCATCAATTTTAATTTTTCTAAAACCCCTTCTTTTATAGCTGCTAATTTCTTTTTTATATTCACCTTTTCTTCCTCTAACAACTGGTGCAAATAAATAAATAGTAGATTTTTTTGGTAATTCTTTTATTTTATCAACCATCTGAGTAATGGTTTGTGACTTTATTGGCTTCCCTGTATACGGTGAGTAGGGTACTCCAACTCTTGCATAAAGCACTCGCATGTAATCATAAATTTCAGTAACTGTTGCTACTGTTGATCTGGGATTTTTAGAAGTGTTTTTTTGTTCTATTGAAATAGCAGGGCTTAAACCTTCTATAAAATCTACATTAGGTTTTTTCATTTTATCTAAAAACTGTCTTGCATAAGCCGATAAGCTTTCAACATATCTTCTTTGACCCTCTGCATAAATTGTATCAAACGCCAAGGAGGATTTTCCAGATCCGGAGAGACCAGTAATCACAACAAATTTGTCTTTTGGAATCGTCAGCGAAATATTCTTCAAGTTATGTTCTTTTGCGCCTTTAATAACTATGTTTTTGAGCATAATTTTTGTTGCTTTAAATAAATAAAATTAATATTCACTCTTATTTGTGATATAAATATATATATATATTTATATCATCATTAAAATATTATGGCAGGAAGTTTAAATAAAGTATTATTAATTGGACGTTTAGGCGCAGATCCAGAAATCAAACAAATGGTTAATGGCAAAAGTGTTGCTAGATTAAGTTTAGCGACAAGTCAGTCTTGGAAAGATAAAAATACTGGTGAAAAAAAGGAAAAAACTGAATGGCACCGCATAGTTGTATTCAATGAAGGCCTTGTGAACGTTGTAAAACAATATCTTAAAAAGGGTGCACAAATTTATGTAGAGGGCCAAATTTCAACAAGAAAATGGAAAGATGAACAATCTGGACAAGATAAGTATTCAACAGAGGTAATAATACAAGGTTATAACTCTTCTTTAACAATGCTTGGTGGCGGAGGTTCAAACAATATAAGCAATCAAGATAACACAAAACTTACTGAAGGTACTTCGCAAGTTACGCAGAACGATCTGGATGATGAAATTCCATTTTAGATTTTATGCAAAAAATAGAAAATAGTAAAAATTTTAATATTAAACCAATAGCGATGTATGATGAGATGAGCTCATCTTATCTTTCTTATGCAATGAGCGTTATTGTAAGTAGAGCATTGCCTGATGTTAGAGATGGATTGAAACCAGTACACAGAAGAATAATTTATGCAATGTATAAAGGTGGTTTTGATTGGAGTAAACAATTTAGAAAATCTGCAAGAATAGTTGGTGATGTAATAGGTAAGTATCATCCACATGGAGATCAAGCCGTATATGATGCATTAGTTCGAATGGTGCAAGAATTTTCAATGAGCGTTCCTTTGATAGACGGGCAAGGAAATTTTGGTTCTATAGATGGAGACCCTCCTGCCGCTATGAGATATACTGAAACAAAGTTATCAAAAATTTCCCAATACTTAATTGATGATATAGAAAAAAATACTGTAAATTTTAAAAGCAATTATGATGAAACTGAAAAGGAACCTGTTGTATTACCTGCTCAATATCCTAATTTATTAGTTAATGGTGCTGGAGGTATAGCAGTAGGTATGGCCACAAGTATTCCACCACACAATTTAGGTGAAGTGATCGATGGGACGCTTGCTTTAATAAAAAATAAAGACATTAAACTAAGTGAGTTAATGAAACATATACCAGGACCTGATTTTCCAACTGGAGGTACAATTATTGGAAAAAATATTATTAAAGAAGGTTATAAAAGTGGAAGAGGATCTTTTAAAATACGTGGGGATATTAAAATTGAACAAAGAAAAAATGGTAAAGAAAGAATTGTAATAACTTCTGTGCCTTACCAAGTTAATAAATCATCTTTAAATGAAAGAATAGTAGAACTTATACGAGAAAAAAAAATAGAAGGAATTAGTGATATTAGAGACGAGTCTAACAGAGAAGGAATAAGAGTATCAATTGATCTAAGACGAAATGTTGAGCCAGAAACAGTTAAAAGACAGTTATATAAATATACGTCAATAGAAAGTTCATTTGGTTTTAATACACTAGCTATAGTTGATCAAAAACCTAAAACTTGCAATTTAAAAGAATTTTTAGAAAACTTTTTATCTTTTAGAGAAGATGTTGTTGTAAAAAAAACTAAATTTGAATTAAAAAAAGCTGAAGATCGTGCACATATTTTAATAGGATTATCTGTATCAGTAGAAAATTTAGATAAGATAATAAAAATTATTAGATCATCCAAAACACCAGAAGACGCAAAAAAATCTTTATTGTCAACTAAATGGAAAATAAATAAAACTTCTAAATTTATTAAACTAATTGAAAATAAAAATACAAAAAATGCTTATTCGTTTAGTGAGCCACAAGTAATTTCTATTTTAGAATTAAGATTGCAAAAACTTACAGCTTTAGGCATAAGCGAAATAGAATTAGAAATTAAAAAATTATCTGATCTAATTATTCAATATAAAAAAATAATTAATTCTAAAAAAGAATTAATGAATGTTATAAGTAGCGAATTAACAAATATAAAAGATAAATATTCAGTACCTAGAAGAACAAAAATTATCGATGCAATTTTAAATTATGATATTGAAGAAACAATTCAAAAAGAAGCAGTTTTAATTACAATTACTTTACAAGGATATATTAAAAGAGGTTCTTTAAGTGCAGTAAAACAACAAAAAAGAGGTGGAAAAGGGAAGTCAGGAATTAAAACAAGGCAGGAAGATTCAGTTGTACAAACACTTTCCGTAAGTACACACACTTCAGTACTGTTTTTTTCAACTGAAGGGCTTGTCTACAAATTAAAAGCTTGGAAAATTCCAGAAGGTACTTCTGCATCTAAAGGTAAGTCTTTATTTAATATTTTACCATTAAAAAACCATCAATCTATAAGCTCAATAATGCCTTTTCCTGATGATCAGTCTGAATTGAAAAATATGCATATAGTTTTTGCTACTAGTAAAGGAAAGATTAGAAAAAATAGTTTAGAAGATTTTTCTTCAATTAATGCATCTGGCAAAATCGCAATGAAACTAGATAATGACGATAAAATTATAGGAGTAGAAACTTGTAAAGATGATCAAGATATAGTCTTAAATACAAAACTTGGAAAATGTATAAGATTTGAATCTAAAAAATTAAGAATTTTCAAAGGAAGGTCATCTAAAGGAATAAGAGGAATAAACCTTTCAGATAAAGATAGTATAGTTTCTCTCTCGATTATTGACCATTATAAAAACAAACAAAATGGAAAAATTTCAAAAGATGAAAAAATTGAAGCTAAAGCAAAAGAAAAATTCATACTTTCAATTACAGAGAATGGTTATGGCAAACGAACATCTCACTATGACTTTAGGGTAACTAATAGAGGTGGCAAAGGGATAATTGGTATAGTTAACTCTTTAAGAAATGGGAATGTTTCTTCATCTTTTCCTGTTAATGAAGGTGATGAAATAATGATTTCAACAAATACAGGTAGAGTAATCAGAGTTGCTGTTAAAGAAATTAGAATAGCAGGAAGAAATACCCAAGGTGTTAGAATTATAAAACTTTCAGGAGATGAAAAAGTTGTTTCAGCAATTAAAATTGATGATAATTTGTTGTAATGAAAAATAATGCACTATACCCAGGAACATTTGATCCGATTACTTATGGACATATAGATGTTATAAATAAAGCTCTAAAGATAGTTGATAAAGTTATAATAGCCGTTTCCGAAAATAGTAATAAAAATTATTTGTTTGATATAAATGAAAGATTAAACATTATAAATAATGCATTATTTAAAGATTTAAAAATGAAAACAAGTAAAATAAAAGTTATATCATTTAATTCATTAACAACAGATTTGTGTAAAAAAATGAATTCAAAAATTATTTTAAGGGGATTAAGAGCAGTTTCTGATTTTGAATATGAATTTCAACTAGCGGGTATGAATAGAAAGCTAAATAATAAAATCGAAACTGTTTTTTTAATGTCAGATGTAGAAAATCAAATTATTTCCTCAAGATTTGTTAAGGAAATAATTGAATTAGGTGGTGATGTTAGAAAATTCACTACTAAAAGTACAGTTCAAGCATTAAAAAATAAATATGCATAAATTTTTACTTAGTATTTTTTTTTTAATAATTTTTAACAATAATTTAATAGCAAAGGAGAATATAATGATTTTAAAGTTAAAAGACGGTGATGTGAAAATAGAGTTATTTGAAGATGTGGCTCCTAATCATGTTAAAAGAATTAAAGAACTAGCAGATAGTGGTCAATACGATAATGTTGTATTTCACAGAGTTATCGATGGTTTTATGGCTCAAACCGGTGATGTTAAATTTGGCAATAGTTCCAATGATAAGTTTGATTTAAGAAGAGCTGGCATGGGTGGTTCTGACTTACCTGACCTTAAGCAAGAATTTAATAATCTTCCGCATGAAAGAGGAACATTATCAATGGCTAGATCACAAGACCCTAATAGTGCTAACAGCCAATTTTTTATATGTTTTAAAGAAGCTTCATTTTTAGATAGACAATATACAGTCTTCGGAAAAGTTATAGAAGGTATGGAAGCAGTAGATAAAATTAAAAGAGGCGATGAAAATAATAACGGTTCAGTTACAGATCCAGATAAAATTATCAGTTTTAAATCAAAATAATAATGTTCAATGTCATTAAAAAAGTTTTCTTTTAATGTCAGTAAAAAGTGTGAATTTGCAAGAACTGGACAAATAGAAACTCATCGAGGAAATATACAAACACCAGCATTCATGCCTGTTGGTACTCAAGGAACAGTTAAAGCCACATTTATTGATGATATAATTAAAACTGGAAGTGAAATAATTTTATCTAATACTTATCATCTAATGTTAAGGCCTGGTGTTGATAGAATTATTAATGCAGGTGGTTTACATAAATTCATGAATTGCAAACTTCCTATTCTCACTGATTCTGGTGGATTTCAAGTTATGTCATTATCAAAATTAAATAAAATTGACCGAGAAAAAGGTGCTATTTTTAAATCACATATAGATGGTAAAGAATTTATTTTGAGTCCAGAAGAAAGTATCAGAATTCAAAAAGGATTAGATTCAGACATAGTAATGGTTATGGATGAATGTCCAAAAAACAGCATTGATAAAAATATTATAAATCAATCAATGGATCTCTCGATGTATTGGGCAAAAAGATCAAAAACTGCTTTTGGAAATAACCCACAAAAGGGCTTATTTGGAATAGTGCAGGGTGGTCTATTTGAGGATTTAAGAAAAGAATCTTTAGATAGATTGGTTAAAATTGATTTTGATGGTTATGCAATTGGAGGTTTGGCTGTAGGAGAATCTCAAAAGGAAATGTTTTCTGTATTAGATTCTCTTAAGAAACATTTACCCGAAAACAAACCTAGGTATTTAATGGGAGTAGGTACACCTTCTGATATACTTGGTGCTGTTAAAAGAGGTATAGATATGTTTGATTGTGTATTACCTACTAGATCTGGCAGAACTGGATTAGCTTTTACATGGGAAGGAAGAATTAGTATTAAAAATTCAAAATATCAGAAGGATAATCAGCCTCTAGATCCAAAATGTAATAATTTTAATTTAAACAAGTATTCTAAAAATTATTTAAACCATTTATTTAATACAAACGAAATTTTAGCATCTATGCTCCTAACATTACACAATATTAACTTTTATCAAGAATTGATGGAATCAATAAGAGAACACATTAAAAACGGTACTTTTAATGATTTTCACGACAAATATATCGGCAAGTTGTAATATTTTATACGCATTGATTATTTTAAAAAAAAGTCTATAAGTTTTTTTGTTGATGGGCCCTTAGCTCAGTTGGTAGAGCAATTCCCTTTTAAGGAATGGGTCGTTGGTTCGAGTCCAACAGGGCTCACCAATAATTACGAAATTTTAATTGGGGGATAATCAAGTATAACTTTATTCATCCATTCATTAATTTGTTTTATTCTATTTGAGGATGATGGGTGAGTACTCATAAATTCAGGTGGTTCTTTTCCTTTATTTGCTTCTTTCATTCTTTCCCAAATTTTTGTGGTTTCTCTAATATCATATCCTGATAATGAAGAAAAAATTAAACCTAAATAATCTGCCTCACTTTCCTGTTTTCTGGTAAATGGATTCATTATTCCTAGTTTAGCAATAAGTCCAACAGTATCAATTCCAGGTGTAACTTTATTAACTTTGCTTATTTTGCCACCAGTAAGAATATCTGTAATTTGGACTGTCGTTCTTAAAAGTGCAGATCTACTAGCCCTTTCAACAGAATGTTTTGCAACTGCATGAGCAATCTCATGACCCATTACAGCAGCCAATCCATCAGTATTTTTAGTTATATCTAATATGCCAGTGTAAACAGCGATTTTACCACCTGGCATACACCAAGCATTTTTCATTTTTTTATTTTCTATTAAAATATACTCCCATTGAAAGTTAGCAGTAGGGTCATTTAAATTTGATTGATAAAAATATTCACCAATAGAATTTTCCATTTTTTTACCTATTTCTTTTATTTGACTTAGTGTTTTTCCATCTTTAACTAATTTTTCTTTTTCTTTAATTTTTTCATATATCTGTGCTGCTTGAGCATTGAGTTTAGATTCAGGAATTATTTTTAGTTGTTTCCGATCTGTAATGGGAACGCTTGCGCAAGAATTCATAACGAATCCACAGCAACCACAACCAACATATTGTATAAATTTTCTTCTATCCATAAGAACATCCTTGTAATACCATAATTCCAGTAAATATAAATGAAGTTTAATAAAAAATTTAAGATATTCTATCAATTTATCTATTTTCATTGTCTTTTATTCAAGTTAATAATATGGAATGTCAAAATTAAAAAAAAAGAAAACTTCTTTTTTAAACAAACTTAGAAATTATTTTTTTACTGGTGTGGTAGTATTAATACCAATAGGTATTACACTCTATTTAACTAAATTTATAATTCAAATTTCATCCAATATAATACCGAAGGAAATTAATCCAAATCATTATTTGCCATTTTCAATTCCTGGCTTAGAAATTCTTTTATCAATTTTGTTGATCACTTTAATTGGTGGTTTATCATTATCCTTTTTAGGAAAGAAAATCTTACAATTAATAGATGATTTATTTAAAAGAATACCATTTTTAAGAACAATTTATTCTGCAATAGTTCAAATGACAGATAGTTTTGCAAATAAAAATAATGATAAAAAAAGCGTTGTACTAGTCGAATACCCTAGAAAAGGATCATGGGCTGTTGGCTTTGCTACAAAAAAAAACAGAACAGAAATTTCAAAAAAAACTGGCAAAAATTTAATAAATGTTTTTATGCCAACAACACCCAATCCAACAAGTGGATTTTTATTGATGTTTCCTGAAGATGAAGTTGTTTATCTGGATATGACCTTTGAAGAGGCTTCTAAATTTATTGTGTCAGCTGGCACTTCAAACCCTACAAATTAAACTATATCATTTATAATATCAGCTTGATCATATAATTTTAATAATGGTCTATATCTTTTAATATCAATATTTTCTTCTTCAATTTTTCTAATTTGCTGTTCGGCTAAAATAAAAAGATCTTCATTATGTACTGGATCTGCTAATTTAAAATTTTTGATGCCACTTTGTTTAAAACCTAGAAGATCACCAAAACCTCTTAATTTCATATCTTCCTCTGATATTTTGAAACCATCGTTAGAATTCTTTAGTATATTTATTCGTTTTTTTGCATTAATACTCAAGTTTGATTTAAATAATAAAATGCAAGTAGCTTGTTTAGATCCTCTTCCAACTCTTCCTCTAAGTTGATGTAATTGAGATAAACCAAATTTATTAGAATTTTCTATAATTATGACATTTGCATTTGGGAAATCAATTCCAACTTCAATAATTGTTGTTGAAACTAAAACTAAATATTCTTTATTAAGAAACTTATTTAATATTTTTTCTTTTTCATTGTTGTCTACTTTACTGTGTATTAAACCTACTTTGTTAGGGAATAATTTATTTAAAAATCTGTATTTTTCTATAGCTGATTGATGATCTAATTTCTTAGACTCTTCTATTAAAGGGCAAACCCAAAAAGTTTGATTTCCTTCTTTAATTGATTTTTCAACAAAGTTAATTACATCATTAATTTTACTTTCTAATTTACTATAAGTTTTAATTTCTTTTCTATGATTAGGTTTTTCTCTTATAATAGAGACATCCATATCACCATATATAGACATTGTTAATGTTCTAGGTATTGGAGTAGCAGACATTAACAAAATATCACAATTTTTACCTCCTTTGTCAGAAAGTAATTTTCTTTGTCTAACACCAAATTTATGTTGTTCATCTATAATTATATAACCTAGGTTAGAAAATATAATTTTTTTTTGAAAGATTGCATGTGTCCCAAAAACCATTTCGATTTTATTGTTTCTTAACTCTTGAATAATTTTTTTTTTTTCAAAATTATCATTTTTACTAGAAAGTAGTTCAATTTTGGTGTTTTTTGGAAATATCTGCTTAGCTAAATTAAAGTGTTGACGTGCTAATATTTCGGTAGGCGCCATAAAAGCTACTTGGAAATTTGACTCAATAACATTTAATGCAGATATTAATGAAACTATTGTTTTTCCGCTTCCTACATCACCTTGTAAAAGTCTAAACATTTTACTCTTAGATGAAAGATCTTTGTTGATATTCTCTAAAGCATTATTTTGATCATTTGTTAGATTAAAATTTAATTTTGACATTGTATTTACGTATGGTTCGTTTGTAAAAATTTTTGAGACTTTTTTAATTTTTTTAATTTTTTTCCTTATTTCTGAATTTACTAAAAAAGATGATAGGATTTCATCATATGCAAGTCTTCTATAAAAATTTGATTTATAATTGGCTATATTAATAGGATCATGTAATTTGATAATTGAACTATTCCAACTTTCTTTGCCAAATTTTTCTAATATTTCTTTATTATGCCATTCAACTAAAATAGGTAAATTTTTTAAAATTTGTGTAATTATTTTATTATAGACTTTTTCACTAATTCCCTCAGTTAATGAATATTTGTTATGTACTTTTTCTATTACCGAACTGTCCTTAGAGATATAAGTTGGATTAGTAATTTGGTATTTATTTCTAAATATACTAATCTTGCCACTTACAGTTACTTCTTCATTTAATGGTAAAATTTTTCTAATGTAGCCCTCATAACTATTAAAGAAAACACAATCAATTTTTCCTGTTTTATCTTCACAATTTACTCTATTAGGTAAGTTTCGTACTCTGGGAAAATTATATTTTAAAGGAACAACTTTAATAGTGTGAATATTTCCAACTTGTAATTCATTTATTTTGCTTGATAAACTTCTGTCAGTGTATGATTTAGGCAATCTCCACAAAAGATCAAAAATATTATTAACTTTTTTTTTCTTTAATATTGCCATAGTTTTTTTTCCAACGCCAGTTAATTGGGTTAAATCAGACAATAAATAGTCATAATTATTTTTATTTTTCATGATAAAAACAATATATAAAATTTTATGACCATTAATATAGATGATTTAAAAAAAAAGATCGTTTACAGATCTACCTATAGGGGAACAAAAGAAATGGATAAACTTTTAAGCTCTTTTACAAAAAAATATATTAATACTTTAAATGAAACGGAATTAAATAATTTGAATAATCTATTGAACATAGATGACGAAAATCTTTATAAATTAAATCAAGGCCAAGAAACAACAGTAAATATAAATGAAAATACAGTTACAAAGTTGTTTAAAAATTTTAAATATAAAAATGAATAATGGCGGAGAGACTGGGATTCGAACCCAGGAAAGAGTTGCCCCTTTGCCGGTTTTCAAGACCGGTGCTTTCAACCGCTCAGCCATCTCTCCATGCGCTAGTGTTTATCCGATTTTAAAACCTTTTCAACTTAAAAATGGTATATAAAGAACACAATTCAAATTAATCTATGAAACAATCTCAATTTAAAAAAGGAATAATTTACGCTACTGCAGGATCTTTGTGGTGGGGTTTATTAGGGACTGTATTTTTTAAATATATTTCTTCTTTAGGTGCTTTAGAAGTAACAATACATAGATTAATTTGGACAAGCTTTATTCTTTTTTTTTCAACTTTGATATTCAAAAAATTTAATGTTTTAAAAAAAATACTTAAACAAAAAAAAAATTTATTAATTCTTTTTTTTACTAGTATCCTTATTTTTCTAAACTGGGGTACTTGGATATACGCAATTTCAATTAATAAAATTATTGATGCTAGTTATGGTTATTTTATTTTTCCAATATTAAATGTTTTCTTAGGTTATATTTTTTTAAATGAAAAAATTAATACTCAAAGAAAAATAGCAATTTTTGCAGTTGTCATCTCATCTATATATTTACTTTTTAATTTTGACTCTTTTCCATGGATAGGTTTCATGGTTGCTTTCTTGTGGAGTTCATACAATTTATTAAGAAAAAAAATAAGTGTGGATACTGATATAGGTTTATTTATAGAAAGCCTCTATATTTTACCTTTTGCTCTTATTATATGGTACTTAATTTATAAAGCTGGTTTTAATAATTTCACTACAGCACAACCTGTCAATATAGTATTTTTATTCTTAGGAGGAGTTATGACAGTGATTCCTTTGTTTTTATTTATTAAAGGTTTGGAGAAAACCACAATGGCTACTTCAGGTTTAATATTTTTTTTAACACCAACAAGTCAATTTTTGCTAGGTTTTTTTTACTTTAATGAACCCTTTAACATGACTAAGTTAATTAGCTTTATTTTTATATGGATAGCTGTATTTATTTATTTAAAAGACTTGTATGAAAATAACTAAACTTTTTTTAACTTTTTTTGTTTTCTTTTTTACTTTTACATTAAATTCTAACTCTTCAACATTTGAGAATTGGAAAAATGACTTTAAAAAAATTGCTATTAATCGGGGTATTTCAGAATTAACTTTTGATAAAGCTATGGCAAATGTAAAATTTTTACCAAAAGTTATTGAATATGATAGGTATCAACCAGAATTTTATGAAGATACAAAAACTTATGTATCAAAACGTACATCTCAAAAAAAGCTTAAAAAAGGATTAAGCTTTTACAATAATAATAAAAATTTAATTAATAAAATTGATAAAAACTTTAATATCGAAAAAGAATTACTTTTATCGTTGATGGGTATTGAAACAAATTTTGGAACTTATGTTGGTAAAATGGATATACTTTCATCATTAGCCACTCTTAGTTATGACAAGAGAAGGAGTGAGTTTTTTACAAATGAACTTATTACAATTTTAAAATTAGTTGATGATGGAATTATAGATTATAAAATACTTTATGGATCCTGGGCTGGTGCATTTGGTAATTTTCAATTTATGCCATCTACTATTGAAAAATATGCTATTGATTACAATGGAAATAAATTAATAGAATTAAAAAATAGCCATGATTCATTTGCGTCTGCTGCTAATTATTTAAAAAAAATGGGATGGAAAAAAAATGAGCCTTGTTTTATTAAAGTCAATCTAAAACCAAATATACCTATAAAGTATTTAAATACATCAGCAAAAAAAATTATAAATAAAAAAAAGGTAGTTTTTTTTAAAAAATATTTAGAAAACTTTAATCAAAATAAAATTAATGATAATACGCTTGTGGCTATTATAACACCAGATGCTGATATAGTTGAAAACGCTGATAAACTTAATCCAGCATATATGGTTTTTAAAAACTATGAACTAGTACTAAAATGGAATAGATCACTTAGATTTGGAATAGCTGTCTGCACTTTAAAGGATAAATTTAAAAATGAATTATAAGTTATTTTTATATATTTTATTTATTTTATTTCTAAATTCCTGCATAGAAACTACAGATATAAATTATTCTACAAAACCTGTTAGAATAGAAAAATTTTCAAATAAGGGATTTGCTTTAATTTATGATGATAATTTATTTAAGAAAAAAATTATAAACAAAAAAATTAATGAAAGGGATCTTATTATTTTTCAGAAAAATTTAGATAGAGGAACACCTGTTAAAATTTTTAACCCTACCAATAAAAAGTCACTTATTGCAAAAGTTGGAAAAAATTCGATTTATCCAAATTTCAATAATTCAGTTGTATCAAAAAGAATTTTTGATGAATTGGAACTTGATTTAAATGATCCATATATACATATTATTGAAATTATTGAACAAGACACATTTATTGCTAAAAAATCGAAAACTTTTGATGCAGAAAAAAAAGTTGCTAATAAAGCTCCAGTTGAAAGTATAAGCGTTAATGACTTAAATGAATCAAATATAAAAACCAAAAAAGATAAAAAAAAAAATAAGAAAAAATTTATTTATAGTGTAAAAATTGCTGATTTTTATTTTAAAAAAACTGCTATTACAATGGTTAATAGAGTTAAAACTGAAACATTGATAAAGAATGCAAAAATTAAGGAAGTGTCAAAAAATAAATTTAGGGTATATATAGGACCATATTCCAATTTAAAGGCATTACAAAAAGCATATAATAGTGTAGAAAAACTTAAATTTGAAAATATTGAAATTTTAAGACATGAGTAGATTTATTAGAAGAAAAATAATTCCGTTTTTATTTTTTATTTTCCTTATTCAAGGAAATGCAAATTCATTTGAAATAAAAGCGTCTACTGCAATTTTACAAGATTTTTTATCTGGTAAAATTTTGTATGAAAAAGAGGCAGATAGTTCAATTTATCCCGCCTCTATGACAAAAATAATGACTTCGATCATAGCTTTCGATTTAATAAAGAGTGGAGAACTTAGTTTAGATGATAAATTTTTAATTTCAGAAAAGGCATGGAGGCTTTCTAAACCAGGAAACTCCTCTATGTTTATAATGCTTAATGATGAAGTTTCAGTTGAAGATTTATTAAGAGGGATAATTATAGTTTCTGGAAATGATGCCTGTGTAGCTTTAGCAGAAGGAATTGCTGGAACAGAAGAAGCATTCGCAGAACTTATGACTACTAAGGCAATAGAAATAGGTATGACAAATACTAATTTTTCAAATTCTTCTGGTCTTAATGATCCAGACAATTATTCAACGGTTAGAGATATCTTAGTTATGTCTAACTATTTAATAAAAAATTATCCCAATTTTTATGAATATTTTAAAGAATTAGAATTCACGTGGGATCGAACAGGTGGTGATCCAATTACTCAACCAAATACGAATAGTTTATTATTAAAAAATCGATTAGTTGATGGAATTAAAACTGGTTATCTAGCTGTGGAAAAATATTCATTAGCTTCATCAATGTCCAAAAATGAAAGAAGATTAATTGCTGTTGGTAGTGGTTTTAAAAATAAATCAAGTAGATCTCGACAATCTAACAGGCTATTAAATTATGGATTATCACATTTTGATACTATTAAAATAGCAAAAAAAAATGAGGTTATAGTCGAAATAGATACTTGGCTAGGTAAAGAAAAAGTAGTTGGTGGTTATCTTAAAAATGATGTCTATAAAACAATTAAAAAAACCAAAAAAAAAAATTTAAAAGTAATAGCTGAATATAATGGACCAATAGAGGCACCAGTTAAAAAAGATCAAAAAATTGGCATCATAAGAATTTTTTACAAAGAAAATTTTTTATCAGAACACAATATTTATGCATCTACTGATATAAAAAAAGTAAATTTATTATCAAGACTTATCCAATCAATTAATTATTTAATATGGGGCGATGTATAAAAAGCCCATAATAGTTTTTGAAGGTATTGAATGTTCAGGAAAGTCGCATCATATTAAAAATGTATCAAATTATTTAAAAAAAAAGAAAATTAAATTTATCAAAATCCGTGAACCTGGTGGATCACAAAATTCAGAAATAATAAGAAAATTAATTTTAAACAAAAAATCAAATTTTGACAAAATGACTGATCTATTAATGTATATGGCAAGTAGAAACGAAAATTTTCATCATATTCTGTTAAAGAACTATAAGAAAAAAATTATTTTAATTGATCGTTTCATAGACTCAACTATTGCTTATCAACATTATGGAATGGGTGTTAATCTAAAAATCATAAAATATATAAATAATTTCATTTTAAGAAACATTAAAGTCAATTTTACATTTTTAAATACTGTGAACAAAAAAAATTTGATTTTAAGATTAAAAAAAAGAAAAAATTTAAATAGATATGACAAATTTAATTATAACTTTTATTCTAAAGTACAAAATGGATTTCTAAAATTATCTAAAAGTAAAAAAAAATATTTAATTATAAATTCCAATTTACCTATTTCACAAAATAAAAAAATAATAATAAACAAATTAAAAAAATTAATTTAACATGAATTTAGATCCAAGAAATCAACAAAAGCTACTAGGTTTTAATAATTTGTTTAATCATTTTGCTAAATTATTGGATAGTAAAAAATTTCCTAATAAAATTATAATTTCTGGACCTAAAGGCATAGGAAAGTCTACCTTTGCATATCATTTTATTAATTATATTTTTTCAAAAAATGAAACAAATTCTTATGATATTAATCAATTTAAAATTAAAAGTGATAATAAATCCTTTAATTTAGTAAAAAATTTATCACATCCAAATTTTTATTTAATAGATTTATTGGATGGAAAAAAAATAATTGAAATTTCACAAATAAGGAAAGCAATTGCATATTCACAAAAATCTTCTTTTAATGATAAATATAGAATCGTATTAATTGATAATATTGAAACTCTGAATTTATATTCTGCAAATGCTCTTTTAAAAATTATTGAAGAACCTAATGAAAAACTTTTTTTTATATTAATTCACAATAATTCAAAAAAAATTATTAAAACAATACAATCAAGGTGTATAATTTTTAAAAAAAATTTTACTTATGATGAAAATTTGTCGATAGCTAGTGATTTATCAAGTGTTAATTTAAAAAATTTTTTCAATGAGAGTATAATTAATCATTATTTAACAATAGGTGATTTGCTTTATTTATATAACTTTTCAATTAATAACAAATTTGATATTAAAAAATTATCATTAAAAGACTTATTATTACATTTAATTAATTTTAAAATTTATAAAAATAATTATGATTTAACAAATCTAACTTTTAAATTAATCGAGTCATATTTCTATTATTCTTTTTTACATAATAAAAATTTAGATATTTATAAACTTTATGAATATTTTATAAAAAAAATTGATTATACCAATAAATTTAATCTTGATATTGAAAGCTTATTTTTAGAATTTAAAAACAAAGTTACAAATGAATAAAAATTTTTACATTACAACGCCAATATATTATCCATCTGGAAAACCACATATGGGACATGCTTATTCAAGTATAATTGCTGATTTTTTCGCTAGAATTAAAAGAATTCAAGACTCAAAAGTTTTTTTCTTAACAGGAACTGATGAGCATGGTTTAAAAATCCAACGCGCTGCTGAAGCTAAGGGTATGAAGCCAAAAGATTTCTGTGATGAAATAAGTAAAACTTTTAAAAATTTATCCAAAGTGTTGAATCTTTCTAATACTGATTTTATTAGAACAACAGAAGAGAGACACTCAAAATCAGTGATTAATCTTTGGAACATTTTAGAAAAAAAAAATGAAATTTATTTGTCTAAATATTCCGGATGGTATTCTGTTTCTGATGAAGCTTTTTATTCTGATAATGAAGTTGAAGATGTTGATGGAGTTAAAAAATCTAACATATCTGGTTCACTTGTAGAATGGGTGGAAGAAGAATCTTTTTTTTTTAAATTATCAAAATGGCAAGAACCTTTACTTAAATATTATGAAGATAATCCAAAATTTATTTTACCAGAATCAAGAAAAAATGAAGTGATAAGTTTTGTTAAAAGTGGTTTAAAAGATCTGTCTGTTAGTAGAAAATCTTTTTCATGGGGAATTAAAGTTCCTTCAAACAAAGACCATGTTATATATGTATGGTTAGATGCTTTAACTAATTATTTAAGTGCGCTCAACTATCCAGATGCATCTAGTAAACTACTCAAAGATTTTTGGCCAGCAACATTACACTTGATAGGTAAAGATATATTGCGATTTCATGCTGTTTATTGGCCAGCATTTCTATTAGCAGCCAACATACCACTTCCTGAACGTGTGTATGGTCATGGATGGATATTATCTGGTGAAGAAAAAATGTCAAAATCAAAAGGAAATATATTGGACCCTTTAGAAATTATAAAAAAATATGGACTAGATCCTTTAAGATATTATTTAATAAAGGAAGTCTCTTTTGGCAATGATGGTAATATATCTCAAGATAAATTAGAAAGTTGTATTAATAGTGATTTAGCTAACAATTTTGGAAATTTATGTCAAAGAGTTATTGCGTTTAATGAAAAAAACCTAAATCTTAAAATTCCTGATAAAATTAAGTTTACAGATAATGACATGAAAGTTCTGGATATTTTTAAAAAAGATTATGAAAAAATTTTTAAATGTATAGACGATCAAGATATTAACTCTTATATGAATTTTATAGTAGAGCAGCTGTTTGCTGCTAACAAATATTTCAATGATGAAGAACCCTGGAAGAAAAAGTCTGATATTTTAAGATTAAATACAATAATATATGTTGCAATGGAGTTAATAAGAAAAATTACAATTATGTTATATCCCGTCATACCCACTAGTTCATTAAAAGTTTTGAATATTTTTGGTATTAAAGAAAATGATATTAAATTTGCTTCAATTCAAAATCATGAAACTCTACAAAAAGGTGCAAAAATAAATAAAATAAATATATTGTTTAATAAGATTGAAAAAAATGATTGATTCACATTGCCACCTAGATCACGAACCATTATTTTCAAATTTAAATCATGTCTTATTGCGATCTAAAGAAATTGGTATTGAAAAAATACTAACAATTTGCACAACAAAGGAAAGTTTTAAGAATATATTAAATATAATTCAATCTGATAGCATGATTTATGGAACTTTTGGGATACACCCACATGAGTCAAGTAAAAATATTTTAACAAAAGAAGAAATTTCAAAAGAAATATCTTTAAATAAAAAAATAATAGGGGTAGGAGAAACTGGCTTGGATTTTTATTATAATAATAGCGATAAAGACTCACAAATTAAAAGTTTCAAAAGTCATATTGATGCGGCAGTTCAATTAAATATACCTTTAATAGTACATAGCCGTAATGCTGAAAATGAAACTTATGAACTTTTAAAAAAATCAAAGTGTCTAAAAATTTTAATGCATTGTTTTACTGGGTCAGATTCTTTTGCTGAAAACCTTATACCTTTAGGAGCTTATTTTTCTGCAAGTGGTATTATTACATTTTCTAATAGCAAAAGTTTACAAGAAACATTTAAAAAAATACCATTAGATAAACTATTAATTGAAACTGATAGTCCTTTTTTAGCGCCTGTTCCTATGAGAGGTAAAAAAAATGAGCCTAGCTATATACAATATACACTAAATAAATTAGCCGATTTAAAAAATATCAACAAATCCAAACTAGACAAAATAACTACTGACAATTTTAATAAGTTGTTTTTTTAGTAATGAGTATTAAGTTTACAATATTAGGTTGTGGAAGTTCTTTAGGAGTACCTCGTATTGATGGGAATTTTGGTAAATGTAATCCGAAAAATAAAAAAAACTATCGAACAAGATGTTCTGCTCTAATTAGTTCATCTCAAAGAAATATTCTTATAGACACATCACCAGACATTAAATTTCAATTATTAAAAAATAAGATTAAAAATATAAATAATGTTTTTTATACACATGCACATGCTGATCAAACACATGGCATTAACGAAATGAGAGCTTTTTATATAGTAAATAAGAAAAAATTACCTGTTTATGGTGATAAAATAACTAAAAAACTTTTATTTTCAACTTTCAAATATTGTTTTAAGGGTACAAGATCATATCCAGCAACTTTAAAGTTTAACAATTTATTTAGAATTCATAAATTTGATAGTGGTAAAGATAAAATTGTTATAAAAAATATTACAGTTGAACATGGTTTAATTAATAGTAAATGCTACATAATTAATAATATATGTGCTTATGTAAGCGATGTAAGTAAAATTTATAGTAAAGATATAATTAAATTAAAAAATCTTAAATATTTTGTAGTTGATTGTTTGAGATTTAAACAACATCCATCACATTTTAATTTATCTGATGTTATTGAAATAACAAAAAAAATAGAACCAAAAAAAACTATTTTGACTAACCTTCACAGTGATATTGATTACAAACATTTAAAAAAAAAATTACCAAAAAATATTATTCCAGCATATGATGGATTAAGTTTCTTAATTTAATATTTTTTCAATTTTTAAAATAACTTTCTTAGACATAGGATTTGTAAATGAAGCAAATGTATCTACAATAATTCCTTCATTATTAATTAATATTTTGTGAAAGTTCCATTTAGGAATTGCACTTTTTCCATATGAGATTTTAGCCCATTTATAAATTTCATGAGCATTATCACCTTTAACATCATGCTTTGAAGTCATTAAAAAATTAATATTAAAATTTGTTTCACAAAAATCTTTAATTTCTGTATTTGATCCGGGTTCTTGACCACCAAACTGATTTGAAGGCATTCCAATAACAATTAAATCTTTTTCTCTATATTTTTCCCAAAGATTTTGTAAATCAGCATATTGTTTAGTAAATCCACAATTACTAGCTACATTTACTAAAAATATAGTTTTACCCTTATATTTACTTAAACTAATTATTTCACCAGTTATAGATTCTATTTCAATGTCATATAATTTTTTATTTTCCATCGAATTTACCTTTATATTGAAATTAAAAATTACCGCTAAAATAATTATTAAAAGATTAATTATTTTTTTCATTTTTTAGAAGTACTTAATATCAAAAAATATCCAAATAAAGTGGATAAAAGTGACCCAGATAAAACTCCTAATTTAACTCCATCTATATATTGCGTATTATCTATAAATGCTAAATTTCCTACAAATAAACTCATAGTAAAACCAATCCCAGTTAATACACCAACACCGTAGAGTGTAAACCAATTGGAATTATTTGGCATTTGTGCAAATCCAAATTTTATAGCTACATAAGAAAATAAAAAAACACCTAATTGTTTTCCAAAAAAAAGTCCTAATAAAATACCAAAAGGGACTGGCAAGAGAAGAGATGAAAAAGAAATCCCTTCTAAGGAAACACCGGCATTCGCAAATGCAAATAGCGGCATTATACCAAATGCAACATATGGACTTATAGCATGTTCAATTTTTACTAATAAAGAGAAATCTTTCTCTTTTTTTCTATGAGGTATTGTACATGCAAGCAATACACCTGCAATTGTAGCATGTATCCCTGACTCATGTGTAAAATGCCAAAGAGCAATACCAATTATTAAATAAGGAAAAAATGTTTTAAAACCAAATTTATTTAAAACTAATAATGCTATAAATGATAAAAGCATCATAGTTAAATAGAATATACTTAAGTCTCCAGAATAAAAAAAAGCGATAATAACTATAGCGCCCAAATCATCAATAATTGCTAATGCTGTTAAAAAAACTTTTAATGAAATAGGCACTCTAGAGCCCAATAATGATAATATACCTAGTGAAAATGCTATATCTGTAGCCGAAGGTATTGCCCAGCCATTTAAAGTTTCACTATTACCTAAGTTTATATAAATATATATTAAGGCTGGTACCAACATTCCACCAACAGCTGCTATTATTGGCAATATAGCTTGTTTAATATTGGAAAGTTCACCTTGTATAAATTCTCTTTTAATTTCAAGTGTTACAAAAAAGAAAAATATCGCCATTAAAACATCATTTATCCAATGTAAAACTGATAGTTTTAAACCAAAATTATTTAATCCAAAAAAAATATATTTTTCTAAAGTTTCAAAATATAAATAAGATAATGAGCTATTACTAATTATTAGAGCTAGAATTGCACTTATTAATAAAACTAATCCGCTAGCAGCTTCTAATTTAAAGAACCATCTAAAAGGTTTGGATATGTAGTCAATCATACTATTTTGTCAAATCTTTAAAAAACAAAAATAAGTCTTTTAATGTCTCATAAAAATTATCAAGCATAAAATTAAACCCAGGTAATATACTTTCTATTGGGTTTTTGAATGTATCAAGCAAAATTATAAATGCTGAAAAACTTATTAAAATTACTATTAACAAATTAAAAAAAGCAATCCTATCGACTTTTTTAGCAGAAGCATTATTTAAATTGTCATTATTTACTTCTGTTTTTTCAGCATCTATAATTATTCTTTCTACTTCACTTGGAATTTCATTTTTAGATAATTCATCAGGTTTATTTTTGACATCGTTTTTTTTATACTCATTTTCTAAATTTGTATTATCTAACTT
>CACLYO010000013.1 GCA_902611145.1 uncultured Pelagibacteraceae bacterium
ATTTAATCTATTTAAATTTTTATTACTTATCTTCTTAAAAAAAATTGTAGAATATTTATTGGACATTTTTTTTCCACTTAGAAGAGATTTAAATTCTGCATTTTTCGAAAGGCTAGTTATCTTACTTTTCATCAAACTGTGAGTTTTTTTCTTCCTTTTTTTCTTCTTCTGGCTAGAAGTTTTCTTCCTCCTTTAGATTTCATCTTAGATCTAAAGCCGTGTCTTCTTTTTCTTACTAATCTACTTGGTTGATATGTTCTTTTCATGTCTATGTTAATTAATATTAAAATTGCGTACTTATAAGAAAATTATATGTATAAGTACAGAAAATTTTCTATAAGCTTAACTTAATGGAAAAGTTAAAAAAAATTAAAATTGTTTTAAGTATAATTTATTTTCTAATAGTTTTGATATTTCTTTGGTCTTTTTTTACTACTTTTTCGCTGGATGAAATATCTAGCTATGAATTTATCAGAAAAAATAGAGATTTTTTGGTAGGTTTTAGAGAAAGTAATTTATTATTAATAACATTAGTTTTTTCTATACTAACTATCATTTGGGTACTTATGTTAGGATTTGGAAGTCCTGTTGCATTGTTGGGTGGTTTTATTTTTGGCAAGTGGCTTGGAACTTTAATAGTTACAATTTCATTAACAATTGGTGCAACTTGTTTGTATTTATTTGCAAATTTTTTTTTAAAGGAATTGGTAAAGGAGAAATTTGAAAAAAAGTTTATAAATTTGATGGAAAAATTTAAGAAAAATGAATTTTTATATTTTTTTATATATAGATTTATTGGCGGTATACCTTTTTTTATAGCAAATATTTTACCTTCATTATTTAATGTAAAAATTAAAAATTATTTTTTTGGATCTTTGTTTGGTATTGCGCCGGGAGTTTTTATAATTACAAGCTTAGGGAGTGGATTGGAAAAAATTATTAATCAAAATTTGATAGCGCCTTCATTCTTTGATTTAATTAAATCACCAGAAATATTTATTCCAATAATTGGGTTTTTATTTCTCATTTTATTGTCTTTTTTTATAAAAAGAAAAATAAGTTAAATTCCATACAATTTTATAATTTTAAAAACTTTGTAGGGAATTCTATAACCGGGAAAAGATGCAACATCTCCAGTTATTACAGTTTTTGGGTTCCATCCAAAACAAAAAATAATAAATATAAATATAAAGGTTTTTTTACCAAATTTATTAATAATATTTATTTTTAATTTATTTTTATCCAATAAAATTAAATTATTTTTGTATAAACTTATAAAAAAAATTATTGAGAAAACATATAATATATTCACATATCTTCCCCAATCTCCACCCATTGCAAATAATATTATTCCTGGAGATAAAATAAATAAAAAAGGTACTAATAAACTTTTAAAGTATTTGAAAAAAAATAAATTTTTATTTTTTAATTTTGAATTAATTAATAAAATAAATAGTGGTCCAAAGCCAATTATTATAATTAAAAAATATCTTAATAATACTTCAAAAGAATATTTTCCTATATTATGTTGAAAATTTTTTAAAATACTTGCAGCGGTATTTAATCTATGACAAGACATATAGCATACTTCATTAAATTCAGTTTTTAAAATTGATGCCATTTGAGCATGTTGTTCATTTGATAATGGATTTAAGGCAATATATCCTGCTAACAAAATTGTTGGCAGGTAGGTAAAAAAACTTTTAATCAAATTAAAATCTAATTTTTCAAATTTATTGTAAATAATGTCTAGGGCAATCCAAAATAATATGAAGAAGAATAATGGCTCCCAAATAAGAATCCCCAATGGTAATAAAGTAAGTTTACCAAGATTGACTAGGTTTTTGTTATTAATAGGAATAGCTAAATATATTAATATTATTATGAATAAAAATATTTCTTTTCTAGCCAGAACCTCAATTTCTGCAACTGGGTAAAGTAAAAATATTGGTGTAAAAATTGCTAGTAAAAAAATTCTGTCACATTTAACATTTTTTAAAAAATTAAAAACTAAAATATAGTAAACTGCAATTGTTATTATTTGGAAATAAAGAATTATATCTCTTAACTCATATGAAAATAATCTAGAGAAAAATATACAAATTTGACCAATTATACCTCTTTTAGTAAATCCGCCAGTATAATTTATTAACCACTCAGATATAGTCGAGTCATTTCCAACTGAACTTTTTATATATAAATGAAAAATGGAGAAAAAAAATAGAATTGATAAATAAATAAATAATTGTTTTTTTATGTTAATGTTCATTTTTAAATTATGCTTATACTTAAAAGATAAATAATTCATATTAATATTTTTATTAATTAATATTTGGTGCCCCCATCAAGAATCGAACTTGAAATTTATCCTTACCATGGACATGTTATACCATTTAACTATGAGGGCATTTTTAAAAGTTAAAATATCTAGTATAATAAGCTAAATGTCTCTAATTATTGCCTTAATTTTTCTTCAAAATTGTTTTATAAAATAAAGATTATTTAGCAAAAAAGTTATGGGAATTCATTACGATTATAAATCAACAAGAGGGATGAAGGCTATGGAAAAGCAAGCCAAAAGAGAAAAAAAACTTGCTGAAAGAAGAGCTAAGCGAGCAGCTAAAGAGGGTCCGAAAATAAATGATGGTAAAACAAAAATGCATGATATTACCAAAACAATTACCTTAGAAGATTTAACAAATCCTGAAAAAAAATAGTTAATGAACAAAAAAGATAAAGCATTAAAGCTTGCGCTTGCTTTAAAAAGAAATTTAAAGAAACGAAAAATGTTTCAAAAAAAAATGAATAGTAAAAAAAATAAATAAAATGATACTTAATGATAAACAGATAAAAAAATTAGTGGAGGAAAAAGATATGATAACTCCTTTTGTAGATAAATCTGTTTCACAAGGTATTAGTCATGGTTTAAATTCTTTTGGCTTTGATCTTAGGTGTGGTGAGGAATTTAAAATATTTACAAATATAAAGGGGGCAACGGCTGATCCAAAAAATTTTACTGAGGACAATTTTGTGACTGTAAAAGGAGAAGCTTCAATTTTAATACCACCTAATTCATTTGCTTTAGCTAGTAGTCTAGAATATTTTAAAATGCCAAGAAATGTTACAGGGTTAGTTACTGCAAAGTCGACTTATGCTCGTTGTGGCTTAGGGACTCCCCCAACTGTACTAGAAGCAGGCTGGCATGGAAATTTAGTTTTAGAATTTTCTAATCATACAAGCAATTCAATTCGACTTTACGCAAATAGTGGTGCTGCACAAATTTTATTTTTTCAAGGTGAAGAACCAGAAATTTCTTATGCTGATAGAAAAGGAAAATATCAAGGTCAGACTGGAATTACACTAGCAAAATCAAAATAATATATGGATAAATTTTTAATTAAAGGTCCTTGTAAGGTTAAGGGACAAGTTAACATATCAGGAAGTAAAAACGCATCTCTACCGATCTTAGCCGCTACATTACTTTTTGATAAAACGGTAGAGATTAAAAATTTACCAAGAGTTAGGGACATAGATACAATGTTAGAGTTGATTAGTTCACTTGGTTTTTTGGTAAGAAGAAATTACAAAAATGGTTCAGTTAAAATTACTAGATTGAAAAAAATAAAAACAATAGCATCATATTCATTGGTTAAAACAATGAGAGCTGGAATTTTACTTTTAGGACCTTTGGTAGCAAAATATAAAAAAGCAAAAACTTCTTTGCCGGGTGGTTGTTTGATTGGTGCGAGACCAATAAATTACCATTTAAATGTTCTAAAAAAACTTGGCATGCAATATTCTATAAAAAAAGGCTATATTAATGCTTATATTAAGACAAGTTTAGTTGGTACAACAATTAAATTTCCCAAAATTTCTGTTGGGGCAACAGAAAATGCGATACTTGCATCATGTTTTGCTAAAGGTAAGACTATTTTAAAAAATTGTGCAATTGAACCTGAAATAAAAAAAGATTTAACTAATTTTTTACTAAAAGCTGGCGTACCAATTAAGTGGATTGGTAAAAGAACAATCCAAATTTATGGTGTAAAAAAATTAAAAAGTATTAGTTATTCTGTGATGGGCGATAGAATTGAATGTGGAACGTTTTGTGTTGCAGCTGCAATGACAGAAGGCAACTTAAGGATAAAAGGTTTTAATCCTAAATTAATAAAAACAGAGCTAAATTTATTAAAAAAGACAGGAGCTAAAATTAAAATTTATAAAAATGAAATTCATATAATAGGTTCAAAAAAAATTAAAAATATTAAATTTTTACAAACGAAAGAGTACGATGGTTTTCCAACAGATTTACAAGCACAATTTATGACTTTGCTTTGTAAGGCTGAAGGAAGATCTGTAATATCAGAGAATATTTTTGAAAATAGATTCATGCATGTTGCTGAACTAAAAAGGCTAGGAGCAAAAATTTTAATTAAAAAAAATAAAGCTATAATTGAAGGAAAAACAAAGTTTGAAGGTGCAGAATTGATGTCAAGCGATTTAAGAGCTTCTGTTGCATTAGTTCTTGCTGCAATAGTGGCAAATGGCATTTCAATTATTAACAGAATTTATCATCTTGATAGAGGTTATGAAAATATTGAAAAAAAACTTAGTAAATTGGGAGTTAATATAAAAAGAATTTCTTAATGAATAAAAAATTCTTAAAAAAAATTATAGCTCATTCAGAAGAAGATTTAAAATTAATATCGGCATGTTGTTCAGAAGGGAAAGTAAAAATAAGTGAAATTAAATATCTACAAAAAAATAAAATATTTTTAATATTTATTGATAGATTTGTAAAAGAAACGGAAAATAAAGAAAGAGTTAATAGTATTATAAAATTTGAATATATATATTCTTCAAAAGCAAAAAATATTAATCAAAAAAATATTGATTTAACTCTTGAGTTGATAACTATAGATATATTTAAAAAAGACCATAATTATGAAATAACTCTGTTATTTTCTAATAATGGACTTATAACATTAGCTGCAGAAATAATAGATGTAGTTTTAGAGGATCAAAAAAGTAAAGATGATTAAAGTAATAAATTGTAATAATAAAAATTATATCAATAAGATTATTAATTTTCTTAATAAAAGAAGAAATACGAAAAATGTTGATATAAAAATAGTATCAAAAATTCTTAATGATGTAAAAAAAAATAAATTTAAAGCTGTTTTAAAATATGAAAAAAAATTTAGTAAAAATTCGGAAACAAAATTATCAAAAAGTAAAATTAATAAATCTATAAAAAAATTGAACTTAAATGTAAAAAAAGCAATTGATTATGCTTACTTAAGAATTTTAAAATTTCACTCAAAACAAAAAAAAGAATTAAAAGATATTATTTATATAGATAATTTAAATAATAAATTAGAATATAGATGTGTACCAATATCTTCTATTGGATTATATGTTCCTGGTAATCTTCCATCAACATTATTGATGAATGCTATTCCAGCAAAATTAGCTAAAGTTAAAAGGCTTGTTTTGGCAACTCCAAAAATAAATGGAAATTTAAACCCTGCGGTTTTGTATGCAGCTAAGAAAGTTGGGATAAATGAAATTTATTCAATAGGTGGAGTTCAAGCAATAGGCAGTCTTGCATATATTCAGAAAGTAAATAAGATAATAGGACCAGGTAATAAGTTTGTTTCTGAGGCAAAAAGGCAATTGTCTGGAAAATTAATTGGTGTTGAGTCAATGTACGCAGGCGCTTCAGAGATATGTGTCTTAGCCGATAAATATACTGATATAAATCAAGTAGTAACATCATTGGTTTCTCAAGCCGAACACGATCCAGATAGTCAATGTATATTAATAACAAAAGATAAAAAAATTATTAATAATGTTAAAAAAGGAATATCAAGATCTTTAAAAACTTTAACAAGAAAAAAGATTGCAATTAGTTCAATTAAAAAAAATGGGTTAATTATAAAAACTAATAACGATCAACAAATAATAGATATAATTAATGAAATCGCCCCTGAACATTTGGAATTAAATGTAAAAAATTATAGAAAATATACTAAAAAAATTATAAATGCAGGCAGTATATGTAATGGTAAATTTACACCAATGAGCGCTTCAGATTATACAGTTGGAATTAATCATGTTTTACCAACATTAGGATCTTCAAAGTTTAGTTCAGGACTAAATATCAATGAATTTATTAAAAAGATATCAGTTGTAACTCTTACTAAATTAGGGGTAGAAAAAATCGGAAATCCAGCTATAACTCTTTCCGAGTTTGAACAGTTAGATGGTCATGCTCAAAGTATAAAATCTAGAATAAGGAGAAATTAGATTTGTCAAAACAAGACTTACTTGAATTTAAAGGCAAGGTAAAAACTTTGCTTAAAAATGCAATGTTTGAAGTGGAATTAGAAAATGGCCACACTATAACTGCGCATGCAAGTGGAAAGTTAAGGAAAAACAGAATCAGAGTATTACAAGGTGATAATGTTACAGTCGAAGTTACTCCTTATGATCTTACAAAAGGTCGAATAATTTTTAGATTTTAACTAATGCCTCGGTAGCTCAGGAGTAGAGCAGAGCCCTGAAAAGGCTTGTGTCGGAGGTGCGAATCCTTCCCGAGGCACCATTTAATTTACTCATTTGAGCTTGCATTAAGTTTTAAAATCTATTAACAAGTCACCAGCTAATTTAGCTATAAGTAAACAATAAGAAGAAAGAGTAAAATAAGTATGAGTACATTAAATGGGAAGGTCAAGTGGTTCAATGGTAAAAAGGGCTACGGCTTTATAGAAAGAGAAGATAAAGAAAAAGATGTGTTTGTTCATGCAAGCGCAGTAAGAGATGCAGGTTTACGTTTTCTTAATGAAGGCGATGAGCTGCAATTTGAAATAGAAGATGGCCCTAAAGGACCTTCAGCTGTTAAACTTCAAAAAAAATCTTAATTTTCATTAAATTACAATTTTGTATAGGGATATTTAGTTAATCAACTAATGCCCTATACAATTTTCTGTTGCATATAAAATTTTTATCGTTAAAAAGTCTTTGATGATTAATAAAAATACAATACTTGTAAATACACACGGACATCATTTTCATGCTGGCTGCACGCTAGCAATTTAATCATTTTATAAATTTAAAATTAACCACATTTAGTATAAAACAAAGAAAAGAGCACGGGTAGCTCAGTTGGTTAGAGCAGCGGTTTGTGGAACCGAAGGTCGACAGTTCGAATCTGTCCCCGTGTACCAAAAAATGACGAAAGAAAAAAAATTAAAACCCTCTAAGGAATTACCTTCAGGTTTTGAAGATAGACAAGAGAAAGAACTGTTAATTAGAGATTTTGTAATTTCTAATATCAAAGAGGTTATGATCAAGTATGGTTTTCAATATCTTGAAACACCAAGTTTTGAGTATACGGAAAGTATTGGAAAATTTTTGCCTGATAAAGATAGACCGGGTGAAGGAGTTTTTTCATTTAAAGATGAAAATAAATGGTTATCACTTCGATATGATCTTACAGCACCATTAGCAAGATATGTTGCAAAAAATTTTAATGAAATTCCAAAACCTTTTAAACGTTATCAATTAGGAACTGTTTGGAGAAATGAAAAACCAGGACCTGGAAGATATAGAGAATTTCTTCAGTTTGATGCAGATTTTGTGGGAACAAAAAGTTTACAAGCTGATGCTGAACTTTGTATATTAATATCTGAAATATTAAAAAAGTGCGGACTAGATGAAAGTGATTATACTGTAAAAATTTCTTCTAGAAAATTTACAGATAAATTATTTGAAGAATTAAAAATTGAATCGAAAGATAAAATATCAACTATACTCCGTGCTCTTGATAAACTTGATAGACTTGGCTGGGAGGAAGCAAAAAAACTTCTTGGAGAAGGCAGAAAAGATAAATCAGGAGATTATACTAAGGGTGCAAATCTTAAAAAAGATCAGATTAAAATAATAGAAAATGCTTTAGATAGTAAAACACCTGATAGTGAAGATGTTTTAAATATTATAAAAATATTTGAAGCTTATAACTTTAAAAATTACAAATTTGATCCATCAATTATAAGAGGCTTAGAATATTACACAGGACCTATTTTTGAGGTTAATTTAAATTTTGAGGTAAAAAATTTAAAAGGAAAAATAATTCAATTTGGTTCGATAGGCGGGGGAGGAAGATATGATAATCTTGTAAGTAACTTTGGAAATCTAGGCTGTCCAGCAACTGGAATATCAATTGGTATTGATAGGTTAGTTTTTGCTTTAATGCAAAAAAAAGATTTTAAAATAAAACCTACTCGTCCTGTAATTATATGTGTTTTTGATAAAAGTAATTTTAAAAAATATATTGAAATTTTAAATAAGCTTAGAAGCGCAAATATAAGCTCAGAAATTTATCCAGGAGAAGGGAAGCTAAAAAAGCAAATGGAATATGCAAATAAAATAGAATCTTCATTTGTAATTTTTTATGGCGATGATGAAATAAAAAAAGCTGAAGTGAAATTAAGGAATCTTAAGACTGGTGAAGAATTATCAGTAAAATTAGAAAATTTAGTCGATGAAATCAAAAAAGCTTTCTGAAAAAATTCTTAGATCAATAAAATCTAAGGGTTTTAATAATATTATACTAGATCCAGTTCTTGAGACAAAATATATCCTTCAAAGATCTGGCGAAAATTTTAAAAAATTATTATTTTCATTTTATGATTTAAATGGCAATGAGCTCTGTTTAAGACCTGATTTGACAATTTCTTCAGCCATAAGATTTATTCAAAATAAAAATCTTAATAGAGAAAAAGTTTTTTATAGTGGTGAAGCTTTTAGAAAAACTTATCAAAAAAAAGATAGCATTATAAAAAATCAAATTGGTTATGAAATTTTAGCTTCTAAAAATAAACAGAAAGATGATAAAGAAATTATAGATACATCTTTAAAAATTTTAAAAAATAGTGGATTTAGAAGGTCAGTTTTGAAAATTGGCAATGTAGAATTATTTAATTTGTTAATCGATAAATTAGATATTCCAAAAAGATGGAAAACTAGACTTAAAAAATATTACTGGAATGAAAATTATTTTAATGAACTATTAAAAAGATTAGAAACAAACTCAGATATAGATCCAGTATTTGTTGATACAGATAAATCAAGATATCAAAAAATGAGAAATGAAAGCCAAAATAAAAGTATTGCAGGGCGAACTTATAAAGAAGTACTTGATAGATTCAATATGAAAATTAGAGATCCAAGAAAATCTTCTAAAGGAAAAAAAAATACAAATATAATAAAACAATTTTTAAAAATAAAATGTCCATTAGAAAAAGCACCAAAAATTTTAAATGCATTTTTTAAAAAAAATAGAATCAATATAATAGTTGGAAAAGGTTTTTTTCCTTTAAGTAAAAATAATAGCAAGAATATAAAAATAGAATTTTCAGCTGCAAATAATAGAGAAGTCGAATTTTATAGTTCAATGATATTTTCTATAGAAGTTAAAATAAAGTCAAAATTTAAAAATTTTATATCAGGTGGAAGATATGATCAGCTAACTACTAACTTAGGATTTAAAAAAGTTTCTGCAGTGGGTGCTGCTGTAAATATGAATTTATATGACTAAAAATATTATTAACATCGGACTTCCATCAAAAGGAAGATTAAAGCATGATACAATTAATATATTTAAAAAAAATAAATTAAATATTTATTCTGAAAGAGGAGAAAGAGATTTATTTGGATACATTAAAAAGCTTCCAAATATTAAAATAATTTATTTACATGCTAGAGAGTGTATTGAACAATTATCATTAGGAAATATTGATATTGGATTTTCAGGATATGATTTGTTTAAAGAAAGTGAAGTTAACATACAGAATAAAATATTAATAAATAAAAAATATAATTTTGGAAATGCCAATTTAGTATTGGCTATTCCTGATTTATGGATAGATGTTCAAACATTGCTGGATTTAGATGAAGTAGCTGATGAATTTAAAAAAAAGAAAAAAAAACTTTTAAGAGTTGCAACAAAATATCCAAATTTAACTAGACAATTTTTATACTCTAAAGGAGTAACTCAATTTCAGTTAGTTCAAAGTTTAGGAAGTACTGAAGTGGCTCCATTTACAGGCACAGCAGAAATTATATCAGATATAACTAGTACTGGAGCAACATTAAAAGCTAATAATTTGAGAATTTTAAAAGATGGAGAAATTTTAAAATCACAAGCTTGTTTAATGATGTCAAAACTTTCTTTAAAAAAAAAGGAAATTAAAAAGATTATAAACTTGCTTAGCAGATAATTTATTTTAGTATCTCACTATATGCAGGATTCGTTATTATATATAATTTTAGCCTTAATAGGGGTTGTTATATACCTATTAATTACTCAAAATAAAAATAAAGAAGAACCTAAAGACAATGCTCAAGAGCTTAATAGTTTAAAAGAAAGTATCAATAACTCATTTAATACTATGTCATCTTCATTTAATAGTTTATCCAAAGATGTAACAAGAGATATGACGCAAACCCTAACATCTGTTAATGAAAAAGTTTCTGCCTTTAATACTCAAGTAGAAAATTTAAATAAAAGTCAAGAAGGCATTAATAAAATTTTAGCAGGGGTTAAAAAGTATGGGACTTTGGCCGAGTTTAGTTTGGCATCTTTATTAAAAGATTTATTACCGGCTTCTCAATTCATCTCAAATGTTAAGATGAAAGAAGATACATCTGAAAATGTTGAATTTGCTATTAAACTTCAAGGAGATGTTTTGGTTCCTGTAGATAGCCATTTTCCAGTAGAAAAATTTAAAGCAATAGACGATGCACATCAGGCAGATGATAAAAAAGCAATTGCAGATGCTAGAACAAAATTAGCAACTGCATTTAAAGCTAAAGCAAAAAGTGTTAATGAAAAATATATTGTTCCACCAAAAACTACAGATTTTGGAATTGTTTATGCGCCGACTGAGAGTTTATATAAAGAATTAACAGACTATCAAGATCCTAGCACTAAAGAGTTATTAACCCAGGAATTGATGAAAAAATATAAAATTGTGATCATGGGTCCAAACACTCTTTCAGCTTATTTACAGTCCTTACATATGGGATTTCAATCATTAAAAGTTCAAAAAGGTGCAACAGAAATTTATAATCACTTAAAAACAATCAGCACAAGATTTGCAAAGCATTTTGATAATGTAATTGTACTTCGAAAAAAATTAGAAGAAGCAATGAAGGTTGTAGATACATTTGGCACAGATGCTAGATCGATTACTAGATCTTTAGAAAATATAAGAGATCCCGAGCAAGTTGAAAAAGCTATTAAAACTGAAAACGTAGAAAAATTTGTCGACCACTCAAAACAACTTAAAAATTAATTTCATTTTCAAATTAAATACATTTATAACTGACACAATGAAGTGGAATAATAAATTTAATTATCCAAAATCATCAAGATCCATTGAAAATGGTACGAGAAAATATTTATTTGATGATGAAAAATTACCAAGTGTTACATCTATTTTGCAAGCAACCAAATCAGATGAGGATAAAGCAGCATTAAAAAACTGGAGAGAACGAATGGGACACAAAGAAGCTGATAGAATTAAAACTGAAGCATCTAGCAGAGGAACATCAATGCATTCTTATATAGAAGATTTTTTGAGAGGTAGAATTAATGAGAGTTTTTTTGAAAGTAATGAACAATATAAAAATATGGCTAAAGAAATAATAAACAAAGGAATCAAAGGAAAATTAGAAGAAATATTTGGAATGGAAACAACACTTCACTACCCAGAAAAATATGCAGGTACAGCAGATCTTGTAGGTGTTTATCAAGGAAAAGAAGCTATAATAGACTTTAAACAAGCAAACAAACCGAAAAAAGTTGATTTCATTCAAGATTATTTTTTACAATTAGGTGCGTATACTTTAGCGCACAATATTGTTTATAAAACAAATATTACTTCAGGAGTAATATTAATGTGTACTGTAGATAACTTATTTCAGGATTTTAAAATTGAAGGAGTGGAATTGCTGATGTATCAAAATTTATTTCTAGGAAGAGTAAAAAAATTTTACGAAATGAATAATTTAAGTTGACTTTTATTGATATATTCTTAGAACAGATAGTACTAACTAAGAGCTACTTGTTTAGATGCAAATGGTTTAGTCCTCAAAAAATAATCTAAACATCCATCAAAACATAGCTTTTTAAAGGATAATTAATATATGAATTTAGCTATATGGGATATCGAGTCATCAAGCGCTAATACAGATTTTGGAAGTATAATTGAAATTGGTGGAATATTAGTTGATGAAAATTTTAAAGAAAAAGACAGATTTAATTTAAGATGTAGATTGCCTGAAGGTGAAATTCCACAGGCTATGGCTTTAATAGTAAACAAAACAAGTGTTGAAAAATTAACTAAAGTAAATTTGAGTCATTATCAAATGCTTGGAGAAATTGAAAAAATATTTAAAAAATGGAGCCCAGCAATTTTTTTAGGATGGTCGAATATTGGATTTGACGATGAAATGATTAGAAAAGAGTTTTTTAAAGGAATTAGATATCCATATATTACCAATGCATCTCCAAATAAAAGACATGATGGAATTAATATTGCAAGAGCAGCTTATGCAATAGATCCAAATGTATTAAAAACAGAGATTAATGAAAAAGGGAATGCAGTATTTAAATTAGAATCTTTAAGTCGCATGAATGGATTTGACTCCAGCGATGCACATTCGGCTTTATTTGATGCAAATTTGACTATGAAAATATTAGGATTAGTAAGAAAAAAACAACCTAATACATGGGACACTTTTTTAAATACAGCAAATAGATCAGATACAGAAACAATTTTCAAAAAACAAAATATTATTACTTTGAATGAATATTTTTATGGAAAATCTAGATTATATTTATGTGCTCCTTTACACCCAAAGCATTGTATTCACCCTATTTACCAGTGGGGTCAAGCAATAGATCTTAGAGTAGATATTGAACCATTACTAAAAATGTCAATTAATGAAATAAAAATAGAGATGAAAAAAACACCTAAGTTTTTAAGGACAATAAGATCAAACAAAGCACCGATAATTCTAGATGCAGAACACGGGATGAAAGTAGAACCATATAACACAATAGATCCAGATTTAATTAAACAAAGATCTCAAATAATTAGAAATAACGAAAAATTTTCTCAAAATATTTTAACAGCGCTTAGAGAGGTAGCTGAAGAAAAAGAACAATCAAAATCACAAGAAGACATTTATGCTGAGGAAAGCATTTATACTAAATTTACATCCAATAAAGATACGGCACTTTTTCCTGCGTGGCATGCAGCTTCCTGGAAAGATAAATTGAAATTATTAGATAAGTTTGATGATAAAAGATTATTAGGTTTTGGAAAAAAAATAATTTATCAAGAAGCTCCAGAAGTGTTGCCTCAAGATATGTTTAAAAAAATTAAAAGTGGAATAGCCAAAAGGATTTTAAGTGAAAAGAAAGAAAAATGGTGGACAGTTAAAGAATGCTTTTTTGAGATTGATAATCTGCGGGATAAATATTCTAACCAAAACGATGAAGAAAAGTTAAAATTTTTAGATGAATTTAATGAATTTGTAATGTCAATACAAAAAAAATATGAAAATGCATAGTTGACATTATGTTTAAAGCAATTAAATAAAACGTATGCTTATAGATTTTAAAGATGATGATTTTAACTCAAAAGTTAAAAATGAAGATGTTTCAATTTTACAGTTTTCTGCTTCTTGGTGCGGACCTTGTAAAGTTTTAAAACCCATAATGGAAAAATTATCTGATGAGTTTAAAGATAAAGCAAATTTTTACTATGCAGATATAGATGAAAAAGCCATAAATTCTGCCTCTGCAGCAGCCGTAAGGGGCGTTCCAACTATTGTTGTTTATAAAAAAGGTGTTGAGGTAGCAAGAAAAGTTGGTGGGCTACCAGAACAACAAATGAGAGATTTTTTAAAAGAAAATCTTTAATTTAAATTAAGTACTTCTCCCGCTAGATATAAAGATCCAGTAATCAAAATAATTTCATCATTCTTTAATTGTAATGAATTTATTGCTTCTTCAATAGAAGGTTTTGATTGTATTTCAATCCCATCTAATTTTAGTTTATTCTTGAGAATATTTCTTTTCATAGAATTTTTTTGATTAGGTATATCAACTATTGTTAATGAGTTTATTTTTTTATTAAAGTAACGAATATAATTTTCGTGATCTTTATTTGACATCATTCCTAATATTAAGTGTTTTTGGCAATTCAAAGTATCAAGGTAATCAACCAATACTTTTGCTCCAAGTGGATTATGTGAACCATCTAGAAGTAATTTATTTCTTTTAGCTAAATTTTTTAATTTGCCTTTTTTAATTTCTTGCAATCTGCCTACAGTTTTAATTTTAGTAATTCCTTTTTTAATTTTTTCTTCATTAATATCAAGTTTTAGAGTTCTTAAAGCTGCAATAGCAGTAGCAATATTATCTAATTGAAATTTTCCTTCAATATTAGGATAAGGTAATTTTATTCCACCAAATTTATCTTCAAAATAAAAAAAATTGTTTTCATTAACTAAATAACTAAATTCACTATTAAATATTATCTTTTTTGACTTGTTTTCTTTAATTGAATTTTTAATCTTTTCCAAGATATCATTAGAAGACTGTTTTGAAACTACTATAGATGAATTTAATAAACTTGATGTTTTTTCATAAATAATTTTTTCTATAGTTTGATCATTTTTTGGCAACCAATCAAGATGATCAAGGCCTATAGAAGTAATTAGTGTTATTAAATTTTTTTTTAATATATTCGTTGCATCAAATCTATGAAATAAACCAGACTCTATTATTGTAATATTTTTTGAATATTTTTTTGCACCATAAAAAAAGGCTGCAGTAAGTATTTCAAAAAAAGTAATTTGATCTTTATTATTAACACTTTCAACTTCAGCCAACAATTCAGCAAGTTCATTGTCATTCATTTCATTGTTATTATAAACAAATCTTTCATTGATTTTTTGTATGTGTGGGCTTGTATAAATGTTATAATTTATATTTGCTTCATTTAAAATCGCTCGAATAGTTTGGATAGTGGAATATTTTCCATTGGTGCCAACAACTGAGATACAGTTAAGGTTGTCTTGGGGGTTTCCAAGTTTTTTACAAAGTTTTTGTATACGCTTAAGACTAAGATCGATTTCCTTAGGATGCAGTTTTTGTAAACGAGCTAAAATTTTCTGAAGTTTCATCTAATTTTGAGCTTATATCAGAATTTTCTTTTAATAATATTGATAAAAGAGTTGCTATTTTTTGATTAAGATCTTTTCTCTCAACAATTAGATCAACAAATCCACACTTTTGAACATATTCACTTGTTTGGAAATTTTCTGGAAGATCTTCTTTTACTGTTGCTTGTATTACCCTTTTCCCTGCAAAAGCAATTAAAGCTCCAGGTTCTGCTATAGATAAATCACCAAGCATTGCAAAAGAAGCAGTAATACCTCCTGCAGTTGGATCAGTAAAACATATTATGTATGGTAAATTATTTTTCTTTAACTCATTAACCGCTAAAGTAGTTCTAGTCATTTGAGAAAGAGCTATTGGAGATTCAAACATTCTTTGTCCTCCACCACATGGAAAAAAAATAAAGGGCGTTTTATTGTCTATTGAGTGTTGTATTCCAAAAATTATAGCTTCACCTTCAGCAGCACCTACTGAACCACCTATAAAATTAAAGTCTATTGCTCCAACGGTAACTTCAATTTTGTTTATTTTGCCCCTAGCAATAAGAACAGCAGTTTTTTGCCCTGTTTTTTTTCTAGCTGCTTTTAATCTTTCTTTATAAGTTTTTGAATCTTTCCATTCTAAAGGATCATCTAGGGGTATTGGAGTATTTAAAACCTCATAATTATTTTTGCCAAAAAATATATCAAATCTTTGTCTACATGTAATTCTATGATGTTTGCCACATGAGTTACAAACCCACAAATTATCTTCCAGATCTTTTTTTAATATTGGGCCTTTACAACAAGATGTCCAATCACTATTTTCGATATCTTCTTTTGATGGTCTAACTTTTAATAATTTTTTTATTTTTTCACCAAAATTAAGTGTTTTTTTTATCCAATTCATATCATTTTTGCTTTTAATTTTTTTACCATATTACTTATATTTGTGACGGGATTTTGTCTTTTTTTAATACTTTCTGTTATTTTTTTACATAAAGCACTTCCTACTACTAAGCCATCAGCTTTTTTTAGACTAGAGATAGTTTTTTCAGTAATCCCAAATCCAATCACACAATTTTTATTTTTATTAATTTTTTTTATTTTTTTATAATTTTTTAAAATTTGTTTTGGTGAAACTTTTAACTTCCCACCAGTGGTTGAAAGCATGCTTATATAATAAATCATATTATGCGAGTCTTTTATAATTTTTTGCATTCTTTTAAATGAAGTGGTTGGAGAAATTAACTGAATAAAATCTATTGATTTTTTTTCACATTTTTTAGCAAATTTTTTATTTTCTGGATAAGGTAGATCAACAACTATTACTCCATTTACTCCTGATTTTTTACATTTTTTAATAAAATGATTTTCACCTAGTTGAAAAATTATATTGTAGTAACCCATTAAAATTATTGGTTTAGCTTTCTTGCTATCTTTAAATTTTTTAACTATTTGGAACACATCATTAATCTTAATTCCATTTTTTAAAGCTCGATATGAACTAGTTTGTATTTGTCCACCATCAGCGATAGGTGTGTTGTGGGGAAAACCAACTTCACAAATATCAACATCTTTTGAAATTGATTTTAAAATATCTAAAGATTTTTTTTTAGTATTATCTCCTGCTACAGTATATGTAAGTAATGCTGGTCTATTTTCTTTTTTTGCATTTTTGAATGCTAAACCTATTTGTGAAAAAGTCATATTTTTCCTAATCTTTTTTTTAAAATATCCCTATCTTTTTTTGCATCTCCACAAGAGTTAACAATAATAATTACATTTTTATTTAATTTTGGAGCTATTTTTATTGCTTCAGCAAACGCATGGCTTGGTTCTAAGCTTGGATTTAATTTTTCATATTTTTTTACCATTTTATATGCTTTAAGAGCATCTTCATCAGTCGCAAAAGTATATCTTGCTCTTTTACTATCTTTTAAAAAACAATGAATTGGACTAACACCAGGATAATCTAATCCAGCACTAATTGACTCAGTTTCATTAATTTGACCTTCTTTATTTTGACACACATATGAAGCTGCACCATGTAAAATACCTAATTTAGCACCTCTACTTAAGGGAGCTGCATGTAGTTTAGATTTTTTAGGACCTCCTGCTTCAACACCAATTAGTTCAATTTGATTCTTTCTAAAATCAATAAATTCACTCCAAAAACCATACGCTGAACTTCCACCTCCAACACAATTAATTAACTTTATTTTTTTTGGAATTTTTTTAAACTTTAATTTAATTTGAGCTTTAAGCTCTCTAGATATTTGAGCAGTACTCCAGCCACATATTTTAACAAATATGTTTGGACCAACTGTAGACCCTACACACATATGTGTTGTATCACAATTTGAAACCCAATATCTCATACATTCACTTACCGCATCTACTAAAGTTTGACTTCCAGTATAGACGGGAACTATTTCAGCACCATTTTTTCTCATTGCATCACAATTTGGTTTCTGCCTTTTTATATCCTTTAAACCCATGAATATTTTACATTTTAGTCCAAATTTTTTTGCTGCCATACTAAGCATTTTTCCTGCATATCCTGCCCCTGTATCACCAACTACAAATTTTTTTCCAGCTTTTTTTGCTATCAAACAATGGACTGTAGCATTATAAATTTTGTGAGCACCTCCATTAGCATCGGAAACAACTTTAGCCCAAATTTCTGCTCCACCTAGTTTTTTGCTTAGGTTTTCTAACTTTATAAATCTTGTTGGAGATCCGACCCAATTTTTAAAATATCTGTCTCTTTCTTTTATAAAATTTTTATCTTTTCTTAATTTTGCAAATAATATTTCAAGATCTTCTACAGGTTTTTTTAAAGTCTCAGGTATAAAATTTCCTCCAAATTTTCCTCCCCAGAATCCATTTTTATCATGTTGATCAATTAAAGGAATTTTTTTTTTAATTTTTATCATTTAATTTTTTTAGATTTTTCAAAAAAATATCTATTTTTTTAAAATCTTTTTTACCCAATGTTTCTAAACTTCCAGATATATCAATAATATCTGTTATTTTTTCATAATTATCAAGTTTCTCATTATATTTTATATTTCCAGCTAACATTTTTTTTATTGTGTTAGGTAAATTTTTTATTAATAAGTGATTGAAGCTCATAGATTTCTCATAACCAATACTATCAAATAAAATAATATCAGAAATATTGATATATTTATTATATTTCTTAACATCAAATTCATTTTTAATACCTAGTGCAGTTATTATTTTTTTTTTATATTTTTTTTTTATATTTTTTGTACGTTCTGGACTAACGTTATATAGCTGATAATAATCAAACTTAAGGTATTTTATTTTTTCTAAAAAATTTTCGCTTGGTTTAACTAATATTGCAACAAAATTAGTATTTTTTTTATTTGTATTAATTAATTTTTCTAAATAATTAAACTGAATATATCTTTTTGATTTTTTATAATTACATATGAACCCGATAAATTTTGGTGGATAATTATGATTAATTATATAATTTAAAGTTCTTAGATCTTTAACTCCACAAATTTTTGCTTGCATTATTTGTAAAGATGATTGATTAGACTTTTTATATTATTTTTAATATTTCCTTTAGTAATAGATCTTCCCATAACCAACCAGTCGCTTCTTTTTTCAAATATTGCCTCCCTAGGCGTCATTACTCTTTTTTGATCATGGGAATTTTTAGTCAATCTTATTCCCGGAGTAATAATTTCTTTTTTAAATATTTTTTTAATATATTTGATTTCATGTGCACTACATACTAGAGCATCCAAATTAGCTTTACGAGCTAATTTACTTTGGTGCATAACTAATTTTTTAATAGATTTTTTAAAACCAATTTCTTTTAAATCTTTTTTGTCCAAGGATGTTAAGGTTGTCACTCCTGCAATTTTAATTTTACCAGAAACTTTTTTTACTTCTTTTAAAGCCTTTAATCCAGAGCTAATATGAACAGTGAGATAATTAACTTTAAGATCTTTTAAAGTGATTAGAGTAGATCTCATAGTATTTGGGATATCGTGAAGTTTAAGATCTAAAAAAATAATTTTTTTCTTTAACTTAGAAACAAAAGCTCTTCCATTTTTAGAGTTGATAAATTCTAAACCGAATTTATATCCAATTTTAAGCTTTTTTGTTTGAGTTTGTTTTATTATTTTTTTAACTCTATCTATATTGTTTGTATCACATGCTATAAAAATTTTTTTATTTTTAATCATTTTTATTATTTATTTTTTGAAATAATTCTTTAGCCATTTTGAAATGTATTGTTTTTTTTTCTGGAGTATTTACTTTTTCACCTGTTTTAGGATTTCGAGAAACTCTTGCTTTTTGAACATGTGTTGACCACATACCAAAGCCTCTCAATTCAACTCTATCTCCCTTTTTTAATGAATATTTTATTTCTTCTAAAATAATATTAAAAAATTTTTCTAAATTTTTTTTTGGGAAATTTGGATAGTTTTCAAAGATTTTTTTAAGTAGCTTTGATTTTACAATGGCCAATTTATCTTAATCTTTCTTTTTTTTATCAGTTTTATTTAATTTATCTGATAGCGATGAAAATGGAAGGTTTTTTCCTGAGGCTTCTGAGCCAAATTTTGAAACAGCCTCTTTATTTTGAAGTTCTTCAAGCAATTTAATGCTTAATGACACTTTTCTTTTTGTTATATCTAGTTCAGAAATAGCAGCATCTATTCTTTCTCCTCCAACAAAGCGTGAAGTTCTTGCATCAGCAGCATTTATAGCAATTTGAGATTTTTTTATTTTTAGTTTAACTTTACTTCCTTCAGGCTGTACCAATAATGCTTTTAAATCTGACTGAACAACTTTTACTGTAATAGTTTCATTTATTTTTTTGTCTTTAAACCAATCAAAAGGATCACTTTCTGTTTGTTTTAGCCCAACTCTAACTTTTTGTTCATTTGATTTTATTTCTAGTATTTTTACTTTTAATTTTTCACCTTTTTTATATTTTTTTAATTCTTCTTCTTGATTTTTTTCATAAGTTAAGTCATTCGCATGTAAGAAACCATCAATATCAAAGCCATCAATTTTTATATAAATTGCATAATCATTTATACTACTTATTACTCCCTCAACTATGCTACCAACCTCATATGTTTTTTCAAGTTTCGTATATGGATTTTCTTGAGTTAATTTATGAGAAATTGAAACTCTTCTTTTTTCTTTATCAATTTCCGTAATTACACATGAGATTTCATCGCCAATTTTAAACATCTTTTTTGCAGATGGATTTTTTTTTGTCCAGCTTAGCTCACTAGAATGTAAGAGCGTAGTTAATCCTGCTTCGAGTTCACAGAAAGCACCGAAATCCATTAACTTAACAACTTTAACCTTATACTCTTTGTTTAGCTCATAATTTGTAATATGGTCAAAAGGGTCTGGTGATAATTGTTTTATTGAACACCCAACTTGTTGTTTTTCCTTATCTACTGATATAACTAATAAATCATGTTTCTCACCTATATTAAAAATTTCTTCAGGATGATTTACTCTTGAGTAACTTATTTCTTGTAAATGAACTAATACATCTAATTCTGAATTTACATCAAAGAAGCAACCAAAATTAGAATAACCTTTTACAATTGCATTTTTAATTACATCACCTACTTTATATTTTTCTATAATTTTAGCTTTATCTTCTTTTTTAAAAGAAGAAATAATCTGTCTTCTTGATACGCAAGCGTTACCTCTCACTTTATCAAGTTTGATTAGCGCAAATTTTTGAGGTTCATTCATTAAATGCGAAATATCTTTTAAAGGTTTATCTGAAATTTGAGATCCAGGACAAAACATTAGAGATCCCGTTTCAATATGCTCAACAATAACACCTCCTTTACATTTTGATGTTATCTTACCCATAATTGGTTTATTTTTTTCAAAGGCATCAACAAGCTGATCCCATCCTTTTATCTTTAGTGCCTTAGAGGCCGACACAATAACGTCTCCATTTTTTATCTTCAATTCTTTCAAGTAAAACTGAAATTTTACTTCCTAATTTTATAGTTTCCATTATGCCCATCGACTTAAGTTCGTTAACATCAATAACTGGTTCTGATTTAAGGCCTTCAATAAATAAAAAAATAAATTTTTCTGTTATTTTGGTGATTTTACCCTCAATTATTTTACCTTCAGTTAAATTTTTGGTTTTTGATAACTGACTATTCAATAATTCCTTGAATTCTTTTGATGCTGGAGTTTCTAAAGAATTATATATTTCCATTAATTTTTATCTTTTCCTCTATAATTTTTTTTATTTTAAAAAAACATGCACTTTTAGTTAAATTTGAAGTATTAATCAAGACAGAATCCTTGGTTTTTTTAAGAGGAGATATACGCCTATTATAGTCGCTATTGTCACGTTTTTTGATACTTTTTAAAACCTCTTTATAAGTTATTTTTTTTCCAAGCTTTTTTAACTCTTTATATCTTCTTATTGCTCTTGCTTTAACATTTGCGGTTATAAAAAATTTAAATTCAGCATTTGGTATAATTTTGTAAGTAATATCTCTTCCATCTAGGCAAGATCCATTATATTTTTTTGGAAAATTGTAGGCGCATTTAATTTGAAAATTGTGTACTAGTTTTCTTATTTTTTTATCCCTTGCAATTTCTGAAGCAATTGTACCAATTTTATCACTTAACAACTTTTTATTTTCTAAATCAATAATTTTTAACCTACTCATTTTTTTTTTTATTGTAGAATATTTAAAATTTTTATTATTTCTAAATTTTAAAAACGCTAACATTCTATAAATTTTTCCAGTATCCAAGTATAAGAGATTAAAATAATTTGATATTTTTTTTGCAACAGTTCCAGCTCCAGCTGCTGCAGGTGAGTCAATTGCTATTTTTATTTTTTTTTTAAATTTCAATTAATTTTAGCTCCAAGTTTTGATACAATTTTTAAAAAAGAAGGAAAAGAAGTTTTTACAGATTCAGGGTTGTAAATCTTCCAAGCACCTCCTAGTGACAATGCTGATATAACTGACATCATAAAAACTCTATGATCTTTTAGAAAGTTTTTTATTATATAATTCTTATTTAATTTGAGATCAGGATTTCCATAAATTTTGATTGAGTTTTTATTTGAAATTACTTTTACTCCAATCATATTTAAAATTTTTGATCCTATTTTTAATCTTGGACTTTCTTTTTGATTTAGTTCAGATAATTTTTTAAAGTAGGAAATACCTTTTGCTTTTGCTGCAGCTAAAAAAATTATTAAAAATTCGTCAATTGCACTACTATTTAAATTGCTTGAACAATTTATTCCTTTTAAATTTTTTGCAGTTTTAACAAAAATATCTGCACATTTTTCATTATTTATCTTTCTTATATTTATTATTTTTATTTTAGCTCCCATTTTATTTAAAATTTTTATTACACCAAATCTCGAAGGATTAATGTTAATATTCTTAATCAAAAGTTTTGAATTTTTTGTTAATAATGTTAAAACTATAAAAAAAGCACTTGAGCTAATATCACCTGGAATATTCAAATTAAAACCATTTATAGATTTAGGTTTAATAATTTTTATTAAATCATAATTTTTATTTTTTTTTATTTTTATTGGTATTTTTAAATTTCTAAATAGCAATTCTGTATGGTCTCTCGATTTTTTTGCAGTTATTGAAGTTTCACCATCGATGTTTAAAGCAGACAACATAACACAACTTTTACATTGAGCCGAACCTAGATTTTCAATATATTTTATTGGTCTTAGGTATTTGCTTCCTTTAATAAAAATAGGAAGTTTTTTTTTGTTTTGTGGATAGAAATTAACACCCATATTTTTTAAAGGTTCTATTACTCTTGAAAAATCTCTTTTAGATAAACTTTTATCACCAACTATTTTTATTTTGTATGGAGATTTTATTAATAAGGGCAGCAATAATCTGCCTAGGGTGCCTGAATTACCAGCATTTAGAATTAGATTTTTTTTATATAAAAAACCATTAATACCTCTCCCTTCGATTTGGCAAAACTTTTTTGATAATTTTACTTTTACACCTAATTTTTTTAAACATTTTAATGTGTTAATTGTATCTTCGGAGTTAAGTAAATTAAAGGCTCTAGAGCTACCAATAGCTTGAGAGGCTAATAATGCCCATCTTATTGATAAACTTTTATCACCATCAACTTCTATTGTTTTATTAAAGTTATTAATTTTCTTATTTATTTTTATATATTTTGAGCTCATTTTAAATTAATTAATTTTAAATGTTTCACCAAAATATGCACTTTGAGCTACAGGATTGTTTATAAGTTCTTTAGGAGTTCCTTGAGCAATGATTTTGCAGTTAGATAATATCATTGCAACATCGACACAAGAAAGAAGGTCACGAGCCTGATGATCACATAGGATTATTCCAATTCTATCTTCAGTTTGCAAATTAACAATAACTTTTTGCAACATCTGAATTGTAAGAACATCAAGAGCTGCAAAACATTCATCTAAAAGCAATATTTTTGGTTCACCAAGTAAAGCAAGCGCTATAACTAATTTTTTTTTTTGTCCACCAGACAGAAGAGATGCTTTAATATTTCTAATATAGTCTAACTCAAATTTAGAAATTAAATATTCAATTTTAGTATTTTGTTCTTTAACATTTTTAATTAAAATTTGCGCAACTGCTTTAAGATTTTCATATGTCGTAAGATCAGAAAAATAACCTCCATATTGAGGAACATAGCCAATATTAAACATTCTTGTTCTCAAATATATTGGGTAATTTGTTGCATCTTTGCTACCAAAATTAATAGTTCCAAAGTCAGGTTTTAAAATTCCAGTAATTAGGTTAAATATTGTTGATTTGCCAGCTCCATTTGGCCCAAGTAAACCCATTATTTCTCCAGAGTTAATTTTAAAAGAAATATTATCCAAAATTTTTCTTTGACCAAATGATATTGATATATTTTTTAACTCAACTAAAGGGGTGATTTTTTTGAATGATTTAATTCTAAACTTTTTAATTATTGCCATTTAATTTTTTATTAATCCTTTAATTTTATTAGTTTGATTTAACATGTAAATTTTTGATGTTTTTGTTGTTAAATCAAATTCAATTACATCTGCAGTCATTTTATTACTTTTGTCATAATAGTTTATATTTTCAGTAATTTTAATTTCTTTTTTTAAATAATTTAAATAAATATTGTCACTATTAATATTGTGATCTTTAAATTTTAATTTTACATTTTCATAAAAATGAGTATTAAGATTAGATTTATTATATTTAGCAAAATCTGAATATACATTAACAATTCCAGAGTTTTTTACGTTTACGATAGCTTTAACTTTTTTTAAATATAAAATATCTACATTTTCCTTATCAACTATACCTGTTTTTGAAAAAATTTCATAAATATTTCCATTATTATCTCTTGAGGTATAATTTAAATCTTCAATTATATTAGTATCATTATTTTCAATATTTTTTTTATCATTTTTTGTTAGGAGATTTACCTCATTATTTTTTTTTTCATAAAAAAATATTTTATATGAAAAAAAAATTATAACTATAATTAGAGATAAAATTCCAGTTTGTATAAGTAAAGATTTATGCATTTAGCTAATATTTGCACTAAGAATATTGTGTATGTGTAATACGCCTATTGTTTTTCTTTTATTATTATTTTTATGGACACATAAGCTTGTAATTTTTTTATCAGACATTATGGAAAGACTTTTTGCTGCTAGCATTTCCTTATTAACGCTTATTGGGTTTTTTGTCATTACTTTTTTGACTAATAAATTTATTAAGTTAATATTTTTTTGATTTGATCTTCTAATTTGTCCATCAGTTATTATACCAGTGGTTAATTTTTTTTTATTAATTACAACCAACATTCCAAGTTTTTTTTTAGTTATCAGATTTAATGCTTTTTTCATATTGGAATTTTCACTAATAAATGGAATCCCATTTCCTGATATCATAATATCTTCAACAGTTTTAAGCTTAGCTCCCAAAGAACCACTTGGATGAAATTCTTTAAAATTTTTTTTACTAAATCTTTTTTTATGTAATGAAGCTACAGCCAAACAATCTCCAATCGCTAATTGTTCACAAGTGCTGCTTGTTGGAACTATTTCTAATCCAGCTTCTTTAACTTCAGGAATAAATAGCTTAATATCTGACGCTTTATATAAAATTGATTTTTTTTTTGAAACAATTCCTATTAAGGTAATTTTATTTCTATTCGCATATTGTATTACAGGTTTAAGTTCTTCAGTTTCTCCAGAGTTACTAATTAAAATTAAAATATCTTTTTTAGATATGCTTCCAAGATCTCCATGAGAACAATCACTAGCAGAAAGAGCGAATGAAGGGCAACCAACGGATGACAGTGTTGCTGCTATCTTAGATGCTATTAAATAACTTTTCCCCACACCACATAATATAGTTTTTGATTGGCATTTTACTATTGAGTTGACAGCTTGATTGAATGAATCATTTATAGAATTTTTTAACTTTTTTAAAGCTTGAATTTCAAGATCAATTACATCCTTCGCAATTTTTTTATAATTATTTTTTTTCATATAAAAACTTTAGTGTTCAAATGTTGATATCTTATATCCTGATATTTCCATATCTACTAATATTGGTATAACTTTCATACATTTTTCAAAAAGATCAATTCTTTTTTCTCTAATTAACATTTTTGTAAGTTTATTTTTTATTTCAAATAAGTATTGTGTATCTTGAGCAGCATAGCTGATTTGTTTTTCTGATAAATTTGGATCACCCCAATCACTTTGTTGTTCTTTTTTGGATATATCTTTTCCACAAAGCTCTTTAACCAAATCTTTATAACCATGATTATTTGAGGCAGTTCTTGCAATTTTTGAACAAAGCTTAGTACAGAATATATTTTTTGGTTGAATTTTAAGGTGATATTTTAACCATAATAAATCCTGTCTTGCATAATGCATAATAAATAGGGTGGATGAATCTGATAAAAATTTTATCAGATTTGGAGCTTTGTAAGTTTCTCTATTTAATTTAATTAAGTAATATTTTTTTGATTCAAGACCTAATTGTATTAAAGTTAGAGGATCCCTACCCAAAGTTAAACCTAACGCTTCACAGTCAAGTCCTATTACTTTTTCATTAGATAAATCAATATCTGAGGGTAGATCATTTTCAAAAATTTTGATGTTATTCATTTTTAATTTATATATATAAAGACTAAACAATATTGTCTATTTTTTGATAAATGATAACGAAAAAAGTGCTAATTTTTGGAGCTACCGGTCAAATCGGCAAGTATTGCATTAGAAGATTGGTCCGTAATAATTATAAAGTTATAGCAGTAACTAGGAATGTTCATCAAAAGGGTTATATTTTAAAAACTCAGGCACCCATAGGCTATTTGGATATAGAAGAAGCTAGTATTCTAGATGAGGAGAAAATAAACCGTTTACTCTCCAATGTAGATGTGTGTGTTAACCTTGTAGGTATTTTGCATGAAAAAGGAAAATTTGATACATTTTATAAAATACACACAGAATTTCCTGATAGAATTTCTAAAATTTGTAAAAAAAAAAATATAAATTTAATTCATGTTTCAGCTTTGGCCTTAGATAAAGCAAAAAATTCTAAATATGCACAAAGCAAAATAAATGGTGAAAGAAAAATAAGAGAAAATTTTGATAGAGCTACAATTATAAAGCCGTCCATAATTTTTTCTGTTGATGACAGACTATCTACTAGGTTTATGAGTTTTTTGAGTTTGTTTCCAATTTTTCCTTTATATTATAATGGAGAAACAAAATTTACACCCATCCATGCTTCAGATGTATCTGAATTAATATTTAATATAATATCTAGAGAGATAGTCTCAAAAGATATAGAAGCTATTGGCCCAGAAATTTTAACTTTAAAAGAAATACTTCAAATACTTTCAAAGTGCATAAAAAAAAAAAGATTACTTTTGCCAATTCCATTATTTTTAGCAAAAATTTCTGCAATATTTTTTCAATTATTTCCAAATCCTTTGCTTACTCTTGATCAACTTCGCCTACTAAAATATGATAATATTAAATCAGAAAATGGAATAACAAATTTTGACATTGGATGCCCTAGTAAATTATATTTTGAAGAGTCAGTTTTAAAATATAGTTTTAATTATGCTGATGAAGGCCAATATTCAATTAAAAAAAATGAGCAAAAATAATTTTATATGATTAATTACTTTGTTTATACAGTTATAGGTCTAATACTTTTATTTATTATTTATATAGCTTTAAAAGCAATTAAAAGAGGGATTGAAGCAAAAAATAAAAATATTAAGGATTAAAAACTTTAGTAAAATAATTTATAAAAATTAGGTTTTATAAAAATATATAGGATTTTTTTAAAATACAAAAAATTTAAATTATTAGACTAAGCTGACTTAATTTTTTTTTTAATATATTTTGGCATTTCTTCATTATTTTTATCTAGCAAATCTTCTTTTTTAACTTTTGGCTGAAATGCATACAATAAGTGTAATTTGCAATATGAAAAATCTTTTAATGAGGTTCTTCCACAAAAATAAAAAGAACTTTCATTTGGGTGTCCTATTGGCCATTTACACAAATTATCATTAAGTTCTTCCAATTGTTTTGGATTTTCAGGTTCAAAATCTTTTTCAATTAATAATGACTTAAATCTTGATCTAGAAATTTTTTTTCTTTTATCATTGCTTTTTTCAAAATCTTCTGTTTTTCGAAATTTATTACTTAAATCTTCAGAATAACTTCTACTTTTGATTTTTGCAGATAGATTTAATCTATGAGCTTTACCAATTACAGCATTTCTACTAATTCCACCAATTATCTCAGCTATTTGGCTGGCTGTTTTACCTTTGCCCCACAACTCTTTAAGTTTCTCTACTTTGCTATCATCCCACGACATATGGTATATTTTTTTATATTTATTACTACATGTATTACTCATGAAATGTTTAAAAAAACAAGCACAATTTTGGTTTTTTTAACAAAATCTAAAAAAAAAAGATAAACATTATTACTTATGGTTGAATTTAAAAAAAAATATAAAATTGGCGTTCTGAAATTTGGCTGGATAAATTACACTGGTCTAATTTCGCTTTACCATCGAGAGTGTAGTAGATTTTTTATTGTTTGGGCCCAAACACTTCTATCTCCACTTGTATCAAGTTTGTTGTTTTTATCTGTATTAACTTTGGCTTTGGGAAATGAAAGAGGTGATATCTTGGGCTATTCTTTTATAACTTTTTTAGCTCCTGGGTTGATAATTCAATCCATGATACTTCAAAGCTTTTCACATTCGGTAAGTTCTTTAATGATTTCTAAAATGCAAGGAAATATAGTTGATATTTTGTATGCTCCACTTTCAGCTTTTGAAGTGTCTTTTGCAATAATTATTGCTGCTGTAACGAGAAGCATTATTATAGGTATTATCTCGGCAATTGTATTTCTAATTATAGTAGAAATGCCTATTAAAAATTTATTTTATATTTTTTATTCAACTTTCTTTGGTTCATTTTTTATTGGTAGTCTTGGGTTTGTTACAGGTTTATGGGCTACAAAATTTGATCATACTGCTACAATTACTAATTTTATTATTCAACCTTTGAGCTTTCTTTCAGGTGTATTTTATACAATAGACAGATTGCCATTATTCTTTCAAAAAGTAAGTGCTTTAAATCCTTTTTTTTCATATAATTAATATTTTTAGGTATGGTTTCTTAGGAGTTTCTGATGGACCTTTGCTTTTTGGATTAATTTATTTACCTATACTTGCTTTATTAGGTTGGTTTATAGCATTTTTTTTATATAAAAAAGGATATAAAATTAAATCATAAACATGTCAGCTTTAGCTAAAAATTATAATAGAAGAAAAATTGCTTTTAAAAAAGGTAAAGGAAGTTTCTTATATTCAACTAATGGTAAAAGATATTTAGATTTTGTTCAAGGTATAGCTGTTAATTCCTTGGGACACTCAAATCCATATTTAATTAAAGAAATGTATAAACAAGCTAAAAAAATTTGGCACGTTTCAAATGCATTTATAATTCCGGAAGGAGAGACACTTGCTAAAAGACTCACAAAAAAAACTTTTGCTGATAGTGTTATTTTTCAAAACTCTGGAGCAGAAGCAATTGAGGCATCAATAAAAGTTGCAAGAAGATATTTTTACTCAATTGGACAAGCAAAAAAGAATAGAATTTTATGTATCAAAAATTCTTTTCATGGCAGAACAATTGCAGCAATTAATGCTAGTGGAAGTAAAAAAATGCAAGAAGGTTTTGGTCCAAAGGTAGATGGATTTGATCATTTTAAATTTGGTGATCACAAGTCATTAAAAAAAGCAATTAATAGTCAAACTGCAGCTATAATGATTGAGACAGTTATGGGGGAGGGTGGAATTAAAGTAATACCAGACTGGTGTTTAAGAGAGTTAAGAAAAATTTGTAATAAAAAAAAAATTTTATTAATTTTAGATGAGGTTCAATGCGGAATTGGAAGAACGGGAAAGTTTTTTGCATTTGAACATGCAAAAATTAAACCAGATATAGTACCAATTGCAAAAGGTATAGGAGGAGGATTTCCACTTGGCGCTGTGTTAATGACAAAAAAAGTTGCCTCTGGAATGATTCCAGGTACTCATGGAACAACAAATGGAGGTAATCCATTAGCAATGAGTGTAGGTAATGCTGTATTAGATCAAATTTTTAAAAAAGGATTTCTTAAAAATATACAAAAGATTTCTAAATATTTTTATAATGAATTAAACAAAATTAAAATTGATCATCCTAAATTAATTAAGGAAGTAAGAGGAATGGGTTTGTTAATTGGTTTGCAACTTTTTAATGATCCAACAAAATTTATTAAAAAACTTCAAGATAATAAATTACTTACAATAAGATCAGGTGAAAATACTATAAGAATTTTACCTCCTCTTAATGTTAAGAGGTCAGAAATAGATATTGCAATAAAAATTATTAAAAAAGTTTCCAAAGAATTTTAATTATAATAATGAATCATTTTATTAATATAAAAGATATCTCTAGTAAAGATTTAAAAAAAATAATTTTAGATGCAAAAAGAAGAAAAATAAAAAGAAAAAATTTTAACACTCTTGATGCAGACAAAGACTCACCATTGAAAGGTAAACTATTAATTCAAATGTTTGAAAAATCAAGTTTAAGAACAAGATTAAGTTTTTATATTGCAATTAAACAACTTAATGGAGGAGCACTTACCTTACGTTCTGACGAGCTTCATTTAAATAAAGGAGGTGAAAGTTTGTCTGATATGGCAAAAATTATATCTACTTTTGGAAATGCTTTTATGCTTAGAACGGATAGTGAGCAAAAATTAGAAGTATTAAAAAAACATATGACTATTCCATTAATTAATGGATTATCTCCAAAATCACACCCAACTCAGGTTTTGTCTGACGTTTTTACTATTGAAGAGATTAAAAAAAAATCTATTTCAAAATTACAAATTTGTTGGATCGGGGACTCAAATAATGTTCTTAATAGTTTAATTGAAGCCTCAGTAAAGTTTTCATTTAGTTTAAACGTCGGTTGTCCAAAAAAATATGAACCAAATAAAAATTTACTAAGTTGGGCAAAAAAAAATAAAGGTAGTATTAAGATTTTTAATGATATTAAAAAAGCAGCAAAAGGAAGTGATGTAATTTTTACAGACAAAGTTATATCAATGAATGATAAAGTTAACAAAGTTAAAAAAATAAAAGATTTTAAAAATTTTAAAATAACTTCAGAAGTTATGAATTGTGCAAAAAAGGATGCAATTTTTCTTCACTGCTTACCAAGAGGATCTGAAGTGTCAAATAGTGTTTTTTTAGGAAAACAGAGCAAAGTTTTTGAACAGGCTCTTAATAGAATCTATGTCCAAAAAAGCATTTTATTATATTGTTTTAAAA
>CACLYO010000014.1 GCA_902611145.1 uncultured Pelagibacteraceae bacterium
GTTAAATCTCTTTGACTTGCCTGAGCAACATAACCCAATACATGTGTATAATTTTCTTTGTATGGATAGCTCCTTGCAACAGATAAAACTGGTTTTGCCCCAGACAGTTCGTGTAAATAAAAATTAACTTTTGAGAATTGATCCCAAGTTAAATTTTCAGAAATAATTAAAGTTTCCCATGGTTTTTGCTGACTTTTTTTTTTTACTATTTTTGAAAATTGTTTTTCAGATAAAGGCAAAATATTTTTTAGTCTTACCATCAAATATCTAAAATCTTCAACTTGTTCTGGAATAACATGAAGTTGATATACTTTAGTATTACCAGCTATAAGTTTGCCAAAATAATCTTGAAACTCTCCTCTTACTGGTGGAAGTCGCCATTCTCTTAATCTGTTTTTATCTGAAAGTGTAAGATATTTTTTATTTTCATTAATCTGCAAGCTGAATAATTTGGCTATGATACCTGTAAAAATAACTCCTTTAGCAATTGATAAAATAAAAATTCTTCGATTAACTATATTGTATTTTTTAACATTTGAGTCACCACCTCTAAGCATTTAAAGCTCCAAAAACTAGTCTGTGATAATAATCAAATATATTACTAAAAATTATATAGAATAAAAAAGTAAATAAAATATTTACCAGAACATTTGGATAATTAATTTCAAAACCAAAAAATAAACTTGCAATTACATAAGAAATTGAATTAACTACAAGAATTGCAAGCCCAAAGAAAAACCAATCTTTAATTAAACTTGGTCGTAATGTTATATTTCTTAAATATGCAGAAAAACCACATATTAATAAATAACTCAACGCACTCAAACCTATTGGTAAACCTATGACTACATCGTTTAGCAAACCAGACAAAAATATAAGACCATAACCCACGCTACCTGATCTTTTTAAGCTCCAATAATAAATCAATATAAATGGAAAATTAAATGAAAAATACTTTAAATTTAAGTAATTAAAATCAAATTCATTTAGTACAGACACAATTAACAAAATTATCGGTCCTTTTTCTAAAATTACTTTTAAATAATTAAACCTACCCAATTCACTCATTAATTTTCTTCCTTTTTATATAAAACTAATTTAACAAACCTTAATTGTGAAAAATCTGAATAAAAATTTACATTTAATTCTGAACTACCAATTTTTTTTGAAATTTCACCTACAGGTATTCCAGGTTTAAAAATGTCTCCTGCTCCAGAAGTAAAAACTTTACTTTGGTTTTCTATTACATTTTCAATTTTAACGTATTGAATTATTCCATTCTCTTGACCTGTGCCTGATAAAATTGATTTAATATTATTAGGTAAAATATCTACTGGTATTTTGCTATTTAAGTCAGTCAATAACAGAATTCTTGCTGTAGAATATGTGACATCTACTACTTTGCCAACTAAGTAATCACCATCTAAGACAGCCATTCCAATTTTAACTCTATCTTTGCTACCTTTATTGACAATTACAGACTGTAAGAACGGGCTTTTTTTATCTAATAAAACTTTAGCAACAATTTCATCTGAAAAATAATCCAAATCATCTATTGTTTCTTTAAGTCTTTTATTTTCCGCTAATATAAATTCTATATTGTAACTTTTAGATAATTGTTTCTTAAGATCCTTTTTTAATTGAATATTTTCATCATAAATAGAGAAATGTGTTTTAGTTTTTTGATAAAAATCTTTAACTAAATTTTCAGGTACAGATACTATGAAGCTGGATCTATAAGCCACTTCTTTTAAAGAAATTTTTAAATAGTCTACTGCTTTAAAATTAAATTTACCAAGAGTTAATATAGTTATAGTAAGTAAAATTAAAGCAATAAGTGAAAATTTTTGCTTGTTTTCTTTTTTTAAAAAAGCTGATCGTACAGCAATTACAAAATCATCTCTACTAGGCTGCATCTTATCAAATTAATACTCCGAAAGCATTGAATTGAAAGTTTCTTCTTGATCTAAAGCTTTCCCAGTACCAACTGCCACGCATGCTAAAGGGTCATCCGCAATATGAACGGGTAGTCCTGTCTCTTTAGAAAATCTTTTATCAATATTTTTTAATAATGCACCACCACCAGTTAATGTTAAGCCCATATCAACTAAATCTGCAGATAACTCTGGCGGAGTATTTTCTAATGCATCTTTAATACCGTTTATCATTTCTCTTAAAATTGGATTTAGAGCTTCAACAGTATCCTCTTCATTAATATTAACTTCTTTAGGAGTTCCAGATCTTAAATCTCTACCTTTTACTGCATAAGTATTATTGTTTGTTGCAATAGCAGTTCCAATTTCTTTTTTAATTTTTTCAGCAGAACTGTCACCAATCATTAAATTATATTCTTTTCTCATATAATTTATTAATGCTTGGTCCATAGAATCTCCTGCTACCCTCAAAGAATTAGAGTAAACAACTCCACCCAATGACATAACAGCTATCTCTGTTGTTCCACCTCCTATATCAATAACCATTGAACCAGTTGCTTCAGAAATTGGAAGATTAGCGCCAATAGCTGCAGCGATTGGTTCTTCAATTAGTTGTACTCTCCTAGCACCTGCTGCAAGTGCACTATCTTGTATAGCTTTTCTTTCAACTGGTGTTGATCCTGTTGGAACGCAAATTAAAATCCTTGGGTTAGCAAAAGAACTTCTCTTATGTACTTTTTTAATAAAGTGTTTAATCATTTCTTCTGTAACTATAAAATCAGCAATAACACCATCTCTTAGTGGTCTAATTGCTTGGATATTTCCAGGAGTTCTTCCCAACATAGTTTTAGCTTCATCTCCTACTGCTAAAACAGATTTTTTTCCTTTATTATCTACTACTGCTACAACAGAAGGCTCATTAAGCACGACACCTTTTCCTTTTAATACAACCAGTGTATTTGCAGTTCCTAAATCGATTGCCATATCCTGGCTCCACATCGAAGTTACTTTATCTAAAAGACCCATATTATATTCCTCTCATTTTGTTAGTTTTAGTATTCTTTTCTACAACTATACTCTCTGGTGCAGTTTTGCTCCTTTTAATAATCATTTTATTTAATGCATTGATATATGCATTTGCTGAAGCAACCAATGTATCAGTATCTGCTGCTTGACCAACAGTTGTTTTCCCATTTTCCTCAATTCGAACACTTACTGTTGCCTGCGCATCTGTTCCTTCAGTAACAGCATGAACTTGGTAAAGCTGTAAGTTTACATCATGAGGATAAAGGTTCTTTATACATTTAAATATTGCATCAACTGGTCCATCGCCAGTCTCTGTTGCTTGTTTAACATCTCCATATACATCTAAAGTCATCTCTGCTCTTTGAGGTTCGCCTGTTCCTGCAAAAACTTTAAGAGATTTTAAACTTAGTGCATTAATTTTATTATCAGTAATTAAACTATCATCAACAAGAGCTAAAATATCTTCATCGTAAACATGTTTCTTTTTATCTGCCAATACTTTAAATTTTCCAAAGGCATTTTCTATTACATCATCAGTCACATTAACATATCCTAAGCTTGTTAATTTATCTTTAAATGCATGTCTGCCTGAATGTTTACCCATAACTAAAGATGTTTGTTTAACTCCAACACTTTCTGGTGTCATGATTTCGTAAGTATTTCTATTTTTAAGCATTCCATCTTGATGAATCCCAGCTTCATGAGCAAAAGCATTTTTTCCAACTATAGCTTTATTAAATTGAACAGGAAATCCTGTTGCATTAGAAACTATTTTTGAAGCTTTGCTAAGAAGAGTGGTATTAATTCCTGTACTATAAGGCATTAAATCATTTCTTGTTTTCATTGCCATCACTACTTCTTCTAGCGCTGCATTACCAGCTCTTTCGCCAATACCATTAATAGTACATTCTATTTGTCTTGCGCCTGCTTGAACACCAGCTAAAGAATTAGCAACTGCTAAACCTAGGTCGTTATGACAATGTGTGGATAATATTGCTTTATCAATATTTGGTACTTTGTTCATTAATGTTTGTATAATTTTTGTAAACTCTGATGGTACAGTGTAACCAACAGTATCAGGTATATTTATTGTTTTTGCTCCACATTTAATTGCTAGTTCAACAGTCTTACACATATAATCCATGTCTGTTCTTGTCCCATCTTCACATGACCATTCTACATCATCAGTAAATTTTCTTGCATATGTGACATGCTCTTTAATAGATTCATATACTTCTTCTGAAGATTTATTAAGCTTATGCTTCATATGTAATGGACTTGTTGAAATAAAAGTATGAATTCTAAATCTTGGTGCATGCTTTAATGCTTCATAACATCTGTCTATATCTTTTTTTGAATGCCTAGATAGACCTGCTGGAATAGAATTTTTTAAAACTTTACTAACTTCTGTTACTGCTTCAAAATCACCAGGAGATGCTATAGGAAATCCAGCTTCAATAATATCAATACCAAGTTCATCAAACACTCTTGCAATTTGAATTTTTTCTTCCAAACTCATCGATGCACCAGGTGACTGCTCACCGTCTCGCATTGTTGTGTCAAAAATGTAAACTCTATTTTTATCAGTCATATTTTGTAATTCCTAGCATCTGGATAATACAATCTGTAATAGATAATGTAAAATATTTAATAATTTTATATTAAATACAATGGTCTTTTAAAGAATGAATTAACAAACTTTGAATTTTTACTCAAACGTAGCGTCATTTGATCAAGTTTATGTCTCACTAATCTATCTAAATTTGTAGAATATTTAAGCTCTAGCACACACTCTGGAAAGTATTTTTTTTTTTGCTGTAATTCACTTAAATTTTTTAAAAAAATACTTTCTAGATTATAATCTACAGTTGCTCTTATTTTATTATGATTTGAAATAAAATATTCTCTTTTATAATGAGTTGTTAAAATTGGAAAAATTCTTTTTTTACATTTAACTCTACTGTTGACTTCATCGCATATTATTGCAAGATTTTTTTCATCTAAATAATTTAAATCATTTAATCTGTTTATTTTATAATTTTCTTTTTTTGTTTCTGATCCTATTTTACTTTTTATTTCTAAAACTGGTTTAATAAGTTTTTTTTGATTTCCATACCAACGAATTCTGATTTTTTTTTTATTAGATACACCATCTAAATTTTCTCTAATTGAAGAAAATCTAGAATTATCAAAATAAATTGAATTAACTTTTCTTGCAGGGTATTGAAATTGAAAAAAAAATTTTGATCTTAATAATGAGTTAATTAATTTTAAATAATCTCCACTTTTTAATATCCATTTTCTTTCAAACCTATTAATTTTTTTAATCATTTTTTGTATTTATTAGATGAAATTTTTTATCATTAATAATTGAAAGTATTTCTTTTGTATTAATATCTAAAGATTTTTTGTTGGCTGTAACTGTTGAACCTTTATCTTTAAGCCATTTTGTGTGAAAATTTTTTACATTATAATTTTTTACAATCAAAGTTCCATGATCATATTCCTTTTTTTTTTGGTATGCCGCAAATGGTATTTTGACTCCATCAAATTCAACATCGTTTGTAATTACAAAAGATCCATCTTTGCTTACAATGCCAACATGAGAATTTTTTGCATTAATTTTAAAAACTTCAATTTTTGATTTTTCTCCAACACTAATTACCTTATCGTTTACATTCTTAAATACAGAATCCTTTACAATTGCATTTGATCCTGAAAAATCTATTGCATCATTTTTAACATTTTCAAAATGACTTGAGCTAATTTTTCCTTTACTAAAATCAACATCTATCGCATCTGAATTTATATTTTTATAATTATTTTTATTAATTTCAAATTCAGATCTAAATATATTTACTGCGTCTTCTGAATATATGTTTTCAAATTTCGAATTATTAATTTTTACATTTGTTTCATGAAAGTTAATAGATCCCAAAATTATAAATTCCGACGGAGTATTTGGATAAAAACCTGTTAGATGTGAAAATTTTGTATTTTTAATTATTGTAATTTTTTTATTATCTTTAATTAGTATCCCTCCACCTAAATTATCTTTTTTTCCACTTATTAAAGTTTCAAAATTCTCTCCTCCAATTATCCATGGTGAATCAGATATAATAAAAGCATTATTAATCAAAAATATTTTTTGTTTTTCTTTTATAACGATCTCAAATCCTTTAGGAATATAGAGATTTTGATTAATTATTGTTTCATCTCGTATTAAAAATAATTTTTGATTATTCTCATAAAAATATTTACTATATTTCAAAGACTCTTCATTTTTAAAATTATCATATTTATAATAAGAATTTATATAGTCTATTTTTTTAAAAACTGAGTTCTTATTATTCTTATTAGTTAATTGAACATATTGACATTTTATATTTTTATTTTTTATTTCAGGAATATTGATAATTGTATTTTCAAAATTATTTAAAGTTTTGTTTAATATAATCTCAATTTTACCTTCAGAATTTTTGCAAATGAATTTATCAATTTTAAAACTAGCATAATTTTTATAGTAATCTTTTATTAAAAATTCTGATTTATCTGAGGTTTGTAAAATTTGAATCCCCCCTTTTTTATTAAGTTTATCAGCAATATTTCTAGCTTGATAATAAAAATCATCTAAAGAAAAATAGTATAATCCCATTCCGCTTGCTTGGTCATGAAACCAAATTGAGTCTGAATAAATATGCGAGTTAATTTTATTAATTTTTTTTAAATTTTTAGATAAAAAATTTTCTATAAATTCAGACGAACTTATCTCACTTAATTTTTCAACATATAAATCATAAAAATTTTGATTTAATTTATAAAAAAGAAACCTTTTATCCAACCAAGCCCTTTCCCTTCACCCTCTATTTTTTGATTTTTTAAAAAATCAATTACTAATTTATTATCATAACTTAAATTGAATTTATTATAATTTGGTTTAAATCTTTGACCATCAAATGGGATAGGTTCAAACAAACCATTTATAGGATTATAATAAAATTTTACACTTTTTAATAAAGCACCATGCCAAGTTCCTGTTAAATCTATAATTGCAAAATACGAAGCCCATTTATCTAAATCAAAAACATCTTTTACTTCTAGCTTTTTATCAAAAAAATCTCTTAACTTTTGAGAGGCAATTAAAGCAACAGTTTCATTTTCATTCCTTTCCCAAAATCTTTTATTATAAATTTCAAAAACTGGATCGATGTTTGAATAATTTAAATCTTCGTTTAAACCAAAGATAGGACCATTACGCCTATTATTTTTCTCAATTAGTTCTTTGCCAAAACCTTCTTCTAAAACAAATAAACCAAGATCTTCCCCATTTACTGAAAGATTGATAAATTTATAAGTAAGCTTAATTACTCCAAATTCTTTTGCAAGTTCGTGAAAAATCCATTCGTAAGCATAATTTCTAATAACTGGTTTTTGTATAGAAAATTTTTTAATTCCAAATAAATAATTATTTTTATCTAATTCTATTTTGTATGAAGTATTTTTTTTCTTATTATAATGTATTATTCTATCACCCTTAAGCCTTGCATCACCACTATATCTTTTACCATTATGGATAATATCTAAATTTATTTTAGGTATAAGATGTCTTGGTGGCAAGTCTCCATTTGCAATACTTTCTGATCTCAAATTCTCAATAATTAAAATATTATCAAAACTTATCTCTAAATTCAATTTTTCAAAATGAGTAAAATTACTTTTTAATGCTCCAAAAAATATTTGTGGTAGATATAAATAATTATACCTTCCATATCTTGAGATTTTATCTAAAAACTGCACTTTTGTTTTTTTAAAAGTACTTGATTTTAATACTATTGATGTTGAAATTGTAAAAAAAATTACAGTTAAAAAAAAATAGAATAATAAAAACTTGTTTAATATATAGGATTTTTTTTTCTTTTTAGTCTTTTTTTTTATTATCATAATGATAATTCGTCATCATAAGACAAAATAACTTTCGAGTTTTTATATTTCTTTTTAATAAAACCACTAAACTTTGTTAAATTTTGAAAACTTTTCGGTCTTATATCTAAATTTATCGTTGTATTATTTTCATTTCTAGACATTGATACAAATTTTAGTTCTTTTGATATTTTTTTTATTTCTGAAATAATATTATCAATTTGGGCATCTGTAATATTTTGGTCTATAATAATTCCTGCACTTATTTTTTCTTCAAAAGTGGCTTTCGAGCTTTTTAAATAACCCGAATAAAAAACTATTAAAATTAAAGCGAAAAATATTCCTGTTGTTGTTATTAATAACTGATTTGCACCGCATCCTAAGCCTATAGCGATAATCAAAAATAAGTAGACTAGCTCTTCTGGTTCTTTAATTGCTGCTCTAAATCTAACTATTGAGAGAGCTCCAACAAGTCCTAAAGAGAGAGCTAAAGAACTTTTTACGATCATAATAACTATTGTTGTAGTTACTCCTAAAATTACAAAATTTTTCGCAAACTCTTTCCTGTTAGAAAGAGTAGATGAATATTTAATATAAAATAATTGAACCAAAAAACTTAATATTGCTGCACACAACAAGCTAATAACGAACCCTGGTAAATCAATTTGTATGTTCTGATTGATAAAAAAATTAAGATCAGATTTTGTTAAATTTTGTAATTTTTCCATTAATTAATTCTTATCGCTATCTACCAATTTCTTCTTAGTGATCCATGGCATCATAGCTCTTAATCCTGCTCCAACTTTTTCAATTGGATGCTCTGCCAATTTTTCTCTAGTTTTTAAAAAGTTTTTTTGACCATTTTTACACTCATCCATCCATTCTTTAGTAAATTTACCAGACTGAATTTTATCTAAAACTTCTTTCATTCTTTTTTTAGTTTCTTCTTTATTTATAATTTTTGGACCTGAAACATATTCTCCATATTCTGCAGTGTTTGAAATAGAATAATTCATATTAGCAATTCCACCTTCATAAATAAGATCCACAATTAATTTTACTTCATGAACAGTTTCAAAATATGCCATCTCTGGTTCGTACCCAGCTTCAACTAATGTTTCATAACCATTTTTAATTAATTCTACTAGTCCTCCGCATAAAACTGTTTGTTCTCCAAATAAGTCTGTTTCTACCTCATCTTTAAAAGTAGTTTCAATAATTCCTGATCTTCCTCCACCAACGGCAGATGCATATGACATCGCCAGTTCTCTTGCTTTGCCTGAACCATTTTGATGAACTGCAAACAAACAAGGAACACCTCCGCCTTTTTCAAATTCGCTTCTTACCAAATGTCCTGGACCTTTTGGCGCTACCATAAAAACATCTAAATCTTTTCTTGCATTAATAAGATCATAGTGAATATTTAAACCATGAGCAAAAGCTATGGATGTTCCTTCTTTAACTCGTTGTTCAATATGATTTTTATAAATTGTTGCTTGAAGTTCATCTGGAGTTAAAATCATTACAACATCTGCCCATTCGGCAGCATCCGACAAATTCATTACTTTTAATCCTTTAGACTCTGCTTTTGCTTTACTTGAAGATCCATCTCTTAAAGCAACCACAACTTCTTTAACTCCACTATCTTTTAAATTTAAAGCATGTGCGTGTCCTTGACTACCATAACCAAATATTGCTATTTTTTTATCTTTTATTAAATTTACATCTGTATCTTTTTCATAAAACATTTTCATATTTTTTCTCCTTTAACTATTTAAAGATTTCAGAACCTCTTGTCATCGCTACTGCACCTGTTCTTGAAACACTAATCAAACCCAATTTCTTTAAATTCTTTGACATCATATCAATTTCTCTTCTTAAAGCAGTAACTTGAATTACATAAGATTTATTTGTTTTATCCAATATTACAGCATTATACTTTTTACAAGCTTTTAAGGCTTTTTGTCTTTTATTATTATTTCCAACAAGCTTAAATAAAGCCATTTCTTTAAATATTACTTTCTTATCTTCTCTTTTAAAGTCTGCAACTTTATGAACTGGTACAAGTTTTTTTAGTTGTAATTTAATTTGTTCAATAACTTGTGGAGTTCCAGTTGTTACAATAGTTATTCTAGAAATATTTAATTTTGAATCTATTTCTGCAACAGCTAGTGATTCAATATTGTAACCTCTACCTGAAAACAAACCAACAACTCTTGCTAAAACTCCTGCTTCATTATCAACCCAAACCACAATTATATGAGTATCCAATTTACCTTTTTTTCCAGGGATGCTGTATGCTGATTTTGCTTTACTCATTATACTAACGTCTTTCCTTTGCCAGTAATTTTATTTTCTTCTTGATCTTTAGGACCCAATAACATTTGATTATGAGGTTTTCCTGAAGGTATCATTGGAAAACAATTTTCTTGTTTATCTACCAAGCAATCAAAAATAACAGGCCGATCTGTATTAAGCATTTCAATAATTTTATCATCTAATTCTTCTGGAGTTTTAGCTCTAATTCCAACACAGCCATATGCTTCTGCTAATTTTACAAAATCTGGAAGTGCAGCAGTATAACTTTCTGAATAATTTTTATCATGCAATAATTCTTGCCATTGTCTAACCATTCCCATGTATTCATTATTTAAAATAAATATTTTAATAGGAAGATTGTATTGAACTGCTGTTGACATTTCTTGCATAGTCATAAGAACTGATGCTTCGCCAGCTATATCAATAACTAATTTATTTGGATGAGCAACTTGAACGCCAACTGCAGCTGGCAAACCATAGCCCATTGTTCCAAGACCTCCAGATGTCATCCATCTATTAGGTTTGTCAAATTTATAATGTTGTGCCGCCCACATTTGATGCTGCCCAACCTCAGTAGTTATATAAGTGTCTTTATTTTTAGTTAATTCATAAAGTCTTTGTACAGCATACTGTGGTTTAATTGTTTCAGTGCTGTTAATAAAATCTAATGATCTCTTTTCTCTCCACTTTTGAATCTTCTCCCACCATTTTGAAATCTTTTGTTTATTTGATTTTGCAAAGTTAGGTTTTGTTTTTTTAATTGTTTTTATTGTTGATGAAATAACGTCTTGAACATCTCCTACAATTGGTAAGTCTACTTTGACATTCTTATTTATAGAAGATGGATCAATATCTATATGAACTTTTTTTGATTTAGGTGAAAATTCATCTATCTTACCTGTAATACGATCATCAAATCTTGCGCCAATATTAATCATTAAATCACAATCATGCATAGCGTTATTCGCCTCATAAGTTCCATGCATACCTAACATTCCTAAGAAAGAATTATCATCTCCTGGATATGATCCAAGACCTTGTAGTGTAGACGTTATTGGAAAACCGGTGGCGTGAACTAATTCTCTTAAAAGTTCACTAGCTTTTGGCCCTGAATTAATTACTCCTCCGCCAGTATAAAAAATTGGTTTACTAGCTTTTGTCATTAATTTAACCAGTTCATCTATATCTTTTTGATTAAAATTATTATGTTTTTTTCCATTTAATTTTTTTTGTTTTTTATATTTTGAATAATTTGTTTTCTGAAATTGAACATCTTTTGGAATATCAACTAAAACAGGTCCTGGTCTTCCAGTAGTTGCAACTTCAAATGCTTTATGAATTGTTTTTGCTAAATCTTTAATATCTTTAACTAACCAATTATGTTTTGTACATGGTCTTGTAATTCCAGTTGTATCACATTCTTGAAAAGCATCTGTACCAATTAAATGTGTGGGCACTTGTCCTGATATACAAACTAAAGGAATTGAATCCATATAAGCATCAGTTAAAGCTGTAACAACATTAGTTGCACCTGGACCCGACGTAACTAAAACTACTCCTGGTTTTCCAGAAGATCTTGCATAACCTTCAGCAGCATGACCTGCACCTTGTTCGTGTCTGACTAAAATATGTTTAAGCGACTCGTGATTTTTTAACTCATCGTAAATTGGAAGTACTGCACCACCTGGATAACCAAAAATAAATTCTACATCTTGGTCTTCCAAGCACTTAAAAACTATTTCTGCTCCTGTACATAATTTTGACATTTGACCAATCTAGCTGAAGTTGTGCTTATTGGTCAAGTTTTAGAATAATTAAATTAAAATTTTTTTAGAAATGTAGATAGATCTCTGTAATCAATTTTTTCCCAACTAGACATTTGACCTCTAGCCCAAGTACTTTGTCTTTTTGCATATTGTCTAGTTTTTATAGATATAAGGTCTTTTACAGTCCTTAAATCATACTCTCCCATCAAAAACTTATCTATCTCTTTAATACCAATTATTTTATTAGGGCTTTTATCTTTCTTTACCTTAATTTTTAAAAATCCTTTAACTTCATGGATTGCTCCATTTCTAAACATTTCATGTACCCTCCTATTTATTCTTTCAATTAAATCAGGTCTTGAAACCTCTATATAAATTTTTAAAAAATCTTCATCTTCAAATTTTTTATCTGTTTTTTTAAACCATTCAATTAAAGAAACTTTTGAATATTTTTTTACTTCAAAAGCTCTAATAGACCTTTGAGGGTCTTTAGGATTTATTTTATTTTTAATAAGTGGATCAATTTTAATTAATCTTTTATAAAATTTATCTTGCCCTAATTTTTTTTGTAGATCTCGTACTCGAATTCTTAGTTTTAAAGGTATTTTTGGAATTTTAACTAGACCTTCAGTTATCGCCTTAAAATATAGTCCGGTACCACCTACTAATATTGGTATCTTATTTTTTTTTTTAATTTCTTTAATTTTTTTTTTTGCAAACATTAACCATTGCCCCGTAGAAAAATTCTTTTTTACACTTTGAAAACCATATAAGTGATGTTTGATTTTTTTTTGATCTTTTTTTTTGGGTCTAGCAGTTAGGACACTAAGTTCTTTATAAACTTGCATGCTATCTGCATTAATTATTTCTCCATTTATTTTTTTTGCCAATTTTATTGCAAAAGAAGATTTACCAGATGCTGTAGGTCCAGCTATTAAAAAGATTTTGGACTTTATGTCCATTTGTTAATTCAGCTTAATACCAATATAACTTTTTTGGTTTTGATTGTTGTAGATAACAATTAAAATTGTTTTATTTTTTTCAAGAATAGAAATTTTAATTATATTATCTAAATCTCCTGGAGTTTTAACTTTTCTTTTTTGGGCTTCAATTATTATATTGTTAACTTCAAGATTAACAATTGGACTATCAGGATCAATTTTTGTAATGACTACGCCCGATGAATTAGGTGGTAATTTTCTATTTTGAATATCTTCTTTTGTTAACTTTCTAAACTCAGCTTTTAAATTTTCTATTCTATACGATTCAATTTCTTTTGGTTTCGATGCTTTAAAATCGTCTGATGTTTCTAGTCTTCCTAATGTAATTCTTTTATAAATTTCTTTTTTATTTCTCCAAACTTTTAATTTTACAGTTTTGCCAACTTTAGTTTGAGCTACTATCATGGGTAACTCTCTCATTTCATTAATTATTGTTCCATCAAATTCTAAAATTATATCCCCAGCTTTAATACCGCCTTTATCTGATGGACTTCCATCTGCCACACTAGATACCAAAGCTCCTCTTGGTTTGTCTAACTTTTCTGCTTCAGCAATTTCTTTCGTTACATTTTGAATTCTAACTCCAAGCCAACCTCTTTTTGTTTCACCGTATTTTATTAATTGGTTAATAACTTTTTCTGCATTATTTGATGGAATTGCAAAGCCAATTCCGATTGATCCTGACTGACCCAAAATTGCTGTATTAATTCCAATTACATTTCCATCCATATTAAACAAAGGTCCGCCTGAATTACCTTGGTTAATTGAAGCATCAGTTTGAATATAATCTTCATACCTTGTTAAACCTATGGCCCTGTTTCTAGCTGATATAATTCCTGAAGTTACAGTTCCTCCTAAACCAAATGGATTTCCAATCGCAATTACCCAGTCACCAATCCTGGCTTTATCTGAATCTCCAAATTTAACTGGTATAAATTTATCTTTTGAATCTATTTGCAAAACAGCAATATCTGATAGCGGATCAGATCCAATTATTTTTGCATTGTATTCTTTATCTCCATTTACTCTAACCAAAATATCTTCTGCACCTTTAATTACATGATTATTTGTAATGACAATTCCTTTAGCATCTATAATGAAACCAGATCCTAAAGCGCTTGCTTTTCTTTTTTGTGGTGTTCCAAATTCTTTAAACATATCCTCAAATGGTGAACCTGGGGGAAATTCAAACGGAAATGGGTTTCCTCTTGTTACTACTGTTTGGGTTGATGAAATATTTACAACTGAAGGCATTAATTTTTCAGCTAAGTCAGCAAAAGAATTAGGTGTGTTTGCTGCTTTTAAAGAAAAATTTAAATTTATTATTAAAAATGAAAAAAATACAGTTTTTAAAAATTTATATTTCATTTTAGTTTTTAAAATACCATACAATTAAAAATCCAATTACTGAGAAAATTAAACCACCAATTCTCAACTGGGCATCACTAATCATATCGATTTTTTTTAACATATTTTTCATTTTTGATGGAATTAAGGCATATAACACACCTTCTATGAACAGGAAAAGACCAAAAGCTATGATCAATTCATTCATTTTTGATAAAATTATTGTGCTGATTTAGATTTTATATTTCCAAAAAATTTAAAAAATTCACTGTCAGGTGATAAAATTAAAGAAGTTTCTCCACCAATCAATGCTTTTTCATAAGCCTGCATAGCTCTATAGAATGCAAAAAACTGCGGATCTTGACCAAATGCTTGTGCAAAAATTTTATTTCTTTGTCCGTCTCCTTCACCTTTCATAATTTCAGATTTTTTCTCAGCATTAGCTAAGATCACCGTTACTTCCTTATCAGCAGTCGATGTAATTGTTACAGCCATTTCAGCACCTTTTGCTCTAAATTCTTTAGCTTCTCTTTCTCTTTCGGTCTGCATCCTTGCAAAAATTGCATTACTATTTGCTTGTGGAAGATCTGCTCTTTTAATTCTTACATCTACAATCTTAATACCAAACTTTTCAGCTTCGTTATTTACGCCTTCTTGTATTAAAGCCATTTGTTTCGTTCTATCTTCAGACAATAAAGTTTGTAATCTTTGTGTACCTAAAACACTTCGAATTCTTGAGTTTATAATTGTAGATAATCTAGATCTTGCAACTCTTTCATTTCCAACTGAGATATAAAATTTCAATGGATCAACAATTTGTATTCTTGCAAAAGCATCAACGATTAATCTTTTTTGATCTGATGCAATTACCTCTTCTGGCGGAGCATCTAGATTTAATATTCTTTTATCTAAAAAAACTACATTCTGTATAAACGGAAGTTTAAAATTTAATCCTGGTTTAGTAATAATTTTTTTTGGATCACCAAATTGTAAAACAATAGCTTGATTTACTTCCTTAACGATAAATATTGAAAAGAATGCTATTACTGCAACAACTCCAACTAAAGGTAATATAATTTTTTTCATATTAATTTGTTTTCTTTTGTAGTTCTGGAAGTGGCAGATAAGGCACAACGCCTGATCCCGCTTCCTTGTCAATTATAACTTTATCAATATCAGCTAAAACTTTTTCCATTGTTTCTAAATACATTCTTTCTTGGGTTACTTCTTTTGCTTTTTTATATTCATTAAATATCGATAAAAATCTACTAGCTTCACCTTCTGCTTTTGCTACGACTTCTTTTTTATATGCTTCGGCAGCTTGTAATATTTTTTCAGCTTCACCTCTTGCTCTTGGAATAACATCATTTGCATAAGCTTCTGCTTCATTTTTAGATCTTTCCATGTCAGCTCTTGCAGCTTGAACATCTCTAAAAGCATCAATAACTTGATCTGGTGGGTCAGCTTTCTGAGTTTGTACCTGGGTAATCTCAATACCCGAATTGTATTCATCTAATATTTCTTGAATTATATCTCGAGTATCGATCTCGATCTTAGATCTACCTTCTGTTAAAATCGGTTGAATATTGCTTCTTGCTATTACTTCTCTCATCGCTGTTTCTGCGGCAGCTTTAACTGTTCCCTGTGGGTCTTGAATTTTAAATAAAAAATTTCCTGCGTCTTTAATTACCCAAAAAACTGAAAAATCTATATTAACAATATTTTCGTCTCCAGTTAACATTAAGCTTTCTTCCGGAACATCAGCAACAGCTGTTGAAGTAAAACCACTGTCTCTCTCAGATCTAAAGCCTATATCTATTCTGTTAACTTTAGTAACTTTTGGTGTTAACACGCTCTCCACTGGAAAAGGTATGTGGTAATTTAATCCTGGTTGTGTTGTAGAAACAAATTTTCCAAATCTTAAAACTACACCTTGTTCATCTGGTAAAACTCTGTATAGACCGCTAAGTGCCCATACGATTAATAAAATTATTAAACCAAAAATTATTGGTTTGCCGCCTTTTGAAGATCCGCCTGGAAAAAATCTATTAATTTTATCTTGTAAATTTTTTATAATTTCTTCTATGTCAGGAGGCGTCGGGCCTCTTCTACCTGATCCATTTCCACCTCCAGGAGGGCTACCCCACGGACTTCCGCCTCTGCTTCTAAAATCATCAACCATGACACTCTATATAGTGTCTTTAATTTGAAAAACAAGATAAGTTGACTATATAAAAGAGAAAATGACAGTAAAAACTCCAGGAAAAACGTTTGTAAAAAACCCAATCCAAGGAACAAAATTTACCATAGCCATTTCAAGCGCAAAAGGTGGTGTTGGAAAATCAACATTTGCAACAAACTTAGCTTTGGCCTTAAAGAAAATTGGGTGCAAAGTAGGACTGCTTGACGCAGATATTTATGGGCCTTCATTACCAAAATTATTTTCGATAAATGAAAAACCGGAAAGTGATGGCAAAACATTAATTCCAATAAAAAAATACGACATACAGTGTATGTCCATTGGTTTTTTAACAGATGAACAAACACCAATGATTTGGAGAGGCCCAATGGTTACTAGTGCAATAAAAACTTTCACACAAAAAGTTGCCTGGAAAGATTTGGATTTTATTATTGTTGATATGCCCCCCGGAACTGGTGATACTCAACTAACATTTGCACAAGAAATAAAAATGGATGGAGTTATAATAATTTCTACTCCGCAAGAAATTGCGCTTCAAGACGTAAAAAGAGGTATTAAAATGTTCGACAAGCTTGATGTTAAAATAATAGGATTAATAGATAATATGAGTCACTTCATTGGTGATGATGGGAAAAAATACGCAATTTTTGGAGAAGGTGGAGTAAAAAGAACTGCTGAAGAATTTAATAAAAATTTTTTAGGAGAAATTCCAATCAATCCTGAGGTTGGAAAACAAGGTGATCTTGGAACACCTATTGTCGAAAAAAATCCAGACCATGAAATTTCTAAAATATATAAAAATCTTGCTGAAAAGATTAAATCAACTTATCCTTTAAGTTAAAAGCTTCCATCAATTCATTCCATTCTCTTTTAGATAAACCAGATTGTTCGAGTGATACTTTTTCTCCTTTAATTAGTTTTTGAATTACTATTTTTCCTTTTGAAGAAACTTCTGTACCACCTACCCTATAATCCATAAATGCTTCATACGTAATAGGTACCCATTTTTTGACAGTATCTAACATTGCATCAGCATATGCTCTTATTTCATATTGTGCATGATGATCTGCTCTTAGTCGTAAAAAGTTCATTAAATTTAATAAATCAGTTTTCCAATACCACTGTGTATAAGTATTTAAAGTTAAATTCATTCTTGCAAGTTCTCTTGCTAATCCAACTTTACCCTCATCAATTATACTGCCATCATATCTTTGATTTAACATTTCTTCATAGTTTTTATATGTTTGCTCTGCATCATTTTTTAATAAATCTAAAACTTTTTTTGCTTGTTCTCCTTTAAGTACATCTCCTCTTCCTTGTCTATTAATTTGAGACTGCGCTGCCAAATGATCTGAGTCAGGTAAATAAAATTCTTTATCTAATATAGAATATCTTGCAGAATATTCGTTTACATTTGCAGTTCTATGTCTAATCCACTGTCTTGCAATAAATATTGGAAGTTTTATATGGTATTTAATTTCACACATCTCAAAGGGTGTACTGTGCCAGTGTCTCATTAAATATTTTATTAAGCCAGAGTCTGTAGAAACCTTTTTTGTACCTTTTCCATAAGACACTCTTGCAGCCTGAACAATAGATGTGTCATCCCCCATGTAATCTACAACCCTAACAAAACCATGATCTAATATAGGAATTGCATCATAAAGTATTTTTTCAAGTTCTGGTGCTGTTACTCTTTTAGTTTTACTTTCCTGTGATTGCTGGTCTTTTATTTCCTGCGTTTGTTCTTTAGTTAATTTCATGTTTTAAGATTCTTAATTAAATATATATAAGTAAAATACTTATGGTATTTTAAAGATAAAAAAAATAAAAAAATTATTATTTAAAATAATAACAATAAAAAAGTTTATATGAAGTTAAGCATTATTATACCTTGTTACAATGAAATAAACACTGTCGAAAAACTGATAGATAAAATTCTAGTTTTAAGTGATATAGATAAAGAAATAATTGTTATTGATGATTTCTCTAATGATGGATCTAGAGAATTGCTTAAAAATAAGCTTTTTCATAAAATAAATCATCTAATTCTTAATGAAAAAAATTATGGAAAAGGGTATTGCATAATTCAAGCCAAAAAAAAAATATCTGGCGATATAGTTTTAATTCAAGACGCAGATTTGGAGTATGACCCAAACGATTACTATAAATTAATTGAACCAATAATTAAAAAAAATACTAAAGTTGTTTATGGATCAAGGGTTTTGGGTTTAAAAAATAGATATTATTCAAAAAATTTTATTAATTTAGTAAGAATATTTTTTAATCACATGCTAACAATTTTATCTAATTTAATAAACTCTCAAAATCTTACCGATGCACATACATGTTATAAGGTTATAAGCAGAGATATTTTTGATAAAATAGATTTAAAAGAACACGACTTTAGTTTTTGTCCAGAAGTTACAACTAAATTAGCAAAATTAAAAATTAACATTATTGAAAAATCTATTAATTATAATGGAAGAGAATTTAAAGATGGAAAAAAAATTAGATTAATTGATGGTATTTTAGCGTTAAAAACATTATTAAAGTATAAATTTACAAAATAAGTAATCATCATCATTGAAATAATTATATTTTAAACTATATTTTTTATGTTGGTTATCCAACTACAACGATAAACGAATTTCGTAATAAGCATTACGGACGTGGGGGCAGTACCCACCACCTCCACCATAAAAAATTTAAGGGGGTGAACTAGGATCGACGGATGTCTAAAAGCTATTCTTTCGTTCGGAATTGTTCCACCGTAACGGGCTAAATTATAATTGCAAATGATAAATTTGCTCTTGCTGCTTAATTAATTTATTAATTAAGTAACGGGGTTTTGGGGCACCTGGCAACAGAACGCCCCTTATTATTTTAAAAATTTTGACAAGTCTGGTTTGAAATAGTTTGGGCCCTTCATAACTTTGCCAGCATCATTATAAATTGGTTTACCATTTTCATCTAACTTACTCATATTTGAACGTTGTACTTCATCAAAACACTCATCAAGATTTACCCCAAAAGCATGTCCTGCACCATAAGTCACATAAAGTATATCTGTTAAAGCATCTACAGTTTCTTTTAAATCATTATTTTTTATTGCCTCTTGTAGTTCTTGAAGTTCTTCCTTTATTAAGTCAATTCTCAGTTGATTAATTTTTTCTGTACCGAAGCTTGGTTTCGTTTTAATCTCCTGGCCAAAAGTTTTCATAAACAATCCCACTTTTTCAAAATTAGTCATGTTGCTCCTATTTGATTCTTATTAAACTTAATGTATAAGTAATTAAGGTATTACATCCAAATATAAATTATGAAAACAAGAAAAGAATATGACAGTATAGGTTCAATTGATGTAGCTGTGGATAAATACTGGGGTGCTTCCACACAAAGATCAAGCAAATACTTTGATATTGGGGATTTTTTAGTGAGACCAATTGTAATTAAATCAATAGCAATAATTAAAAAATCTGCAGCTATAGTAAATGCGAAAAATGGTGACCTAGATAAAAAAATAAGTAAAGCAATTATTAAAGCAGCAAATGAAGTTATTTCCGGAAAGCTAAAAGACAATTTTCCTTTAAAAGTTTGGCAAACTGGTTCTGGAACTCAAACTAATATGAATGTAAATGAAGTGATTTCTAATAGAGCAATAGAGATTTTAGGTGGAAAAAAAGGAACAAAAAAACCAGTACATCCAAATGATCACGTAAATAAATCTCAATCAACAAATGATGTTTTTCCGACAGCCATGCATATGGCTATAGCAATAAGAGCTACTGGAAAATTAATACCAAGTCTTACTTTACTTAATTCAGAATTAAAAAAAAAAGCTAAAAAATTTAGTAAAATTGTCAAAGTTGGCAGAACTCATTTACAGGATGCTACCCCTTTAACTTTAGGACAAGAATTTTCTGGCTACCATCACCAATTAACGAAGTGCATAGAAAGAATAAAAGGAGCTTTGGGAGAAATATATTTTTTAGCTCAAGGTGGAACAGCAGTAGGAACTGGAATGAATACAAAAAAGGGTTTTGACAAAAAAGTAGTAGCTGAAATTAAAAAAATTACAAAACTCCCTTTTAAACCTTCACAAAATAAATTTGCATCTTTAGCAGCTCATGATGCCATCGTTAATTTTTCAGGAACAATGAATACAACGGCTGTTTGTTTAATGAAAATTGCAAATGATATTAGATTTTTAGGATCAGGTCCTAGAGCTGGCTACGGAGAATTAATTTTGCCAGAAAACGAACCTGGATCATCAATAATGCCTGGAAAAGTAAATCCAACTCAATGCGAGGCAGTAACTATGGTATGTGTAAAAGTAATTGGAAATCATAATGGAATAACAATGGCAGGATCACATGGCCATTTTGAATTAAATGTTTTTAAACCATTAATTATTCATAATATTTTACAATCGATTCATATAATGTCTGACTCTTCTAAAAGTTTTGCAAAGTATTGTATTTCTGGTCTAAAAGCTGACAAAAAAAGAATTAAAGAGTTATTAGATAATTCATTAATGTTAGTAACAGCTTTAACACCAAAAATTGGATATGATAATGCAGCTAAAATAGCTAAACAAGCTTTAAAAAACAAAACTACTTTAAAAGCTGAAGCTATAAAATCTGGTTTAATTAATGAAAAAGAATATAACAAAATAGTAGATCCAAAAAAAATGGTCTACCCTTCTTGAGAATAAGCTATAATAATTTCTTTTACAAACTTTCTAAATAAAATTGAATTCAAATAATCATATTTTATTGCTCTATTATTTTCAATAATCTGATCTATAGAGTCAAAATTTCTAATCTTATTATTATTTTCAAAATAAATATTGTTAACCATTAATGAACGATCATTTAATTGTAAACTTACATCAAAAATTAAATTTTTTATTTCTTTTCTATTTTTTTTAGGTATTAAAAAATGTTTATAAAAGAAATCTTGGTCATTTATTTTTAATTTCAATTTTCCTGATAATATTACAAATCCTTTTTCAGATTGTAAAATACTGTTATATATGATTAATTCACCTAATTTATCACTGTACAGTCTTGTGTTATCTAAATTAATTTCACTTTCTTTAAAATTAATATTTATACCAATCTTACTAAAATGTTTATTTTTTAAAATTTCTTCGGAGGAAATAAATATATTTCCATATAAATTTTGATTAAGTAAAAGTTCTGTAGAAATTAATTCATCAATTAAATAAAGATTTTTCCAAAAATATAAATGATTTAATTTTTTTGACTCAACATTTATTACAAAGTTAAAAGGTTTAAAATTTATAAAACCATCATATTTAATTGGAGTACTTTTAATCAAAGATTTTTTGGATTCAAAAACTATCGATTTATCTAAAATTTTATATTTGGTTTTGAATCTACTAGAAAAAAGATCTAAAATATTTTCATATTCATAATTTCCTTCAATTAAACTACCTTCATTAAATGAATCTACAGATATTTTTTTTGTCTTTATTTCTGTAGTTTTTTTTTTTGTGGTAAAATTTTTGCTCCAATTTAATTTTACTGGAATTTTATAAATTTTACCTTTTGTACTTAAAAAGTTAGTATTTTCTTCTGAACTAAAATACAATTTTGATTTATCAATTGTGTAAATAAAAATTATATTTTTGTTGTCATCGTTTAAAAAAAATTTACTTTTTTTAATTATTAATTTTTTTTCAGAAAATTTTTCATTTAAATATTTTTTAAAAAAAATCATTTTTCATTAAAAAAAAATTACTTTTATTAAATTCAACTTTTAAAATTTCTACATTTTTTTTAGTAAAAAAATTTTTTTTACTTATAAATATTTTAAGTTCTTTAATTTGACCAATTTCATGAGGCAATTTTGACTTTGTATAAAATAACTTTGCATCTTTTATTGAAAAATGAGGTTGAGGAAGAATTCTATATGAAATATCTGTTGATAAACTAATATTTAAATTAAAATCTGTTAAAAACTTATCATTGAAGACTTTTTGAACTCTTCCAGTATCATATAAACTTGGTATTGAGAGGTATAAAAGGTATAAAAAAAATATACTTGATAAAGTAAAAATACCTATTTTATGATTATATCTAAAATTAAAATTAATTTTTTTCATCAAATTTTAATTTGATTTATAATGATTATTTGTAAATGATAAACTTTGAATATTTAAAAAACCTTAATTCTGAACAAAAAAAGGCAGTTATTCATACTAATGGGCCAATATTGATTGTAGCAGGCGCAGGATCTGGAAAAACGAAAGTATTAACTGCTAGAATCGCACATATAGTTAAAGAGAAAAAGGCGTTTCCTAATCAAATCTTATCTGTAACATTCACGAATAAAGCCGCCAGAGAAATGCAGAATAGAGTAAGTGAAATTCTTAAAACTGATGCAACAGGGCTTTCCTGGTTAGGAACTTTTCATTCAATTTGTGCAAAACTTTTAAGAAAACATGCTTCAGCAGCTGGTCTTAATTCAAATTTTACAATTCTTGATACGGATGACCAAATCAGATTAGTTAAAAATATCTGTAAAGCTGAAAATATAGACATCAAAAAAATAGCACCTAAAGCAATTTTGAATGTAATAGATAGGTGGAAAAATAAAGGCTATTATCCAAATAATGTGAAAATTAATAAAAAAGATATTTACGAAAAAATAATTTTACCAATATATAAAATTTATCAACAAAAATTATTAGATTTAAATGCATGTGATTTTGGCGATTTAATTTTACATTGTGTAAACATCTTAGAAAAAAACTTAGATATTGGTGAAATTTATTCAAATAATTTTAAATATATTTTGGTAGATGAATATCAAGACACAAATTTTATTCAAAGCAAATGGTTAAATTTACTAGCAAAAAAACATAAAAATATTTGTTGTGTTGGTGATGATGATCAATCAATTTATAGTTGGAGGGGTGCTGAAATCAAAAATTTTTTAGATTTCGATAAAATTTATAAAAATACAAAAATTTTTAGACTTGAAGAAAATTATAGATCTTCACAAAATATTCTTTCTGTTGCCTCTAATCTAATAGCAAATAATCAAAACCGAGTTGGTAAAACACTTAAAACAAATTTAAATGATGGAGAAATGGTCAAATTAAATTGTTTTAAAAATGGAAAAGATGAAGCTGTAGGATTAAGTGATGAAATTGAAAAAAAATTAAAAAATAAATATTCATTAAATAATATAACTATATTGGTAAGAGCAATATTTCAAACAAGAGAATTTGAAGAACGCTTTCTTAAGATAGGACTACCTTATAGAATAGTTGGGGGAACTAAATTTTATGATAGAGCTGAAATTAAAGATTGCATTGCCTATCTAAGACTAATTCATCAAAATAAAGATGATTTAGCTTTTGAGAGAGTAGTAAATAATCCAAAAAGATCAGTTGGTGAAAGTTCTATAAAACAAATTCATGAATTTGCAAAAAAAAATAATTTATCTCTTGAAAAATCTTCAAAAAAATTAATTGAACTTAATTTAATAAAACCTAAAGCAAAAATAGGTTTAAGTTCCTTTTTAAACTTACTTGAAAAATGGAGAGCTGATTTGAAAATTAAAAAGGTAAATCATGTAAAGTTATTACAAATTGTATTGGATGAATCTGGGTATTCGGTAATGCTTAAAAATAAAAAAGATCTTGAAAATGAAAACAGATTAGAAAATATTAAAGAACTCTTAAGTGCAATGAAAGAATTCGACAATTTAGAAAGTTTTATAGAACATGTTGCACTTGCAACTTCAATAGATCAAGATTGGGATGGACAAAAAATAAACCTCATGACAATGCATGCTTCCAAAGGTTTAGAATTTGATGTTGTTTTTTTACCTGGGTGGGAAGAAGGTTTGTTTCCTCACCAAAAATCAATTGAAGAAAAAGGTGAAAGTGGTTTAGAAGAAGAAAGAAGACTAGCATACGTAGGTATTACAAGGGCTAAAAAACTTGCTTATATATCTTTTTCTATGAATAGATTTTATCAAGGAGACTGGATTGACAGTATGGCATCAAGATTTATTGAAGAATTACCTGAAAAAAATATAGAAAAAAATACATTTTTTGAAGAAAAAGATAATCTAGATAATGATTTCGAATTTAATCAAGATTTCGAATTGGAAGAAAACACAAGAAGTCCAGGATGGATTAGATATCAAAAGAGGATCAAATGATTAATAAAAGGATTAAAAAATTAAAAAGTAAATTTAGCAAATATGGTGTTGATGGATATATAGTCCCAAAAAATGATGAATTTTTTTCTGAATATGCTGGCATTGACCGGTTAAAAATTATCTCTAATTTTGATGGTTCTGCTGGGCTAGCAGTTGTTTTAAAAAAAAAAAACTATTTGTTTGTTGATGGAAGGTATACGATTCAAGCACAACTCCAGTCAGGTAAATTATTTAAAATTATAGAGATTCATAAATTTTTACCTCATAAAATTTTAAAAAATTTAACTCTTGGATTTGATCCAAATCTACATACAAAACAACAATTAAATGGATATTTTGGCAAATCTCTAAATTTAAAGCAAATAGAAATTAATTTAATTGATGAAATTTACAAAAAAAAAAATTTAAAAATAAAAAAATTCTTTTCTCTAAAAAGTAATGTCGTGGGCGAAAATTATAAAAATAAGATAAATAGAATTAGAAAAATATTAAAATCAAATGAAGCTGACTATATATACATAAGTGCACCTGAAAATGTAGCATGGGCTTTAAATATTAGAGGTTCGGATAACCCAAATAGCCCTATACCAAATTGTCGTCTAATAATTGGAAAAACTAAAGAAATTTTCTTAATTACACAAAAACAAAAAGTTTCAGAAATAGTTAAGGAAGGAAAGATATCAAGCCAACAAATAATAAATCCCAATAAATTTAAAGATTTAATTGAAAAATTAAAAGGAAAAAAATTTATAATAGATCCTTTATCCTGCTCAATTTTAAATGAAAAAATAATTGAATCAAAATTTAAAATAATTGATAAACATGATCCTTGTTATAAATTGAAATCAATAAAAAATTCCTCTGAAATTAAACATATGATTAATGCCCATATTGAAGATGGTGTTGCTTTAACTAAATTTCTTTATTGGATAAAAAATATTAATAAGAATGAAATAACTGAGCTAGATTCACAAAGAAAATTGGAAAAATTTAGAAGGCTTAATAAAAATTATTTATTTCCTAGCTTTAATACAATATCTGGAACAGGATCTAATGGAGCAATAGTTCACTATAGAGCTTCAAAAGAAACTAATAAAACCATAAAAAAAAATGATATTTTCCTATGTGACTCAGGGGGGCAATATAAATATGGTACAACGGATGTAACAAGAACTATTTGTTTTTCTAAACAAAAAAATTCAATTAAAAATAAATTTACAAAAGTCCTAAAAGGACATATTGCAGTTGCAACAGCTAACTTAAAAAAATTGAATACTGGAAAAAAAATTGACTTAATAGCGCGACAATTTTTAAAAAAAGATGGACTTGATTATGCGCATGGAACTGGTCATGGCGTTGGTTTTTTTTCTAATGTTCACGAAGGTCCACAATCTATCACAAAATTTAATACTGTTAAGCTTGAAGAAGGAATGGTCGTTAGTAATGAACCAGGATATTACAAAAAAGGACATTATGGAATTAGAATAGAAAATCTAGTTTTTATAAAAAAATTTAAAAATAAATTATTTTTTGAAAATTTGACCTTAGCTCCTTTAGAAAAAGATCTTATTAACTTTAAGTTATTAACTAGAGTAGAGAGGGATTATCTATTTAATTATCACCTAAACGTTTACTCAAAAATATCAAAATTTTTAAATTATAGTGAAAAAAAATGGTTAGCTAGTCTTATTTAGCATTTTTGTCCATTCATCTTGTGTAAGTATTTTTATTTTTAATTCTTTTGCTTTTATAACTTTTTTGTTTGTTGGTTTTTCTCCAACAACTAAAAAATTAAGTTTATTATTAACATTACTTATTATTTTACCAGAATTTTGTTCTACTAAAGACTTAGCTTCTGCTCTGCTTATTTCATTTAATTTACCAGTAAACATAAAAGTTTTATTTTTTAAAATTCCATCTTTTTTTGATAATGCTGCACCAGATATTTTCATAATTTTATTTAACTTTTCTAAAGCTGAAATATTAAATTTATTAGAAAAAAAATTTCTAATTGATTTAATTTGAGTTTCTCCAATTCCATCAATATTCAATAAAACTTCAATATTGCTTTCTTTTGAAAGTCTACAAAAACTTTCTACATTTTTTAAATGTTGTGATAAAAGTCTCGCATTTTCTTTGCCTATATGGCGAATCCCAAGGGCAAAAATGAATCTTTCTAAACTTATTTTTTTTGATTTTTCTATGGAGTACTTTAAATTATTGACTGATAATTCTCCCCAACCATCAAGTTTTTTAATTTTTTCAAAATTTAAGCTAAAAATATCTTGAGGAAATTTAACAAGGTTAATTTCCCAAAATTTTTCAACAATTTTTTTACCAAATCCATCAATATTTAATGCTTCCTTTGATACGAAATGTTTTAAAGACTCTATAGCAATTTTTTCACATTTAAATTCTTCGTTAAGACATCTCCTTACTGCATCATGTTTTTTAGTTGCTTCATTAAAATCTTTTGCTGTGTTTGATCCACATGAAGGACATTTTTCTGGAAAAAAATATTTTTTCGAATCTGTTTTTCTTTTTGTTTTATCTACAGAAATTACATGAGGAATTACATCTCCAGCTCTTTCAACTTTAACTGTATCACCTATTCTAATATCTTTTCTAATTATTTCGTCTTCGTTATGCAAAGTTGCATTAGAAACTACAACACCACCAATATTTACTGGTTTAATTTTTGCTACTGGTGTAAGAGCACCAGTTCTTCCAACTTGTATTTCTATATTTAAAATTTCAGAAACTGAACTATTAGCTGAAAATTTATGTGCTATTGCCCACCTTGGAGAATTAGTCGCAAAGCCAAGTCTTCTCTGCAAATCAAATTTATTTATTTTGTATACAATTCCATCAATATCAAAATCTATTTTATTTCTTTTTTCTTCTAAGTTTTTATGATTTTGCATTAAATTATTAATACCTTTAATAATATTATTATATTTATTTACTCTAAATCCCCAAATTTCTAAATTTTTCAAAAATTCAGATTGAGTATTAATGTTTAATTTTTTAGAAAATCCATATGTATATGCAATAAATCTTAATGGTATTTTGCTAGTCTCATCAGAATTTTTTTGCCTCAAGGATCCTGACGCTGCATTTCTTGGATTGGCAAATTTGTCTTTTATTGAATTAAAATCTTTGTTTCCAATATATACTTCACCTCTTATATCTATTTCTTCTGGAAAATTTTTATTAAAAATATATTTTGGAATATCTTTTATAGTTTTTAAGTTTTCGGTTATATCTTCACCTTCTATACCATCACCTCTTGAAAGGCCTTGGATAAATTTACCATTTCTGTAAAGTAACGATGCCGAAATTCCGTCAATTTTTGGTTCTGCACTATATTCAATAATTGTATTTTTTTTTAGACTTAAAAAATTACAAATTTTTTTTTCAAAATTTATTAAATCTTCTTTATTAAAAGCATTACCCAGAGAAAGCATTGGTATTTTATGCTTAACTTTATTAAAAATTTTAGAAGGTTTAAATCCAACTGTTAAAGATGGTGACTTGTCACTTTTTAAAAAATTATATTTTTTCTCTAAATCTAAAATTTCAATTTTAAGATTATCATATTCAAAATCAGTAATTATTGGTTTACTATTTTTATAATAAGCTTTGTTATATCTGTTAATTAAATTAATCTTTTTTAAATAATCTTTTTTAATTAATTTGGAGTCATTACTTTTCATTTAAAAAGCTTTTTGAATCTTTTAAACACTGATTGTTTATCTTTTTTAATTTCATGTAAAGATTTATAGTCTTTATTGAATATTTTATAGGATTGTTCATACCATTGGCTAGATTCATAATTGTATCCAAGTAAATTAGCATATTTCTCTGCCTCATCTTCTAGTCCAATTTTATAATTAGTTTCAACAAGTCTATGAAGCGCTTCTTCAACATAAATAGTTGTTTCATATTTATTTATAATAGTTTTAAATCTATTAATAGCAGCTACCCATTTTTCTTTTCTTAAATAATACTTGCCAATATACATTTCTTTTGATGCTAGAACATCTTGTATAAGATTTATCTTAAATTTTGCATCTTGAGCAAAATCTGTATCGGGATAATTTTTTAAAATAAATTCAAATTTTTGTTTAGATAACAAAAGTGGTTCTAAATCTTTTTTTTCATCTACAATATTTTCATAATAGCACATGGCTAAAAGAAAATATGCATAATCCATATTTTTATGGTTTGGATATTTTTTAATAAATCTTTGAAGCTCACCTATTGATCTATCATAATAATTTTGAGAATAAAAAGCATAAGCTGCAAGTAAAACTGATTTAGAAGCCCATTCAGATTGGGGATATAAAAGTTCTGCCTCATTAAATTTTCTTGCTGCATAAATTACATCGCCTTTTTCTAATTCTTCATAACCATCTTTATAAGCATCAATCATTTGAAGCTCTAAATCTTCTTCTTCTATAATTGAAATTTTTTTTTTGTCAGATGAACAAGATGCCAAAATGGTTAATAGCAATACAAGAAATATTTTATACAATCTAATCATTAAGAATTTTTAACAGATTATATTAAAAACTCGAAATATTTTTAAGCAATTGATTTTAGTGCAGTTTTATTGATAAACGAATGGGGTATATTTTTCTCTTTTAATTCAAAAATTGAAAAATTTTGATTATCACTAAATATTTTTCTTAAAATCTGATTTGTTAACTTATGTCCACCTTGCGAACAAACTAATTTACCAACTATTTTATGTCCTGATAGGAATAGGTCACCCATACAATCCAAAATTTTGTGATTTACAAATTCTTTTTTATTTCTCAAACCCCCATCATTAAGAATTTTATTATTCTTCACTACAATTGCATTTTCAAGTGAACCGCCTTTAGCAAAATTTAATTTTTTTAACTTTTCCACATCTTCAAATAAGCAAAACGTTCTTGAGCTAAAAATATCTTTTAAATCTGTTTCATAAACGTTTATAATATTTCTTTGGACACCAATTACTGGATTATTAAATTTTATTTCAAAATCAATTTCTAAACTTGTTTTAGTAGGCTCTATTGAAATAGTTTTTTTTCCATCTTTAAAAGCAACTTTTTTTTGAATTTTTATTATCTTAATTGGTATATCGCTAATTTCTAAACCAACATTATCTATCTGCTCTACAAAAAATTTTGAAGAACCATCTTTAATTGGTATTTCATCATTATTAATTTCAATTAAAGCATTATCAATACCTTTTCCATATAAAGCTGCCATCAAATGCTCTATAGTTGAAACACTCGCTCCTGACTTGTTAGTTAAAGTTGTACATAAAGTTGCATCAGTTACATTATAGAAATTTGCTTCAATTAAATTATCTCCTTTTAAATCTACTCTTTTAAATATAATTCCTGAGTTAGGTCTAGCTGGCAAAATTTTTACCTTTACAAATTTTCCTTTGTGTAAAGTAATTCCTTCAAATTCAATTGGTGCTTTTAACGTCTTTTGATTTAAAATTGACATAAACAAGTTATATGATTTAGATAAATAGTATTAAAAACAACAAATGTTACGATAAAATACAACTTATGAAAAAATGTGAAAAAGTCTCTCAAAAAAACCCATTTTGGCTTGTTTTTTTGGATTAACTTCAACTTCATTAATATTATATCCTTCAACAACTCTAAGGCCAGCTTCGGCTAAATCATTAAAGTCACTTTGTAATAATGATTTTGCATAGCTAGTGCAAATAATTTTATTTATATCGATCTGATAATTAAAAAATAAATTTTCTAAAGAATCGGTAAAAATTTTAGAAAAACAAATAAATTTAGTTTGAATAACTAAATCTCTACAAACTTCTCCAATTGGTAGTTTATTATACATCTCGCCATCAAGAAAATAATATTCTACTAATATATGTCCTATTTTTATATCTGTACTATTCTTTAAAATCTGTTGTTTTAAATCTTCTATTAAATATTCAATTTGATTTTTAACTATTTTTTTATTATCAAAGTTTTTTTTAACTGAGGCACATATTGATAAAATTTCAGGATTATCAATCATTATATTGAT
>CACLYO010000015.1 GCA_902611145.1 uncultured Pelagibacteraceae bacterium
TAATATAGTTTTGCCTTTTAAATGGACGTGATCCATAAGGATGGGCATCAGCAAGAGACTGTTGTTCAATTATTCTTTTACCATTTTTAAGAGTAATAATTACTTTTGCTCCAAAGGATTTTTTCTTTGGATTTGGGTTGTGATACTTTTTAGTCCACTTTTTATTCTCGTGAGTTCTAATAGAGTGCCACAATCTAATCGTACTTTTTTTCTTAGCTCTTGATTTACTATAAGACTTTACATGATGCCAATCGGCATCTTCTAAAGCTACTGCAAAAATATACATTATAGAGTGATCTAAAGTTTCTCTACTAGCATTTGGATCCATTTTTTGTGGGTCGTTTGCACCAGTTCCAATTACATTATGAGTGTGATGACTTGTATAAATATCTATTTTTTTAATTTGATTTAAATTATTAATTTTTTTATTAATTTTTTTTGCAATATCTATTAATGCTTGAGCTTGATATTCAGCTGAATATTCTTTTGTATAAGTTTCTAGTATAGCTTTTTTTTCTTCATTTTTTTTTGGTAAAGGAATTTTGTATAAAGCTTTTTTTCCATCTAGTATTCTTGCTATAACACTGTCTTCCCCTTCATATATAGGGCTAGGGGCTCCTTCACCTCTCATAGCTCTGTCAACAGCTTCGATGCCTAATTTACCAGCATGAGCCGGAGCAAAAGCTTTCCAACTAGAAATTTCTCCTTTTCTTGATTGTCTTGTTGAAATTGTTGTATGAAGTGCTTGTTGAATAGCTTGATAAATAGTTTCCGTATTAAGTTTTAACATTGTTCCTAAGCCAGCCGCAACACTAGGACCAAGATGAGCGATATGATCAACTTTATGTTTATGAAGACAAATACCTTTAACTAAATTAACTTGTACTTCATAGGCAGTAATAATTCCTTTTATCAAATTAATACCACTTATTTTTTTTTGTTGAGCAACTGCTATTAAAGGAGGAATGTTATCGCCAGGGTGGCTATAATCAGCTGCTAAAAAAGTATCATGAAAATCCAATTCTCTTACAGCGGTTCCATTTGACCAAGCTGCCCATTCACAATGAAATTTAAACCTTGAATTTATACCAAACAAAGTTGCACCAGAATTTTTAGGATGTTTTAATGACATTTCACGGGACGCAATAACTGCTTTTCTGTTTAATGATGCTATTGCAACAGATGCATTATCAATTATTCTATTGATAACCATATCTACAGATTTTTTGTTTAGTTTTGAATTATCGCTTGCTATCTCTGCTAACTTCCATGCCAAATGTTTTTTTTTAGGCAAGTATTTTTTTGATGGATAAACTTTTACTTTATGAACTATCAATTTGTCTCCTAAAAATATACCTACTGTAATACAATAATAATTGCAGTTATCAAAAGTAAAATTGCCAAAAAATACTCAATTAATGCTTTTATTTTATTATTCCTTACTAAATTTCTTATTGCGGAACCAAATGCTGCCCAAGGCGATATTGATAAAGGACAAATAATAAGAGCAATCATTGCAATAAAAAAAATTGAAAAAAGCAAATTTCCATTTTCTGGCAAAAAACCTGAAGCAACCATACTAGATATGGTCCATGCTTTAGGGTTAACTATTTGAAAAAGTCCAGCTTCATGAAATCTTAAAGGTCTTGAGTCGTCTTCTTTAATTTTGCTAAATGATCCTATTATTTTATAACCAAGATACAAAAGGTATAATGCACATAGTATTTTTAATATGTTTTGCAATTGAGGAAATATTAAGAAAATTTTTCCTAGACCCAAACAAACTAAAATTAACTGCAAAACATGACCAATAGTAATACCTGACATGTGCGGAATAGTTTTTATAAAACCAAATTTAAGACCAGACGCGAGTACCATCGCATTATTTGGACCAGGCGTTACATACATAACAAAGTAAAAACTTATTAATGCAAAAAGTAGATTGGAATCAATCATTTATATATTTTGAAACTATTTTTTCTATACCAATAAAATCTTTTATTAAATGGTTATGATAAATTTGTTCGATTTTTTTATCTGTATAACCATCTTCTATAAGTATCATAGGTATGCCAGCTGATTTAGCTGCATCAGCATCATTTTCACTATCTCCTACCATTAAACTTTTTTTGATATCACCATTCATGATTTCTATAATACTAGTCAAATGTCTAGGATCTGGTTTACAATATTCAAAAGTATTTCCACCAGCTACATATTCAAAATAATCGTAAATTTTTATTTTCTTCAATAAATCTATTGCTAAATGTTCTTGCTTATTTGTACATACACCCATTGATATGTTTTTTGATTTAGCCCATTTTAAAAATTCTAAAACTCCTTTAATAAGCTTACTATCTTTAACAATATTTTTGCCATAGAAACTTATAAACTCTTTAACCATTTCATTTTTAATTTTTTCATCTGTTATTTTTGAAAATTCTTTTTTTGCACTTCCCCAAATAGATCTTCCAATTAATACAGCCGCACCTTTACCAACAAGATTTCTTATCTGATCTACACTTCTAGTACTATATCCAAATTTTTTCATTACATGATTATGAGCAGCCATTAAATCTGGTGCTGTATCTACCAATGTTCCATCTAGATCAAATAAAATAGTTAATTTTTGAGTCATTTTAAAAAGTATTATTAAGAAATAATTTGTGAATTAAAGAACATAAATACTTAACTATAAGAAAAAATCAAATGAAACAAATTAATTTACAAAATAAAATTAGAGAAAAATTTATTAAATTAGGTGTTAAAATGATAGCTCCTGATACCGTTTTTTTTTCTAAAGATACAAAAATTGGAAAAAACGTAACTATTGAACCATATGTTGTTTTTGGAAAAAAAGTAAAAATAAAAAACAATGTTAAAATATTATCTTTTTCTCATTTAGAAGGTGTAAGAATTGACAGTGGTTCAGTAGTAGGACCTTTTGCAAGATTAAGACCAGGAACAATTCTAGAAAAAAATACAAAGGTTGGAAATTTTGTTGAAATTAAAAAAAGCAGATTAAGCAAAAATTCTAAAGCCAATCATCTTTCTTACATTGGAGATGCAAGCATAGGAAAATCAACAAATATAGGTGCTGGAACTATAACATGTAATTACGATGGAGTGAAAAAAAACAAAACTTTAATTAAAGATAATGTTTTTATCGGATCAAACAGTTCTTTAGTAGCTCCAGTTAGAATTGAAAAAAATAGTATAGTTGGAGCTGGATCAGTAATTACAAAAAATGTAAAAAAAAAATCTCTTGCCTTAACAAGGTCACAACAAATTGAAATAAAGAATTATAAAAGAAAAAAATAAATATGTGTGGAATAGTTGGAATCACTAGTACAAAACAAGTTTCATCAACAATAATTAACTCATTAAAAAAATTAGAATATCGTGGTTATGATTCTGCGGGAATTGCTACATTAAATGATGGTTTTATCAATGAAGTTAAATGTGAAGGTAGGGTTGAAAGTTTAGAAAAGAACGTCACAAAAATTAATTTACTTGGAAATGTTGGTATAGGACATGTTAGATGGGCAACTCATGGTATTCCAAGTACAGTTAATGCGCATCCTCATTCATCAGAAACAGTTTCAGTAGTTCATAATGGAATAATAGAAAACTCTACAGTTCTAAAAAAATTTTTAGTTGAAAAAGGTCATAAATTTAAATCACAAACTGATACTGAGGTAATAGTTCATTTAGTAACTGAATATTTGAAAGATAATAATTTAAAAGATTCAATTCTTAAAATGTTAAAAAAACTTCAAGGTAGTTTCGCTTTAGGAATAATTTTTAAAGATCAACCAGATTTAATAGTTGGCGCAAGAAGAGGATCTCCATTAGCTGTCGGTTATGGACCAAATGAAAATTATTTAGGCTCTGATTCTTACGCATTAAAATCTATGACTAACAAAATTTCATATTTAGATGATGGAGATTTTTGTATTATTAAAAAAGATCAGGTAGATTTTTTTGATTCAAAAGGAAAAAAAATAAATAAAAAAGTTTTAAAATTATCTTCAAATGAGCAAAACTATGAAAAGGGAGATTATAAACATTTTATGGCTAAAGAAATAGAAGAACAGCCAACAACAATAAAAAATTGTGTCAATGAGTATATTGATAGAATTAATAATGAAATAAATATTTTAAACTTTCCATGGAAAAAAAATGAAATTTCGTCAATTAAATTAATTGCATGTGGTACAGCTTACCATTCGTGCTTGATTGCCAAGTATTGGTTTGAACAATTAACATTACTAGATGTAGAAGTGGATATAGCTTCTGAATTTAGGTATAGAAGAAATAGATTTAAGAAAGACTGTTTATATATTTTTGTTTCACAATCAGGCGAAACTGCTGATACTTATGCAGCCCTTGATCTTTGTAATAAGAATAAAATGAAAACATGTAGTATTGTTAATGTTGTTGAAAGCTCAATTGCCAGGGATTCTAAGCTTGTTCTTCCAATACATTGTGGACCAGAAATAGGTGTAGCATCCACTAAAGCCTTTTTAGGTCAGATGTTGGTACTTTATATTCTATGTTTAAAAATTGGATATCTTAGAAAAGATTTAGATAAAAAAAAATATAATTTGAAAATAAAAAGTCTATTTTCTTTATCAAAACTAGTTAGCAATTCTCTATCAACAGAAAATCAGATTCAATCAATTTGTAATTCTTTTACAAAAGCAAAAGGGGCTATGTTTTTGGGAAGAGGTTATTCATTTCCTATAGCACTAGAAGGAGCTTTAAAATTAAAAGAGTTAGCTTACATTCATGCAGAAGGATATCCAGCTGGAGAAATGAAGCATGGACCACTAGCTTTAATTGAAGATGGAATGCCTGTCGTTGTGATAGCCCCAAGAGATGAATATTACAAAAAAACTATATCAAATATGCAAGAAGTAATTGCAAGAGGAGCTAAAGTTCTTTTAATAACAAATAAAAGTGATGAAGAAATTTATTCTGAAAATATTTGGGAAAAAATTGAAATAGAAAATACCGAAGAAGATTTATTTCCTTTTTTAACCACTATACCACTTCAAAAACTAGCTTATTTTTCAGCTTTAAAAAAAGGATATGACATAGATAAGCCAAGAAATTTGGCTAAATCAGTGACTGTTGAATAATTAATAATCTTTGATAGAACACTCTTAGGTTGAAAATGAAGAAATGGAAAATAAATAGTTGGAGAAATTATCCAGTAAAACACATCCCTACTTATGAGGATGAAAAAGAACTTAATATGGTTCTTAATAAAATAAAAAACTTTCCTCCTTTAGTATTTGCTGGAGAAACTACACATTTAAAAAAACAACTTGCTGAAGTTGTAGATGGAAAAGCTTTCTTATTGCAAGGTGGCGACTGTGCAGAAAGTTTTGCTGAATTTAATCCAGACAATATTAGAGATTATTTTAAAGTTATTTTGCAAATGTCACTTGTTTTAACCTACTCAGCATCTTTACCAGTTGTAAAACTTGGAAGAATTGCAGGACAATTTTCCAAACCAAGAAGTGCACCAACTGAAAAACAAGGTGATATAGAATTACCTAGTTATCTTGGTGATAATATTAATGGTATAGAATTTACTAAAAAATCAAGACGACCAGATCCAAAAAGATTATTTAAAGCTTATTCGCAATCAGCATCTACTTTAAACTTGATAAGAGCTTTTTGTCATGGTGGGTTTTCTGATTTAAAAAAAGTTCACTTATGGAATTTAGGCTACATTAAGAAAAGTCCACAAGCTAAGAAGTTTAAAGAATTAGAAGATAAAATTGCAGACGCTTTAGCTTTCATGGATGCATGTGGTATAAATTCAGATTTTAATAGAAGATTAAAAACAGTAAATTTTTGGACTTCTCACGAGGCTCTTTTACTTCCTTTTGAAGAATGCATGACAAGAATTGACTCTACTACTGGAGAATATCACGATACATCTGCACATTTTGTTTGGATAGGTGATAGAACGAGACAAATAGACGGTGGACACGTTGAATTTTGTAGAGGCATAGAAAATCCAATAGGAATAAAATGTGGACCAACATCTAAACCAGATGAAATTGTAAAAATTTGCAATGTATTAAATCCAAATAATGAAAAAGGCAAAATAACTTTGATTTCAAGATTTGGTCATGAGAATGTTGGGAAGTTTTTACCAAAATTAATTAGGGCTGTTAAAAAAGAGGGTTTAAATGTAATTTGGTCATGTGACCCAATGCATGGTAATACAATTAAATCTACTACAGGATTTAAAACAAGACCTTTTAACAATGTTTTAAAAGAAGTAAAAAATGTTTTTGCCGTTCATCAAAGTGAAGGATCTTATGCGGGTGGTTTGCACATTGAAATGACAGGTCAAAATGTTACAGAATGCACAGGTGGTACACAAAAAATTTCTGATAAAGATCTATCTAGCAGATATAGAACTCATTGTGACCCTAGACTAAATGCAAATCAAGCTTTAGAGCTTGCATTTTTAATTTCAGATGAAATTAAAAAAAATTCTATTTACGCAAGAAGCGGCATTAGAGCAGTATCTTAAGCTTTATAAAATAAACCCTATAAAGTATATTTAAAATATGGACGTTGATAAAAAAGTTGAATTTATTAAAAAGTGGATATTAGACTATGTTAATTCTATGCCAAGTAAAGCACAGTGTTTAGTAATTGGTATTTCAGGTGGAATTGACTCATCAGTATCAAGTACCTTAAGTGCAATGACTGGTTTAAAAACAATAGTTTTATCTATGCCAATTAATCAAATTCAGTCACAACATGATTTGAGTTTAAAACATCAAGAATGGTTAGTAAAAAATTTTAAAAATGTTGAAGCTCATACAATAAAATTAGATGGTTTATTTCACTCGTTTAAATCTGCTTTGTCAAATTTTAACAATGATCATGGTTTAGCAAATTCAAGAGCCAGATTAAGAATGGCTACTTTGTATCAAGTTGCAGCTGCAAATAAAGGTATTGTTGTTGGTACAGGAAATAAAGTAGAAGATTTTGGAGTTGGTTTTTACACTAAATATGGTGATGGTGGAGTTGATATTTCTCCAATTGGCGATTGTAACAAAACTCAAGTTTGGGAATTAGGAAAAGAATTAAAAATACTGGAAGAAATCATTAAAGCCGAACCTACAGATGGACTTTGGGATGATGGTAGAACAGACACTGGTCAATTAGGTCTCGAATATAATGAATTAGAGGAAGCAATGAAAAACCCAAATTCTAAAAACAGAGAAAAATACGAAAAAATTCGAAAATTAAACTTGCATAAAATGGATCCAATTCCAGTTTGTAAGATTCCCAACTAATCAATTAGATTCACAAATCCAAAATTAAAGTATATTTCTATAAAAATGAATAAAGATATTTTTTTAACAAATAGTCTGGGAAACAAAAAAGAAAAATTTGTGCCAATAAATAAAGATAAAATTGGTATGTATGTTTGTGGTCCCACTGTATATGATGATCCACATATAGGAAATGCCAGGCCACTTGTTGTTTTTGATATTTTATACAAAGTTTTAAAATGTAAGTATGGAAACAAAACCATATCCTATATAAGAAATATAACCGATGTAGATGATAAAATTATTCAATCATCTTTTGAAAAAAAGATATCTATTGAAGATTTAACAAAAAAAATAACAGCAAATTATCATAGTGATTGTGATTATTTAAAATGTGAAAAGCCAAACAAAGAACCAAAGGCAACGGAAAATATTTCACTTATGGTTGAAATGATTGAAGACTTGATCGAAAAAAAGTTTGCTTATGTTAATAATTATCATGTTTATTTTGAAGTTAAGAAATTTAAAGATTATGGAAAACTTTCAAATAAAAATTTAGATGAGTTAATCGCTGGTTCTAGAGTTGAAATATCCGAAAATAAAAGAAATCCTGAAGATTTTGTTTTATGGAAACCGTCTAAGGAAAATGAACCATCCTGGGATTCCCCATGGGGCAAGGGCAGGCCTGGGTGGCATTTAGAATGCTCTGTAATGTCAAAAAAATATCTTGGTTCAAAGTTTGATATTCATGGTGGAGGTAGAGACTTAATATTTCCCCATCATGAAAATGAAATTGCTCAATCAAGATGTGCTAACGATACTGATGTATTTGCAAATTATTGGGTACACAATGGATTTATTACAATTTCAAATGAAAAAATGGCAAAATCACAAGGTAACATTTTAAAAATTAAAGATTTTAAAAAAAATATTAATGGTCAAGTTTTAAGGTTAGCTCTAATAAGTTCTCACTACAAACAGCCATTAGATTGGAATGATAAATTACTCGACGAATGTCAAAAAATTTTAAATAAATGGTATGAATGTTATGTTGAGGTCAAAAAGAAAGTTTTAATTCCAGATGATATGCTTGAACCTCTTTATGACGATTTAAATACACCTGGTTATATTGCAAATATTCATAAATTATATGATAAGGCACAAAACGGAAGCATCGAAGATAAAGAAATTTTTACCACAGCCTGTAATTTTATTGGATTATTGAATGACACAAAAGACGAATGGGTAAAATTTAAAAAGGAGAAATCATATTTATCTGAAGAAGAAATATTATTTAAAATTAAAGAACGTGATAAAGCAAGAAAAAATAAAGATTATAAACTTTCAGATAAAATTAGAGATGAATTGTTAAACAAAGGTGTTTTAATAGAAGATAAAGATGGTAAAACCACCTGGAAATTAAAATGAGTAAAGATAAACTATATATATTTGATACAACATTAAGAGATGGCGCTCAAACACAAGGGGTTGATTTTTCTATTGATGATAAGTTAAAAATAACTGAAGCGCTAGACAATCTAGGTGTTGATTATATTGAAGGTGGTTGGCCTGGAGCTAACCCAACTGATACAGAATTTTTTCAGAAAAAAATTAATTGTAAAAACTCAACATTAACTGCATTTGGAATGACAAAAAAAACTGGTAGAAGCGCTGATAATGATCTAGGTTTATCCGCACTATTAAACAGTAATACAAAAGCAATATGTATAGTTGGAAAGTCATGGGATTTTCATGTTGATGTTGCTTTAGGTATTTCTAATGAGGAAAATTTAGAAAATATTACTGAAAGCACTAAGTTATTCGTTAAAGAAAAAAAAGAATTTATGTTCGATGCAGAACATTTTTTTGACGGTTATAAAGCAAATCCCAAATATGCATTAGATTGTCTTAAAGCTGCCTATGATAATGGAGCAAGATGGATAATTTTGTGTGATACAAATGGTGGAACATTACCTCACGAAGTATCAACAATTGTTAATGAAGTTGTCAAAGTAGTTCCTGGAAAGAATTTAGGAATTCACGCGCATAATGATACAGGAAATGCAGTGTCAAATACTTTAACGGCAGTATTAGCTGGCGTTAGACAGGTGCAAGGAACTATCAATGGATTAGGTGAGAGATGTGGGAATGCCAATCTTATGTCATTAATACCAACATTTTATTTAAAAAATGATTTTTCAGATAAGTTTGAAATAAATATCAAAAAAAATAATATAAAAAATTTAACACAATGTTCTCGACTTTTAGATGAAATATTAAATAGAAAACCTAATAAACATTTACCTTATGTTGGCGCAGCTGCCTTTTCTCATAAAGGAGGTTTACATGTTTCGGCAGTTCAGAAAGATCCAAAAACCTATGAACATATAAATCCAGAAGAAGTAGGAAATGTTAGAAACATTGTTGTATCTGACCAAGCTGGAAAATCAAATATTATATCAAGATTAAAAACTATCGGGATTGATATAAAAGAAAATGACCCAAAGGTTAAAAAACTTTTAGATGAAGTTAAAGATAGAGAATTTATAGGCTATAGCTATGATGGAGCTGATGCATCATTTGAATTATTAGCTAGAAGGATTATGAGTGAGATCCCCAGATATATTTTAATAAAAGAATATGATGTTACTGTTAAAAAAAACTCATCAGGAAATATAATTTCATCTGCAAAAGCACATTTAGAAGTAGATGGAGAAAAAATTATTTGTGAAGGTGAGGGTAATGGACCTGTTAACGCACTGGATAATGCTATAAGAAATAATGTTGATAGATTAGCTAAATATTCAAAATATCTAAAAGATTTAAAATTAGTAGACTATAAAGTTAGAATTTTAAATACTGGAACCGAAGCTATAACAAGAGTTTCAATAGAAAGTACTGATGCCAAAGGAAAAAATTGGTTCACAATAGGTGTTTCAACAAACATTATTGAAGCTTCATTTAAAGCCTTGATTGATAGTTTGGACTATAAGTTATTTAAGGATAATGCTCCTGCTAGCAATTAATGAACTCAGTTACATTTATTCTACATAAACCACAACTATCTGAAAATATAGGAGCCTGCGCTAGGGCTATTAAAAATTTTAATTTTAATAAATTGTCAGTAATTGATCCAAAACCTTTATTTCCAAACGATAAAATTATTGCAACATCGGTAGGTGCAAAAGAAATTATTAAAAATTGTAAAGTTTATAATAACTTAGAATCTGCTATTAAGAATTTAGACTATGTTGTTGCAACATCATCCAGATTTAGAAATAAAAATATTAAACATATTAATTTAAAAGATCTTTCTAATTTGGATTTTAGTAAAAAAATTGGCTTTCTTTTTGGATCTGAAGCATCTGGTCTTTCAAATAATGAAATAATACATGCAAACTGCACTATGCAAATACCTACCAATCCAAATTTTAAGTCAATTAATTTATCACATAGTGTTATTATAGTTTCTCAAGTAGTTTCAAGTTTTATTAATTTACAAAAATCAAAATATACAAAATCCCAAAAAATTAAATCAGCATCAAAAAAAGATATACAGGCCATGACAAATTTATGTATTAAACATTTAGAAAGTAGAAATTTTTTTAAACCATCAGAAAAAAAACCAATAATGTTAGAAAATTTGCGAAGTATTTTTTATAAAATGCAATTATCCGAAAAAGAAACTCGCATTTTATCAAGTGTATTTGCAAGTTTAGCGAAAAAAGGTCGATTGACAAAATGAAGAGTAAGTTTATAAACCCTCCTATTAAATGACAAAAAGATTAAACTCTAAACATAAAGTAGATAGAAGATTAAAAGTTAATTTATGGGGTAGACCCAAAAGTCCATTTAATACAAGAGGATATCCACCAGGTCAGCACGGACAAAGTAAATCTTCAAAACCTTCAGATTATGGCGTTCAATTAAATGCTAAGCAAAAATTAAAATCATATTATGGCAATATGAATGAAAGACAATTTAGAAATGTATATAAAAAAGCAATAATGAAAAAAGGTAACTCAGCAGAAAATTTGATTGGTCTACTAGAGAGAAGATTAGATGCAATTATATATAGAGCAAAGTTATCAACAACAATTTTTTCTGCAAGACAGTTAATAAATCACGGTCATGTAAAAGTTAATAGTAAAAAAGTAAATATCTCAAGTTATTTAGTTAAAGAAGAAGATAGCATTGAAATTAGAGATAAATCCAAAAAATTAGCTTTTATTGATGTTGCGTTAGCAAACAAGGAAAGAGAAGTACCTGAGTATTTACAAGTAGATGAAAAAAATAAAAAAGTAAAATTTGTGAGAGTTCCAAAATTTGAAGAAGTGCCTTATCCAGTTATAATGGAACCAAACCTAGTTATCGAATATTACTCTAGATAATTTGAATTTTTTAAGTATTTTTAAAAGAAATTTAATTTTTAAATTAAAAAAAAAAATTGATATTGATAAAGATCAATTTAATAACGACGTTCAATTAGATGAATTGTTTAGCTTTTATAAAACAGATAAAGCTAATTATATTAAATCAACAAAAATTTACGGTCACGGATATGCAAAATTTTATGAAAAACATTTTTCAAATCTACGTGATAAAAAATTAAATATATTAGAAATAGGCTCTTATTCAGGATCATCAGCTGCTGCATTTGTAAAATACTTTAAAAAATCGAACATATATTGTCTTGATATAAATTTAACAAAATTTATTTATAAATCCAAAAATATTCATCCATTTGGACTAGATATTTCAAACAAAAGAATGATAGAAAAATTTTTAAATAAAATTAGTTTTTTTGAAAATATAAAAAATTTTGACATTATTATTGATGATGGTTCCCATATTTTAAGTGATCAACTTAAAGCAATAGATTATTTTTTTAAATATCTAAACAAAGATGGGTATTACGTTATAGAAGATTATAGGTTTTCTGAATTTATACCTCATTTAAAAGATACTGATGATCCATGTGTTAGAGAAATTTTTGAAATTTTAAAAAAAAATAATAAAAAAGATTTTAAATTTATATCAGCTGAAACTTTAGAAAATTTAAAAATAAATAGTTCTAATATTTTTGAGTACAAAGGAAATCAAGAAATATCTGGTATTGCTTTTATTAAAAGATCAAATTAAAGAATTTTTTTTAAGAACTTCTTTTAACTCACCATTTTCATACATTTCTTTTACAATATCACAACCACCTACAAACTCTTTATTTATATATAGTTGTGGTATAGTAGGCCATTCACTAAATGTTTTAATACCTTCTCTTAAATTTTGATTTTCTAAAACATTAACTCCTTTAAATTCAACTTTAAGTATTTTAAGAATGTTAGCTACAGCCATTGAAAATCCACATTGAGGTGCGTCTGGTGTGCCTTTCATAAATAAACATATTTTATTATTATTTATTTCTTTTTCTATTTGTTCTTTAACTTGTGGATCCATTTTTCTCCTTAGTTTTAATTGCTAATGCATGTAATTCGTTTCCCATTTTACCCTTTAAAGAATTATATACCATTTTATGTTGTTCGATTTTACTTTTACCAGAAAATAGCGATGATTCAATTGTCGCGGAGTAGTGATTACCATCACCTGCAAGATCTTGTATATTAATAGTAGCATCAGGGAATGCTTCTTTTATTAAATCTTCAATTTCTTTCAAATTCATTGTCATCAGTTAACCATATATTTTTTGAGCCAGCCTTTATATACCATACTTAAATCGTCAATAGATAAATTAATTTCATCAGAAAATAAAAATTTATCATCATTTACAACACCAAGATCATCAAAGTGAACAGAATTATCCATTAATATTTTTTTAACTTTACTTAAGTTGTCTTTTTTGATTTCAATTAAATATCTTCCTTGATCTTCTGAAAAAAAATACTCAAATTTATTTATTAAATTTTTTAAATTATTTATTTTTATTCCTTTATTGCTTTTGATACACATTTTAGAAGCAGCTACTAAAACACCACCCAACGATACGTCGTGACAAGATTCAATTAGATTATCTTTTATTAATTTTGACACCGTAAGACCATTATTTTTTTCATTAAATAAATTTATTTCAGGAGGTGGGCCTTTTTTTTCTGAAAGAATTTCTCTTGCAAAAGTACTTTGATCTAAATGACCTTCAGTTTTTCCAATAACTAAAATCAAATTTCCTTGCTTTTTTAAGTTCATGTTTATCATTTTTTTATAATTTTTTATTAGTCCAACACCACCAATTGAAGGAGTAGGCTTAATTCCCTTGTCTTTAGTTTCATTATAAAAAGACACATTACCTGATACAACTGGATAGTCTAAATACTTGCTAGCTTCAGTTATTCCCTGAACACATTCAACAAACTCACCCATATTTTCTTCTTTTTCAGGGTTTCCAAAATTTAAACAGTTAGTTATTGCTACAGGTTCAGCTCCAACTGATATCAAATTTCTCCAGCTTTCACATACGACTTGTTTTCCTCCAGATAAAGGGTGTGCATAAGAATATTGAGCAGACGAATCTACTGAAGCTGCAATTGCTTTTTCAGTTCCATGTACTCTCACTACTCCTGCATCTCCTCCAGGTTTTTGAATAGTATCTCCCATTACAGTATGATCATACTGTTCCCAAATCCACTGTTTGTCACAAATGTTTGGATGTTTTAATAATTTTTTTAAACAATCACTCAATTTTAAAGATTTAAAATTTTGTTTTTTAAATTTTATTTTTTGAGGAAGTTTATTTTTTTTCCATTTTCTATCATACATAGGGGCATTTTCTGAAAGTAAGTCTAAAGGTAAGTCTGCAACTTTTTTGTTGTTAAAATTAATTTCTATTTTTTTTGTATTTGTTGTTCTTCCTATAACAGCAAAATCTAAATTCCATTTATCAAATATTTTTTTTGCACTATTTTCTTTTCCATTTTCTAAAACTATCAGCATTCTTTCTTGGCTTTCAGATAGCATAATTTCATAAGGTGTCATCTTTTCTTCTCTACAAGGAACTTTGCTTAAATCTAGCTCTATTCCCAGTTTTCCTTTCGATGCCATTTCTACACTGGATGATGTTAATCCAGCAGCACCCATATCCTGAATTGCAATTATAGAATTATCTGCCATTAATTCCAAACAAGCCTCTAATAATAATTTCTCAGTAAATGGGTCTCCAACTTGAACAGTAGGTTTTTTTTCTTCTATTTTATCATCAAAAATTGCTGATGCCATGCTTGCGCCATGTATACCATCTCTTCCAGTTTTAGATCCAACATATATAACAGGCTTGTTTACACCTGCTGCCTTAGAATAAAAAATTTTTTTTTTATTTACTAAACCCAAAGTCATCGCATTAACTAAAATATTTCCGTTATAAGATTCATCGAATGAAGTTTGGCCAGCTATAGTAGGAACTCCAATACAATTTCCATACCCACCAATACCTTTTACAACACCTCTTAAAAGATTTTTTGTTTTTTTATGTTGTGGCGAGCCAAAATGTATAGAATTTAAATTTGCTATAGGTCTTGCGCCCATAGTAAAAACATCCCTCATAATACCACCCACACCTGTTGCGGCACCTTGGTATGGTTCAATAAATGATGGGTGGTTATGACTTTCAATTTTAAATACAATTGCATCATCGTCACCAATATCTATTACGCCAGCATTTTCACCAGGACCTTGAATTACTTTTTTTCCTTTTGTATGAAGATTTTTTAAATGTTTTCTTGAGGATTTATATGAGCAATGTTCATTCCACATTGCTGAAAATATTCCTAGTTCAGTAATATTTGGTATTCTTTTTAATAGAGAACAAATTTTTTTAAACTCGTCTTTTTTTAAACCATGATCTACAGCTATTTTTTCATTTACTTCCATTAATTTAAATTTCCTATTAAATTTTCAAAAAATATTGAACCATCTTCACCAGAAAGATATTTATCTATCATTCTTTCAGGGTGGGGCATCATTCCAAGAATATTTTTATTTTGGTTAAAAATTCCAGCAATATTTTTTAAAGCACCATTTGGATTACTGTTATTATTACAAGTACCGTCTTTATCACAATAAGTAACAGCTATTTGATTATTATCTTCAATTAATTTTAATTCATCATTGGAACAAAAGTAATTTCCTTCATTGTGAGCTATATGAAGTTCTAAAATTTCTTTTTTAATATTTTTAAAATATTTATTTTTAGTATCATTGATTTTGACATGAACATTTTTACAAATAAATTCTAAGTATTTATTTTGCTGTAATACACCGGGTAGCAAGCCAGTTTCAGTTAAAATCTGAAATCCATTACAAATACCTAGAACCAGACCTCCAGATTTAGCGTAATCTATAACAGAATTAATGATTTTAGATTTACCTGCAATACTTCCACATCTTAAATAATCACCATAAGAAAAACCTCCTGGTAAAACTATCAAGTCACTTTTTGGCAATGCAGTGTCGTTGTGCCAAACCATTTTGTTGTTAAAACCAAATTTTTTTAAAGCAACATCCATGTCTCTATCACAGTTGGAACCTGGAAAGATTATTACTGATGATTTCATTTTATAGTTAAATAATTTTAAAATCCTCTATAACTAAGTTAGCTAAAAGTTTTTTGCACATGTCTTCAACTTTAGATTTAGCTTTTGTTTCCTCATTTTCATTTACTTCAATATCAAAATATTTACCCTGTCTAACTTCTTTAATACTTTCAAAGCCCATTCCATTTAAAGTTTGTTGAATAGCTTTTCCTTGTGGATCAAGCACTCCATTTTTTAGAGTAACTATTACTTTTATTTTCATTTATTTTTTTTAAATTTTACTGCTTTTGGTTTTGTGAATTTAATTGGTCTTATATTTGATTGTTCGTGAAGTATACCTAGTCTTCTTGCCACATCTTGATAAGCTCCTATCAGATTACCTAAATCATTTCTAAATCTATCCTTGTCGAGCTTTTTTTCAGTATTCATATCCCAAAGTCTACATGTATCAGGACTAATTTCGTCAGCTAGTATAACTTCTGTCTTTCCATTATTTTTATATCTGCCAAACTCTACTTTAAAATCAACTAATTTAATTCCAACACCCCTAAACATTCCAACCATAAAATCATTTATTCTATGTAGGTATTTATCAATTTTTTCTATTTCTTTTTTATTTGACCATTTAAAAGCAAACATATGTTCTTTAGATATTAGAGGGTCACCTAATTTGTCATCTTTTAAACAATACTCAATTAAAGGTTCATCTAAAACAGTACCATCTTCTATACCAAGTCTTTTTGTTAACGATCCAGTTGCAATATTTCTAACAATAAATTCTACTGGAATAATTTCTACAAACTTAATTAGCTGCTCTCTCATATTTATTCGTTTGACTAAATGATTTTTAATACCAATTTGACTTAAATTAGTTAGAATATATTCAGAAATTCTGTTGTTTAAGACGCCTTTTCCTTCAATCTTAGCTCTTTTTTGATTATTAAATGCAGTAGCATCATCTTTAAAATGTTGAATTACTAAATTTTTATTTTCTGTAGCAAAAACTATTTTTGCTTTTCCTTCATAAATTTTTTTTCCTTTTTTCATTATTTAAAAACTCTTCTAAAAATATAATTTACATTTTTGAAATGCTTTGAGTAATTAAAAATACTATTAATTTTTTTTTCAGAAATTTTTGATGTAATAAATCTATCTTTTTTTATTAGCTCTATTAAATTTATATTTTTTACAAAACTTACTTTGGCGTGATTTTGTACTAACTTGTATGCTTTTTCTCTAGGAATACCACTTTTTGTAAGTTCTAGCATTATTTCTTGGGAAAAAACTAAACCTTTAGTCATGTTTAAATTTTCTAACATCTTTTTTGGGTAAATGATCATTTTATCTAAAATGTTTGCAAGTCTTACTAAAGCAAAATCTAAAGTTATATTAGCATCAGGTCCAATATTTCTCTCAACACTTGAATGTGAAATATCTCTTTCATGCCAAAGAGCTATATTTTCCAGAGCCGGCACGACATAACTTCTAACCATTCTCGAAAGACCTGTTAAATTTTCACTTAGTATTGGGTTTTTTTTGTGAGGCATCGCTGAAGATCCTTTTTGGCTTTTTGAAAAAAATTCTTGTAATTCATAAACTTCAGATCTTTGTAAATGTCTTATTTCTGTTGCAACTCTTTCTATTGAGCCTGCAATTATACCAAGCACTGAAAAATAATAAGCATGTCTATCTCTGGGTATAACCTGTGTAGAGATTGGCTCTGGAATTAATTTAAGTTTTTTTGCAACATATGATTCTACTTTTGGGTTAACATTTGCAAAAGTTCCAACTGCACCAGAAATTGCACAAGTAGAAACATCTTTTATTGCATCTTGTAATCTTTTTTTGTTTCTTTTGAACTCTTCATAAAAAGATGCAAGTTTTAAACCAAACGTAGTCGGTTCAGCATGAATTCCGTGACTTCTACCAATACAAGGAGTAAATTTGTTTTTCTTAGCTCTTTTTTTTAATATTGATAAAATTTTATCAATATCATTAACTAAAATTCTTCCTGATTGAATTAATTGAATATTAAAACTTGTATCCAGAACATCTGAGGAGGTCATTCCTTGATGTAAATATCTTGCTTTAACTCCAGCTTGCTCGGTAATCGATGTTAAAAATGCAATTACATCATGTTTAACTTTTGCTTCTATAGCATGAATTCTTTTTATTTTTATTTTACCCTTTCTTTTTACTATAGCAGAAACACCTTTTGGAATTACTTTATATTTTTCCATTGCTTGCGCTGCAGCAATTTCTACATCTAGCCAAATTTTATATTTGTTTTCTTCAGACCAAATTTTTACAAGTTCTTTTCTGGAATATCGAGGTGTCATTAATTATATGGAGGCTTTGTATAACCTTTAACAGATTCTGTGAATATTTCATAACCATTTTCTGTTATTCCTAACGTATGTTCATATTGTGCAGATAGAGATTTATCTTTAGTAACAGCGGTCCATCCATCTTTTAATAGCTTAGATTCATACTTTCCAGCATTTATCATAGGTTCAATTGTAAACGTCATACCAGGTTTTAATTCTTGTCCTGTATTTTTTTTTCCATAATGGAGAACATTTGGTGGTTCGTGAAAAGTATTACTAATTCCATGACCACAGAAATCTCTTACAACACTAAAACCTTTTTCCTCAACATAAGACTGTATTTCGTAACCAATATCACCAAGTTTAGATCCAGGTTTCAAAATTTTTATAGCATTCATCATGGATTCATATGTTGAATTAATTAAATTTTTTGCCTTTACAGATATTTCACCAACTGCAAACATTCTACTCGTATCACCGTAATAATCATTCACTATGGCAGTCACATCAATATTAAGTATATCACCTTCTTCTAATGTTCTATCCGAAGGTATACCATGACATATGACATGATTTAACGAGGTGCAGACAGATTTTTTATATCCTCTGTAAAAAAGTGGAGCAGAGTGTCCACCATTATCTTTAATAAACTCATAACACATATTATCTATTTTTTCAGTAGTGATACCTGGTTTTATATGATCAGTTATCATGTCTAAGGTTTTTGAAGCAACTCTTCCAGCTACTCGCATTTTTTCAAATTTTTCAGAATAATTATTCATCTATTATTTTTATTTTTTTTTCAATTTTAATTTCTTTAGAATTCAAACTACATCTATAGGCCATGAATTTAACCCCAGCTTTTTTTGCTGTAAGATAATTTTGATAGTAATCTTTATCAATATCTTTTGCTATTCTAAAATTCTTTATACCTTGAATTTGAGTTAAAAATAAGACAAATGGTTCGTAACCTTTTTCTTTAGAATCAATAAGTTTTAATAAGTGTTTTGATCCTCGAGTAGTAATTGCATCAGGAAATTCAGCTAACTCTTTATACCTAGTTAAAGTAACATTTTTAACTTCTATAATTTTTTTATCACATAAAAAATCAAACCGTGTATCGCTTGAAAATTTAAATTCCGGTTTTATTTTTTTAACAAATTTAAACTCTTTGAAAAGTTTATTGTTTAGGCCATGTTCTACTATTCTATTAGCTCTATGTGTATTCACACCTATAAGACTTTTATTAACTTTTATCATTTCTAAAGTGAATTTTAATTTACGATTTGGATTGTCATTTTTTGTAATCCAAACATCGTTTTCTTGATCCAACAAACCCATCATTGAGCCAGTATTTGGACAATGAGCTGTTAGAATTGAATTATTCACTTTTATATCTACAAAAAATCTTTTATATCGTTTGATTAATTTGCCTTTAATTAAAGTACTGGTAAATTTCATTATAATTTATTTATATTTGTAAATGACAAATAAAAAAGAAATAATTTCTGGCATAATTATTATAGGTAATGAAATATTATCAGGTAGAACGCAAGATACAAATACAAGTACAATTTCAAAGTGGCTAAATTCACTAGGAATTAAAGTTCAAGAAGTAAGGGTGATACCTGACATAGAAAAAATTATTGTTGATACAGTTAATGAATTAAGAAAAAAATATGATTATGTATTTACTACCGGAGGAATTGGACCAACTCATGACGATATAACTGCATCGTCAATTTCAAAAGCTTTTAATTTAACGTACGGACCTCATAAGGAGGCAATGTCACTTTTAGAAAAATATTATAAACCAGGTGAATTTAACGAAGGTAGACAAAAAATGGCATGGATGCCAACCAACGCTAATTTAATTTATAACCCAACTAGTGGAGCACCAGGGTTTAATGTAGAAAATGTTTTTTGCCTTCCAGGTGTACCATCAATATTAAAATCTATGCTAGGAGATATTAGTCACAAACTAGTAGGCGGAGAACCAATATTAAGTCAAACAATTAATTTAAGAACAGTTGAGAGTGAAATAGCAAAATCTTTATCAATGGTCCAAAATAATAATAAAGATGTTGATATAGGAAGTTATCCTTTTTTTAGAGCTGGAAAACTAGGTGTGGCAATCGTTTTAAGAAGTAGTATTCAAAGCCAAATTGATAAATGCAATTTAGAAATTATTAAATTTGTAAAAGAAAAAAATATTGAAATTGTTGAAAAGGATTAATGTTATACTTTGCTTACGGTAGTAATTTAAATCACAACCAAATGAATAATAGATGCGACGGAGCTAAATATATAAAAAAACATATCTTAAAGGGTTATAAATTATGTTTTAGTCATAAAACAAATCATTCTGTTTATGGGCATGCAAACATTATAAAAAACAAAAAATCTGAAGTACATGGAGCCCTTTGGGATATTACAAGAAATGATGAGAAAGAATTGGATGGATATGAAGGGGTTGATTATAATTATTATCAAAAGGAATATTTTACTTTAAAAGGTAAAAAGGTTTTAGTTTATGTTCAAAAAATATATTATTTGCAAAAGCCAAATTCTACTTATTTACAAACCATTATTCAGGGATACAAAGATTGCTCTTTAGATATGAAGAAATTAAAAAAGACAATTTCAAATTATAAAATTAATTATATAATTAATTGGTAGACACTTACAAAGAGATAAATGAAAAAAAATTTTTTATTTGTTGTATTTTTTTTAGCTTTATTTTTTTCTAAAGCTATAGCGGAGCCAACCTTTGTACAAAGTTATACATATCCTACTGGAGCTGCTGCAAATAAATTTAATGAATTTGGATTAACATTTAATAATGATGGTACCAAAATGTATATTCCAGCAGATCATGAGCCTAATGGTACAAGTGATTATGTTAAGGAATATACATTAACTACCGCATATGACATTTCAACGGCAACCGTAACCGCTACTAAATTAATATTTGTAACTGGAACTCACGAAAAAAATACTACTGTTTTACCAACACAAGTAGTGTTCAATAACGATGGAACAAAAATGTTTACTGTTAACCATACTGGCACCACCAGCAATCCTGTACCGAATGTAGATTACTGGTCACTAAGCACTGCATTTGATCTTGGCTCAACAGTTTCACTTGAGGGTAGATATGATATTTCTGCCCAAGAAATAAGAGCAAATTCAATTGCATTTAATAATGATGGAACAAAAATGTTTATTGCTGGTGTAGGAAATCATCTCGCAGAGCAGGATCGTATTCATGAATATTCACTAGCTACAGCATTTGATCTTAGCTCAACAGTTACTCATCTTAATACTGAAGAAATGAGTTCTTTTCACAGTTATCTCGATGGAATTACTTTTAATCACGATGGTACTAAAATGTATACCATTGATTCTACAGACAATCAGATTTCTCAGTTTAAATTAACTACACCTTATGATGTTTCTACTTTATCACTTGAAGGTACCTTTGATGTAAGTTCTGTTCAAGAAGCACCAAGACAAATTGCATTTAGTCATGATGGAAGTAAAATGTTTTTCATTGTTAATACCGATAATGCCGCCACTGGTAAAGTTCATGAATTTAACCTAAGCTGTAATTGGAGCATAATAGACGGTGCTTGTGATGATCCAGCAGATACTAGTGATGAAGGTAAAGATATTTCAAGTTCAATTGAATCTCAAACTGCAACAGCTAAACAAATTGCTATACATGCAACAACTCCAGTTCTAAATCGAATGTATTGGCTAAGACGTCATAGAACTAACGACAAATTAAGTAATCAAAACATTAAATTTAACTTTTCAAATTCAATGATGGCATCTCTTTCAAAAGTTATTCCAGTATCTAACAAAAAAACAAATGATGCTTTAGATAAATTATCTGATAACTGGTCATTTTGGAGCGAAGGTAGTGTTAGCGTCGGTAGAGTAGGTGATACATCGTCTTCTTCTTCAAAAAAAATTAATAGTAACGGTTTTACAATTGGAGTGGATAAGAAAATCAGTGAAAATAAAATGTATGGTTACGCTTTTAGATTTGGCAATGATGATGTTGATGTAGGTACATCCGGAACATCTTTAGATACTAATTCATATAGTTTATCTCTTTATGGAACTTTTCCTCATGATGATAAAAGATTTACTGAAGGCATTCTTGGAATAAGTACTTTAAAGACTGATCATGTTAGAAAAGGTGATTTATATACTAGAACTGGGGAAAGAGATGGTGCACAAGTATTTGGATCAATTAATTATTTTACAACATATAAAAAAGATAAATTCAATATTGCTCCAAATATAAGAATTGATCTTAGCTATACAGAATTATCCAAATACAGAGAAAAAGGAACTACTGCATTAGTATATAATAAACAAACAATTGAAACAGGAATGATATCCACCGGTTTTACAGTAAGCGATATTTTAGACTTTAATTCATTTACGTTTAAACCAAATGGTGGTTTAGAAATTGGTTTAGACTTTAGCCCATCTTCAGATGCCACATATCGTTATCTTTCTGAAACTACAGAATATACTAAATCTATTGATCAAGACTCAAAGAATATAAGAGCAAACATTGGATTTGATTTAATAACTGAGAACGGTTTTTCTGTAATGACCATCTATGAAAGAAATCAAAGTGACAATGCTCATAGCGATACTTTATATTTAGGGTTTGGTTATATACCAACAGACGATATCGAATATGCTATGAGTTTAGATAATGATAAAGCATCTTTAAATTATAATAGAGATTTAAATGGTTTCGATATCAGAATGAGCTCAAATTATAGCTTGATGAGCCAAATACCAGACTATGGTGCAACCATAGAAGTTGTAAGTTTATTTTAAATAATTGAAATTAAATATAGACCCAAAATAGATGGATGATGATCATCAAAAAAAGCAGCTTAAATGATAGGCAATTTAATACTAAAAGAAATAGAAAATATTGATTAATCAAATGATTGATGTTTAAATCACATAATGCATTTAACAAAAGATCAATTAAAAAAATTTGATGAAGATGGATATTTATTTTTCCCTAATTTATTTACTAAAGAAGAAATTAAGTGTTTATCTTCAGAAGTTCCAAAACTTTATAATATTAGAGCTGAGTATAATTATAGAGAGAAAGGAAGTGATTTAGTTCGTACTAATTTTGCTGCTCATCTATATAGTAAACCTTTTGCTAAACTTGCAAGACACCCAAGGATGATTCAACCCGTTGAAGATATTCTTAAAGAAAAGCTATATATGCATCAATTTAAGATTAATGGAAAAATGGCTTTTGAGGGAGATGTGTGGCAATGGCATCAAGACTACGGAACATGGTTCAATGATGATTTAATGCCAGAGTCTAGAGCAATGAATATTGCAATTTTTTTAGATGATGTAACAGAATTTAATGGACCACTTTTATTTATTCCTGGAAGCCATAAAAAAGGAGTTATTAAAGCCAATCATGATTTAACTACAACTAGTTATCCACTTTGGACAATTGATAATAAATTGATTTCAGAATTAGTTGATAGAGCAGGTGGTAAAGAAGGAGGCATTGTAAGTCCAAAAGGAAAAGCTGGCTCTATGATTGTTTTTCATAGTTGTCTTGTTCATGCATCTAGTAATAATTTATCACCATTTAATAGAATAAGTGTTTATTTGAGTCTTTGTGCTGTTAGCAATCATATTAAAAGATATAAAAGAAAAGAATATATTGCCCACAGAGATTTTACACCAATCGAATGTTTGCCAGATGATTGTTTAATAAAAGATTATCAAGTTGATCTTCCATGGGAAAAAGGTGTTCCCGAAAGCGCCTACCAAACCTCACTTGATGAAATTTCTAAATAGATAATTAAATATTTTTTTATATATGTATTTAAATACAAAACTTGAAGATTTTAAAAAGAATATAAAAGTTGCCTTTATTGGTTGTGGAAAATTTATTTCAATGTTTTTGTCACAATATAATCAACTTACAAAAATCAAAATAGATAGCATAATTGATCTCAAAATAGATAATGCGAAAAAAAATTGCTTAAACAGTGGTTTAAGCAATGATCAAATTAGAGAAATTAATTTTGCAAGTTCATTGGATGAGGTAATTGATAGGGATATTGATATATTTATTGAAGCAACTGGTAATCCAATTGTAGGTACAGTTCATGCTGATAAAATTTTAAGAAAAAAAAAACATTTGATTTTAGTGAATGTTGAAGCAGACGTCACATGTGGAAAATACTTATCCGACCTAGCAAAACAAAATAATGTAATTTGCTCTATGGCTTATGGTGATCAGCCTTCTTTAATTGTGGAGCAGATTGAGTGGGCAAAATTAAATGGTTTTTCAGTTACATGTGCTGGCAAAGGAACAAAATATCATCCTACTTTTGAATATTCTACTCCTGACACAGTATGGGATCATTATGGATTAAGTAAAGAGAGAGCTGAAATTGAATCAGGCATGAATCCAAAAATGTTTAATAGTTTTTTATGTGGAGACAAGTCCGCAATTGAAATGTGTGCTGTAAGCAATGCTTCAAATTTAAAGTGTCCTAAAAATGGTCTAACATTTCCACCAATAGGAGTTTATGATATTGCAAAAAAACTTATTCCTAAATCTTATGGTGGTTTAATCGATTACGAAGGTCAAGTTGAGGTTATTTCAAGCATTGATAATCACAAAAAAGATATACCAAATGATTTAAGATGGGGAGTATATATAGTTATTAAAGCTAAAAATCAGTATGTAAAAAATTGTTTTAAGGATTATGGAATGGTTACTGATAGTTCAGGCAACTATTCTGCAATATGGAGACCATACCATTATATTGGACTTGAATTGGCTCAATCAATCTATTCAATCGCTCTTGAAAATAAAGCAACTGGTTTTACAAAATATTATAATGCAGAAGTAGCAAGTTATGCTAAAAAAAATTTAAAATCTGGTGAAAGATTAGATGGTGAAGGAGGGTACTGTGTTAAGGGAAAGCTTATTAATTCAAAAAAATCAAAAGAAGAAAAAATTTTACCACTTGGTTTAACAGATGGAGCAATAACAAAGAAAAACATAAATAAAGACCAAGCAATCATGTTGAGTGATGTTGAGCTTGATCTTCCAAAACAAGTGATTGATGCTAGAGAATATCAATATAATTTAATATAAAAATAAACCTATTTCTTTTGAGCAAACTTGTACTTAAA
>CACLYO010000016.1 GCA_902611145.1 uncultured Pelagibacteraceae bacterium
ATTGTAAGTGATATATCGTGCCGAAATTTCAGAAATCATAAGTATAAAAAAACCAATAAAAAATAATATATATTGTATTTTGGAGTAGTTAAAATGATCTCTATTAAATAAAATAATTAATGACGCAATTAAAACAAGTGTTGGTATAAAAAATGGTTTTACAATCCTTTTAAAACATTCTTCTTTAATATCAGCCTGAGATGTTTTGCTACAAACTAAAAAATTAGTTGATGAATTAAAGTTTTTATTTAAATATAAATTATATAAACAATTTAATAAATACTTAGTTTGCACTTCTTGAACTTTTGGGAAAATAGTTGTATTAGTGACATACTTTGACAAATTAACTTCAGTTTTTTTAAAAGCAAAAGAAGTGATTTTTTGTTTATCAATATCAATAAAACTACCATCATTTAATATCAGAAAATTACTATTGTTTTTAAATAAAAATCTTCCTTTCTTTGCATAAATTATTTGTGATTTATTAATATTCATTTGATCTTTTAAATAAATATTCATTAACTCTCCATTTTTATTTTTTTTTTCTACAAAAATTGTTAAGTTTTTTACCGAGTCTATGAATTTTTTTTCTTTTATTAGATTTGGAAAAAAATCAATATTAGAATTTCTTATATAATCTCTTGATAAATCTAAAGTATTTGGAACTAAAAATATTTTAAAAAAAAGCTGGAAAAATAACAATAAGATTGAAAAAATAATTAAATTGTTGATAAACCTAATTTTTTTAATTCCAATATTCCAATAAATGATTAATTCATTTTTTAATTCATATTTGTTTAAAATGTAAAAAATAGCAATAAATATACTAAATGGTAATATTCGTGTGAATATTTTAGGGAAGCTCAATAATGTTATTGAAAAGTAAGTTTTTAGACCATGACCATCTTCTGATATATAGTCCAAAAAATTCACTGCCTGCACTACCCAAATTATTAAAGACAGGCTTAATGAGATTAGCAATAAAAATTTCGTTACATCTATAAATAATTTGCTAAATATGATTTTTTCATTGAAATTTAACATGATAATATTTATATACTTTCAACTTAAAGTTTATATTTTAAATACAACCTAAAGTACATATTTATAAAAAATGTCAATAAAAATAAGCCACAAAAAGGATATTAGCGAAAAAACTATTAAAAATTATGTTTTGTTTGCTAACGAAGAATTCATAATTAATGGATTAAATAAATTACCATTAAGTAAACAATCAAATCAAATAAACAGAACTATAAATTCAAATAAATCTAAGAAAAAAGAGTTTATTATCTTCAATCATAGCCCGGATCAAAAAATCATTTTAATAAAAAATAAAAATAATCAAACATCAACAGAGAACGAGAAAAAAGGAGCAAATTTTTATAATTTTGTTAAATCTAATTTGCTAACAAATTTAACTTTTTTCGATAATAACATTTATGAATCTCAAACTAAAAACAAAATTTTTATAGAAGAATTTTTACATGGTATGCAACTAAAGTCATATGAATTTAATAAATATAAAACAAAAAAAGAAATGACAGATATCAATATAAATATTATCTTCAGAAAAAAAATTCCAATAAAAATTAAAAATAATAGATTTACCTCTTTACTTGAAGGTACAAATTTTACTAAAGATCTTGTTTCAGAGCCAGGCAATATCCTGCATCCAGATGAATATGCAAAACGAATACTTAAATTAAAAAAAATTGGACTTAAAATTAAAGTTTACAATGAAAAAAAACTTAAAAAATTAGGTATGGGCGCTCTACTTGGAGTAGGCCAAGGTAGTATACGGGGATCTTATTTAGTTACTATAGAATGGAATGGTAATAAATCAAAAAGCAAACCTTTAGCATTTGTAGGTAAGGGTGTTTGTTTTGATACTGGTGGTTATTCGCTTAAGCCAGCAAAATTTATGGAAGATATGACTTATGATATGGCGGGCTCAGCTGCTGTAGTGGGTTTAATGAAAACTTTAGCTTTAAGAAAAGCAAAAATTAATGCAGTTGGTGTGGTAGGCCTTGTTGAGAATATGGTAAGTGGAAATGCTCAAAGACCTGGTGATATTGTTAAATCTTACAGTGGAAAAACTATAGAGGTTTTAAATACTGATGCTGAAGGTAGATTAGTTCTAGCAGACGCTTTAACTTTTACCGAAAAAAAATTTAAACCTAGATTTATAGTTGATTTAGCAACTTTAACTGGTGCTATCATTGTTTCTTTAGGTTCAGAGTACGCAGGACTTTTTTCTAACGATGATAAACTATCAAAACAATTACTTGAAGCTGGTGAAAAAGTTGATGAAAAATTATGGAGAATGCCTCTTCACAAAAATTTTGATAAACTGATGAACTCTAAAAATGCTGATATGCAGAACATTAATTATGTTGGAGGAGCTGGTTCAACAACTGCTGCGCAATTTTTACAAAGATTTATTATTAACAAAACATCTTGGGCTCATTTAGATATTGCTGGTATGGCTTTTTCAAAATATGGAGGTGCTTTAAATTCAGGAGGAGCAACAGCTTATGGTGTAAGACTCTTAAATAAACTAATTGAAGATAATTATGAGTAATATTGAACAAACTCTCTCGATAATTAAACCTGACGCAATGGAAAGAAGTTTGGATGGTGAAATAAAATTAATGTTTGAAAAAGATGGGTTTAAGATAGCAAAAGAAAAAAAAATACAATTAGCCAAGCATGAAGCGGAACAATTTTATAAAGTTCACGAAACAAAACCATTTTATAATGATTTATGTGAATATTTATCATCGGGCCCTATAATGGTGATGATTCTTGAGAAAGAAAATGCTGTATTATCTAATAGAAAATTAATGGGGGCTACAAATCCCAAAGATGCAGAAGAAGGTACAATTAGGAAAAAATTTGGGATTTCAATAGATAAGAATTCAGTACATGGATCAGATAGTGTAGACAATGCAAAAATAGAAATTAATTTTTTTTTCAAAAATTAATTTAAGATTTTACTAATAGCCTTCGGATAGATTTTATATTCTTCTTTAAGCACTCTTTTTTGCAATGAGTATACAGTATCATTTTTTTTAATTGGTACTTTTTTTTGTAATATAATTTTACCAGAATCTAATTTTGATGTGACGTAATGTACTGTACAACCAGAAAACTTTTCTTTATTTTTTATTGCTCTTTTATGTGTATTTAAACCTTTAAATTTAGGAAGTAATGAAGGATGAATATTAATTATTTTTCCTTTAAATCTTTTAGTAAAATTTTTAGATAATATTTTCATAAATCCAGCTAAGCAAATTAATTTAATTTTTTTTTTTAATAATATTTTTAAAGATTTTTTCTCACCATTATAAATATTATTGAAATTAAAAATTTTTTTTTTAATTTTATTTTGAGAAGCATGCTTTAAACCTTTTGCATATTTATTATTTGAAATAACTAATTCAATTTTAATAGGAGAATTTTTCAATTTTGAGAATTTTATTAGATTTTTTAAATTTGTACCTTTCCCTGAGATAAAAATAGCTGTTTTTGTTTTTTTATTACCACTTAATATTTTCATTTAACTTAATTTTATTTTTTCCAGAAATAATTTTACCTATTACATATGGTTTGTAATCTTTATTAAAAAACTTACTTATTTTATTTAAATTTTTTGTATTAATAATTAAACAAAATCCAACTCCACAATTAAAAGTTTTTAACATTTCTTTATCACTTACATTTTGATTTTTTATCCATTTGAATATTTTTTTAGTTTTTATTTTTGAAAGGTTTATTTCTGCACATAAACCATTAGGTATAATTCTTTTTATATTATCTGTAATACCACCACCAGTTATATTTGCACATCCATTAATAAAATTTTTTTTTACTAATTTTAAAATTTCACTGACATAAATTTTTGTAGGTTTTAAAAATTCAGATTTTAGAAATTTATTCTTTTTTAAATTTATTTTTTTTTTTTTTAAAATATACCTTATTAGAGAAAACCCATTAGAATGAATGCCACTTGATGGTATAGCTAGAATTATATTATTTTTTTTAATTCTTTTTTTAGTTAAAATTTTATTTTCGTCAACCACACCTACAGAAAAACCAGCAATATCAAATTTACCTTTGTCATAAGTTCCTGGCATTTCTGCAGTTTCTCCACCAACCAAACTACTTCCTGAAATTTTACAACCTTTAATAATTCCTTTCACTACAGATTTAAGTTTTTTAAGATCTAATTTGTTAATTGAAATGTAATCTAAAAAAATAAGTGGTTTTGCTCCTTGAACAATTAAATCATTTACGCACATTGCAACTAAATCTATTCCTATGGTATCAAATTTTTTAAGTTCGTTAGCAATTTCTACTTTAGTACCAACTCCATCAGTGCTTGCTACGAGTTTAGGTTTTTTATAAATTTTTGGAATATCGGTAATTGAACCAAAACCTCCAATATTTTTAAATTTGGATTTATTTTTTTTTTGTCCAGTTTTTTTAGAAATAAAATCTACAAATTTATCCGCAGTTGTTATATTTACGCCACTTTTTTGATATGTAAATTTAGTATTATTCATTACAATAAAATATGTATTTAAAAAAAATAATTTTTAGTTTGAGAAAAACTTATATATTTTTTTTTATAACAGTTCTATTTTTATATTTTACAACTTTGGATACTAAAGGATCTGTATTTAAAGTTAATGATATTGAAATTTCAGAACCATTTGAATTAAAATTTAATAAATATTCAGTAATTGATAACGCTTTTGTTGAAGCTTTTAGTCAATTATCAAAAATGATTGTCTTGTCTGATCAGGCAAAAAAATTAAAAAATACAAAAATTTTTGAAATTAAAAATTTAATTGACTCATTTAATATTAAAAATGAAAAGTTCGTACAAAACTCTTATATAGCAAATTTTGAAGTAAATTTTAACAAACAGAACACACTTTTATTTATTGAAAAAAAAAATATTTTTCCATCAATACCTAGGAAAAAAAATATATTAATATTTCCAATTTTTATTGACTTAGATTCCCAAACTGTCAATTTATTTAATCAAAATCCTTTTTTTAAAGAATGGATTTTAAATAAAAAAGATTATCATTTATTAAATTATATTCTTCCAAATGAAGACATTGATGTCATTAGTGTACTTAATAAAAATATTGATAATTTAGAAGATTTAAATTACGAAACTATTGTAAAAAAATATAATTCCAATGAGTATATAATTACTTTAATTTATAAGGAAAAAAATAATATAAAAATATTTTCAAAAATTAAAATTAATAATAATACTAAAATCCACAACTATAAATTTGAAAATATTGATATTTCAACATTAGATAATTTAAATGATTTGATTAACAAAATTAAAAATATTTATGAAGATAATTGGAAGTTAAATAATCAAATTAACCGTTCTGTAAAACTGCCAATTAATTTAAGTATACCTTCAAATGACTATAAAAAAAATGTGGATTTTGAAATTTTTTTAAACTCCAACGAACTTATAGCTGAATTTTATATTAAGGAATTTGATAATGAAAAAGTTAATTACAAAGTAATTTTTAATGGATCTCCAAAACAATTTTTAAAAATTATAAATAATAATGGTATTGATATAAATACCAGTAAGCAAATCTGGGAAATTAATTAACAATGAGCGAATTAGATCAACTTTTATTAAATTTTAATTTTAGTAAGAATTATAAAAGAGATGATTTTTTTGTATCAAAAAGTAATTTTTTTGCTTTTAATTTATTAGATAGTTGGCCAAAATGGGAAAAAAATATTCTTAATATTTGTGGAGAAAAATACTCAGGTAAAACACATATGTCTGAAATTTTTTTGAAAAAAAACAAAGGCAAAATTTTAGATTCGACAAATTTTAATTTTAATGAATCACATAATTTAAGAATCTATCAAAATATAATTTTAGAAGATTTTAATCAGGACATTGATGAAGAAGGTATATTTTCTTTAATTAATTTTGTTGATCAAAATAATAAATATCTTGTAATAAATTCTTTAAAACCAATAAATGAAATGAATTTTAATTTAAAGGATTTAAAATCTAGAGCAAAAAACTCCCTAGTAGCTAAAATTGAGCACCCAGATGATGAATTAATAAAAGTATTACTAGCTAAAAATTTTTCAGATAAGCAGATTAAAATTGATAACAAATTAATTGAATTTACAGTAAAAAGGATAACAAGGTCTTATGGTAAAATATTTGAATTTATATATAAGATTGATGAAATAAGTTTAAAAAAGAAAAAATCTATTGATCTAAAAACTGTAAAAGAAGTATTAAAGGTTTAATTTGAATAAATATAGAACACATAATTGCGGAGAACTTACAAAAAAAAACAATAAATTAAATGTGGTTTTATCCGGATGGATTAATAAAAAAAGAGACCATGGAAATTTATTATTTTTGGATTTAAGAGATAATTATGGAATTACGCAGTGTTTAATAGATAAAGATAATAAATTTTTTAAAGAATTAGAAAAAATACAGCTTGAAAGCGTTATAAAAGTAAATGGAGTTGTTAGTGAAAGAACTATTGAAACTATAAACAAAGAATTAAAAACAGGCGAAATAGAAGTTAAAATAAATTCATACGAAATTCTTGGAAAATGCAAAGAACTCCCTATGCCAGTATTTAGTGACCAAGAGTATGCTGAAGAAATTAGATTAAAATATAGATTTTTAGACTTAAGAAGAAAAAAAGTTCATGAAAATATTTTATTAAGATCTAAAGTAATTTCATATATTAGAAAAGAAATGACAAATTTAGGATTTTCAGAATTTCAAACACCAATTTTAACATCTTCAAGTCCTGAAGGAGCTAGAGATTTTTTAGTACCAAGTAGACTAAATCCTGGAAAGTTCTATGCATTACCTCAGGCACCTCAACAATTTAAGCAATTAATAATGGTTTCAGGTTTTGACAAATATTTTCAAATTGCCCCATGTTTTAGAGATGAAGATGCTAGAGCAGATAGAAGCCCAGGAGAATTTTACCAACTAGATATTGAAATGTCCTTTGTAGAACAAGAAGATGTTTTTGAAGTAGTTGAAAAATTAATGTTAAATTTATTTAAAAAATTTTCTAATAAAAAAATGTTATTTGAAAAGTTTCCAAAAATTTCTTTCAATGATTCAATGTTAAAATATGGAACTGACAAACCAGACTTAAGAAATCCACTAGTCATAAGTGATTTAACATCAATTTTTACAAGAGAAGATGTAAAATTTGATATTTTTAAAAAATTAGTCAAATCAGGATCCATAGTAAGAGCAATACTAACAAAAAATACAAAGGATAAATCAAGAAGTTTTTTTGATGGTATTGATAAATGGGCTAAAGAACAAGGTGCATCAGGACTTGCATATTTTACTTTCGAGGGAAATAAAAATATTTCAGCAAAAGGTCCTGTGGGAAAGTTTTTTTCTGAAGAATCTTTAAAAGAGATAATGAAAATTACAGGAGCAAAATTGGGCGACAGTATATTTTTTGCATGCAACAAAGAAAATGAAGTTCTAAAATTAATATCATTAGCAAGAGATAAAATTGCAAATGATTTAAATTTAATTGATCAAAATACTTTCGCATTTTGTTGGATTGTTGATTATCCTATATTTGAAATTGATGAAAAAACAAAAAAAATAAAGTTTAGCCATAATCCATTTTCAATGCCTCAAGGAGATGAAAAAAAAATAGACTTTTCAAAGCCTTTAGAGATGAAAGCTTATCAATATGATATAGTATGCAATGGAGTAGAGCTATCTTCGGGTGCAATTAGAAATCATAAACCAGATTTAATGTATAAGTTATTTTCTATAGCAGGTTATAGTAAAAAGAATGTTGATGATAAATTTAGAGGAATGATTAATGCATTAAGCTATGGTGCACCACCTCATGGTGGTATAGCTCCAGGAATTGATAGAATTGTTATGTTGTTATCAAACGAGAAAAATATAAGAGAAGTTACATTATTTCCAATGAATCAAAATGCTCAAGATTTAATGATGAACTCACCATCTGAAGTAAGTGAGGAACAACTTAAGGAATTGAATTTATCTTTAAAAACAAAAAAATAATTATTTTTTTCCTTTTAAATTTATTCTTATATCAGAAAGATCAACTAATTTTTTTTTGTAATTATTTCTCACAAAACCTTTACTTGTAATATCTTTAACTAGTTTTAAAAATTGGTTTTGATCTTCATTTTCAGAAATCTCTGAGTCTTTCAATTTATCATTATTAGATCCGATGGATGGAGTATGGGCCAAATCTTCTCTGTTTAAATATGAAATAGCTAGTTCCCTAAAAATATAATCTAGTATAGATGATGCGCTTAATATTCTATCATTTCCATGAACTTTACCTGATGGTTCAAATTTTGTTTCAACATATGCACTAACAAATTCATCAAGTGGAACTCCATATTGCAGCCCTAAAGATACAGCAATTGCAAAGTTATTCATTAAAGCTTTAACCAATTCGCCTTCTTTACTTGTATCTATAAATATCTCACCAATTTTACCATCTTCATACTCTCCTGTATGCAAATATACTTTATGATTTCCTATGGTTGCTTTTTGAATATAACCTTTTCTTCTGTCTGGCATGCTAAATCTTTTACCAATTGCATCATTTATTTTTTTTACAAATGTGATTTTATCTTCTTTTTGAACTGATTGCTTTTTTAAATTTTCCGAAACTAAATCTATTTTTTTCGAATCTTCGTTTTCAGCATTTATATTTTTTGAATTTTTATCTAAACTTTTTGTTTTTCTGTTATCCAATTTAACATCAAGAATTTCAAATTTTCCATCTTCTCTTTTTTCTAAATTATTTAACTCATTTTCATCAATACTGTCTAGATAATGGCTTACTTTAAAGCTACAATTGTAATATGTTTCAACTAAATATTTTGCCATTTTTTATATTTTTTTTTGTGTCTTAAAGTAAATAATGTATATACAAAATATTAATTTAGTCTAATTTATTTTTTGCAATTTGAAATTGAAATAAATTAAAAAATATATGTTGACATTTATAAAAAAAATTTTTGTTTGGTGGAATCGAGACACAATTGGGACAAAACTTTATACTATTTTTTTTGGAAAATTAGTAGGTAAGGATGATTTTGGAAATAAATATTATGAAAATAAAAAAAAAACTAAGAGATGGGTAATATATAAGGAGGAAATAGATGCATCAAAAATTCCAGTAGATTGGTATTCTTGGATTCATTTTATGAAAAATAAAATTGAATTTAATACAAAAGTTAAAAAATACAATTGGCAAAAGCCACATTTATCGAATCAAACTGGGACTAAAAATGCTTATCACCCAAATAAAAAAGATGATGAAATTAAAAAAAAATATAAAGTTTGGAAAAGCTAAATTTCTATTTATTTTTATCACCTTGTTTTTTAACTCAAATATTACTTATCCGGAAAATTTAGAACTAGTTGGTAATTTTTTGGAAATTAAAGTTTTAGATAAAGTAAGTTCAAAAAATTATAAATTAAATATAAAAATTGGTGATGAAAAAATTTTTAAAAATATTTCCATTAAACCCTTGAAATGTAAAAATTCAGAATTTGATGATAATCCTGAAATAACAGCTTATCTACAAGTAAAAGATTTAAAAAATAAAGATAAAAATGAAGTATTTATTTTTAACGGCTGGACTTTTTCCTCAAGTCCAACACTAAGACCATTTGATCATCCAGTTTATGACATTTGGTTAACTAAATGTTCTTAGTTATATTATTTTTTCATTATCAAGCCAACTAACATTAAAATCAGATTCAATAAATTTTTTATGATTTAATAATTTTTTATGTAGATCAATTGTAGTTGTTATGCCATCAAGAACAAATTCATCTAACGATCTTAACATTCTTTGAATAGCTTCTTGTCTATTTCTACCTTGGCAAATTAACTTACACACCATACTGTCATAATAAGGAGTAATTTTGTACCCCTGGTAAATTGATCCATCAACTCTAGTTCTAAACCCAGATGGTTGATGGCACATAGTAATAGTTCCTGGAGATGGTTGAAAGTTTTTACTTGCATCTTCGGCATTTATTCTGCACTCAATAGCGTGACCTCTTGGGTTTATATCTTTCTGTTGTAAAGCTGTATTACCAGTAAATGCTATCCATATTTGTTCTTTTATTATATCTATACCTGTAACCATTTCTGTAACAGGGTGTTCTACTTGAACTCTAGTATTCATTTCTAAAAAATAAAATTTTCCATCTTCATATATAAATTCAACTGTTCCTGCACCTTCATATCCAATTTTACTTACCATATTTACAGTTTTTTCGAATAAGTCTTTTCTTAAATCATCAGTTAGTATTGGACTAGGTGTTTCTTCTATAAGTTTTTGATGTCTTCTTTGAACAGAGCAATCTCTTTCATGTAAATGAACTGTTCTATTTTTTCCTGATAAAACTTGAACCTCAATATGTCTAGGGTTTTGAAAAAATTTTTCAATATATACCTCATCATTAGCAAAATATTTTTTTGCTTCAGATTTGGCAGCTAAAAATAGTTCCTCAAAATTTTTTTCTTCATAAACTATTTTCATTCCTTTACCACCACCACCTCCAGCTGCTTTTATTAAAACAGGGAATCCAATTTTTTTACAAATTTCTTTTGCTTTACCAATATCTGAAACGCCTCCGTCAGAACCTTCAATTATTGGCAAACCATACTCTTTTGCAATTTTTTTTGCTTGAATTTTGTCACCCATCATTTTGATTAACTTTGAAGATGGTCCTATAAATTTAATATTACTTTCTTCTAAAATTTTAGCAAAGTTTGCATTTTCGGATAAAAATCCATAACCTGGGTGTACAGCTTCAGCATTTGTTAACTCTATTGCAGACATTAAAGCCGGTACATTTAGGTAACTGTTTGCTGGTTGATGAGAACCAATACAAACACTTTCATCTGCTAGTCTTACATGCATACTCTCTTTGTCAACATCTGAATGAACAGCTACTGTCGATATACCCCATTCTTTACAGGCCCTAATTATTCGAACAGCAATTTCTCCACGGTTAGCGATTAGTATTTTTTTAAACATTACTCTAGAACTATAAGTACTTGACCAAACTCAACTGGCTGACCATCTTCAACAGAAATTTTTTTAACTACTCCATCTAGTGTAGAAGGAACATGGTTCATTGTTTTCATAGCTTCAACTATCATTATGGTGTCACCTTTTTTTATCTTTTTTCCAATTTCAACAAACTGTTTTGCTCCTGGTTCAGGCGCAAGATAAGCTGTTCCAATTATAGGGCTTTTTACTACTTTAGAATTATCAATTTCTTCATCTACTATTTCTTGTGTATTAATTTCTTCATTATTTTCTTTTAAAGATTTTTTTAGATCTTCCAAAGCATCTACTAATTTTTTTATTATTTTTTTATCTATTTCCATTTTTTAGTAATTCTTGCATCGCATTTATGGCTAAAATATAACCGTCTGTTCCCAATCCACAAATTATACCATTTACAACACTACTTATCATAGATTTATGTCTAAATTCTTCTCTTTTATAAATATTTGATATATGTAATTCTATAGTAGGTTTTTTAAAGACATCTAGTGCATCTCTTATAGACACTGAGGTATGTGTAAAACCTGCGGCATTAATTATCAGTCCATCATATTTTTTTCTAGCATCTTGAATTATTGTAACAATCTCACCTTCAATATTAGACTGTACAAAATCTAGGTTAATATTTAGTTCTTTAGATTTTTTTAAACATTTTTCTTTAAGTTGATCAAAAGTAACTGAGCCATATTGTGATTGTTCTCTTTCACCTAATAGATTAAGATTTGGTCCATTAATAATTAAAATTCTATTTGTCATAAAATATTTATATATTATGAAAAAAATAAACAAAGTAAAAATAAAGATTAACGGTAAAAATTGTATAATAAACCCCAAAATGACTTTAAAAGAAGTAATAGCTAGATTTAAAATACCCTTAAATAAAGTAGCAATTGAATTAAATGAAAATATTATTGATAAAAAAAAACTAAATAAAATAAAAGTTAACAACAAAGACAAAATTGAAATAGTTCATTTTATTGGAGGCGGTTAAAATAATGAAAGATAATTTAACTATTTCAAACAAAAAATATAAATCAAGATTAATTGTAGGCACAGGTAAATATAAAAATTTTAATGAATGTGCTAAAGCTATTGAACATTCAGGTGCGGAAATTGTAACTGTTGCTGTTAGAAGAGTAAATATTTCTAATAAAAAAAAACCTTTATTGATGGATTTCATAGATCCAAAAAAAATAACTTATTTGCCTAATACAGCCGGATGTTTTACATCCTTGGAAGCTTTAAGAACATTAAGATTGGCTAGAGAAATTGGAGGTTGGAGATTAGTTAAATTAGAAGTTTTAGGAGATAAAAAAACTTTATTTCCGGATATGTTAGAAACTCTTAAATCAACTGAAATATTATCTAAAGAAGGATTTAAAGTGATGGTATATTGTTCTGATGATCCTCTAATGGCTAAGCGTTTAGAAAATGCTGGTGCAGTTTCTATAATGCCTTTAGCTGCCCCTATAGGTTCTGGTCTAGGAATTCAAAATAAAATTAATATTCAAATTATAAGGTCACAAACCAAATTGCCATTAATAATTGATGCAGGTTTAGGTCAAGCTTCTGATGCAACAATTGCAATGGAGTTAGGCTGTGATGGAGTATTAGTTAATACAGCTATTGCTAAAGCAAAAAATCCTTTTAAAATGGCAGAAGCTATGAAATATGCTGTTATAGCAGGTCGTAATTCATATTTGTCGGGAAGAATTGAAAAGACTATATATGGAAAAGCTTCAAGTCCAAATAAAGGAATTATTTAGTAATTTTTTTATAATATTTTTTCTTATAAAAGTTTTTTTTCTTAAAGTTATTTTTTTTAAAAATATTTTTATCTTTTTTTAGTTTAATATTTACTATGTTATTAGCTTCTTCTTTTATATATTCTAATTTTGATATTTCTTGAATAGTATTTATTATTTTTTTACTCTTATTTTTAAATATTATTTCGTAGTCAGGAATAATTAGCGAATTATTAATTTTTAAATTTATTTTAATTTTATTTTTTTTTTCAATATATTTTATATTTTCAGATAGGTTTTTTATTAAATATTCATTTATTTGTTCACACACATTTACATCTATAATTTTTGCCTTATATTCTGCGCTATTTATTTCTAAAAGTTTAAGGATTTTCAAAGCAAAAGTTTCATTTGTTAAAGAAATTTTCCATTTTACAGAACTTTCTCTTAATCTCTGTCTTGACATTTCAAGTAATCCAAAACTACTTATTCTACCTATTTGAATTCTTGCTCTGTCATTTCTACATTTTTCTTTAAGTTTTCGTTCAACGACTCTTCTATTTCCATAATTTATCATATCTATAAAGTCGATAATTATCAGACCAGAAAGATCTCTAATTTTAATCTGTCTTGCAATCTCTTCTGCTGCTTCTAAATTTGTAGCTATTGCTGTACTTTCAACATTTTTTTGTCTAATAGATTTTCCAGAGTTGACATCTATTGATACTAAGGCTTCTGTAGGGTTTATTACTAAATATCCACCTGAACTAAGTTTAACTTGTGTATCAAATATTTCACTTAATTTATTTTCAATTTTTTCTTTTATAAATAATGGAATTTTATCCCTATATTTCTTAACCTTTTTTAGATGACTAGGCATAATCATTTTCATAAAATTTTTTGTTTTCTGATAACCATCATTACCTTCAACTATAATATTTTGTGTATCCTCATCATACATGTCTCTTAAAGTTCTTTTTATAATTTCACTTTCTTTATGGATTAAGGCTGGAGCTATAGAATTCAAAGCATTTTCTTTTATTGATTCCCAAATTTTTATTAAATTTTGTAAATCTCTTTCAATTTCATTTTTAGTTTTATTTGAACCTGCAGTTCTTACTATAATTCCCATTTCTTTTGGGATAATAATTTGATTTAATATATTTCTAATTTTTTTTCTCTCTGCTGGATTAAATATTTTTCTAGAAATACCACCTCCTTTGGGTGTGTTTGGCATTAATACAATATATTTTCCTGCTATTGATATAAATGTACTTAGCGCAGCTCCTTTTAAACCTCTTTCATCTTTTAACACTTGAACAAGTATTACTTGGTTAGGTTTTATGACTTCTTGTATTTTATATCTTTTTATTGGATATTTTTTTTCAATTAATATTTTGTCATTGCTATGATTTTGTTCTGTATTTTTTTCAACAGGATCATTTAAATTTTCATTGTTTTCAATTATATTTTTTTCTTCCTCTTTTTCACTTTCTTTTAATAGTTCTTCTCTAGCTTTTTCTTCTTCTAATTTAATTTTTTCTAAATCAGTTTGAGGAATTTGATAATAATCTGACTGGATATCATTAAATGATAAAAATCCATGTCGTTCTCTTCCAAAATCTATAAAAGCAGCTTGGAGGGAAGGTTCTACTCTACTTACTTTTCCAAGATAGATATTATTTTTTATTAAGGTGTTTTTTATACTCTCGTATTCGTAATCTTCAATATTACCATTTGATTTAAGTACAACCCTAGTTTCATTTGGATGCGAAGCATCAATGTATAAATTCTTTTCCATAATTTTTTGATTAAATATTTCATTTTATAATTAGTTTTATTCCTAATAAATTCTGATGCCTTAACATTAACAAATTTATAAAATAAATAAACTAAAATGAACAAAATAATAAAAAAGATTCTCGTAATAGTAACAGCAGGATTTTTGATATCTTTTATAACCGTAATATCAATTTTATGGGTATTTTCTAATAATTTGCCTGATTATAAGTTTTTGAAAAATTACAAAGCTCCAGTTTCTAGTAAAGTTTATTCAGGTGATGGAGAGCTGGTTAACGACTTCTCATCTGAAAAAAGAATATTTGTTCCATACAGTGCAATCCCTAATAGAATAATTAACTCTTTTTTATCAGCAGAGGACAAAAATTTTTTTTCTCATCCAGGTGTTGATGCAAAAGGTGTAGTCAGAGCAACAATAAATAACATATCAAATATTTTTATGTCAAAAAGGCTAGAAGGTGCTTCAACAATAACCCAGCAAGTTGCAAAGAATTTTTTGTTAAGTAATGAAGTAAGTTTAAACCGTAAAATAAAAGAAGCGATTTTAGCTTTTAGAATTGAAAGAGTCTTATCAAAAGAAAGAATTTTAGAGTTATATTTGAACCAAATATATTTGGGAGAAGGAACATATGGTGTTGCCGCTGCTAGTTTAGAATATTTTGATAAACCTATTACAGAACTAACTTATGTCGAGTCTGCTTTACTTGCAGCATTGCCGAAAGCACCAAGTAGATATAATCCCTATAAAAATAAAAAACTTGCTAAGTTTAGAAGAAATTTAGTTTTAAAAAATCTTTTAGAAAATAATTTTATAAATAAAGCAAAATATAATTTATATTTAAAAGAAGATATAGTTTTAAAAAAAAGAAAAAAAATATATTTAGAGGATGCCAGATATTATGTGGAAGATATTCGTAAAAATATATTAGATAAGTTTGGTTTTGATAAAGTTTATAAGGATGGTTTAAATATAAAGACGCCTTTAGATTTAAATTTACAATCAATAGCTACAAATACATTAAGAAAAGGATTAATAAAATATGACAAAAGAAAAGGATGGCGTGGCCCTTTAGCTAATAAAAAGTATAATAAAAACTGGTTTAAAGATTTAAGTAAATACAATTTAGAAAATTCAATTAATTGGGAACTAGCTATAGTAAAAAAAATAAAACAGTTCACAATTGAAATAGAAACAAAAAAAAAAGAAAAAGGAATTATAAAATACAAAGATATTTCATGGACAAAAAAAGAACCGAATGAATTATTAAAAAGTGGAGATATAATTTTTGTTAAAAAAATTAATGAAGGTATTTTTAGTTTAAAACAATTGCCAAAAGTTAATGGTGCAATAGTTGTAATGGATCCTTATACAGGAAGAGTTTTGGCAATGAGTGGTGGTTTTAGTTTTCGCCAAAGTGAATTTAATAGAGCAACTCAAGCTTTAAGACAACCAGGATCAGCTTTTAAACCTTTTATTTATGCTCTTGCTTTAGAAAATAATTACTCACCATCGACTTTAATTTTAGATGCACCTTTAGTATTGGAGCAAGGAACAGATTTAAAATTATGGAAACCAGAAAATTATGGAAAAAAATTTTATGGTCTTTCGACTTTAAGAACTGGTCTTGAAAAATCTAGAAATTTAATGACTGTGAGAATAGCTCAAGACTTAGGTTTAAAAAAAATAGTTAGTTTTTCAAAAAAACTAAAAATTTATGAAAATCCAAATGAACTATTATCTATTTCTCTAGGATCTGCAGAAACAACTCTTTTAAAATTAAGTTCTGCATATTCATCTTTTTTGAATGGAGGAAAACTTGTGACACCACTTTTAATTGACAGAATCCAAGATAGTGAGGGAAATACAATTTTAAATACTGAAAATAGAAAATGCAATAAATGTGATGAAATTTCTCATTTGAGTAAAGAATATCCTGAAATAGTTGATAACTTTGAACAGATTTTTTCTTCCGAAACTGCATATCAAATGACTTCGTTGCTAGAAGGCGCAGTACAAAGAGGTACTGGAAGAGGACTAAAAGATTTAAAATTAGATTTAGCTGGAAAAACTGGAACAACGAATAAAAATACAGATACTTGGTTTATAGGATTTACATCTAAACTAGTTATAGGAGTTTATGTTGGATTTGATGAACCTCAAACTTTAGGTAAAAAAGAAACAGGAGCAAAAACAGCTATGCCAATATTTAAAGAATTTGTAAAGATAGCAGTACAAAAAAAAGATGCCAGACCATTTAAAGTTGCTGATAAAATTACTATGATGGTTATTGATCCTAAAACAGGAAAAAAAGCGTCATTTGGTACTAAAAAAACAATAATCGAAGCTTATAAAAAAGATAAAATTGAACAAAAAAATGTTTTTAATTTAAAAAATAATAATATATTAAAAAACAATAATATATTAAGGTTTTACTAATGGATAATGAATTTTTAAATAATAAATTAGAGATTCAAAAAATAACTCAAAGAATACAGGAGTATCTTTGAGAAAAACAATATTTATTCAATATTAAAAAAAAATAATAAAAAAATATTAGAACCAAATTTTTGGGAAAATAAAATCTTAGCCCAAAAAATAATTAAAGAAAAAAAATTTCATGAAGATTTGGTAAAATCGTATGAAAACTCTGTTCGAGAAATAAAAGATTTATCTGACATATATGATTTGGCTACAGAAGAAAATAATAAAGTTATGGTTGCCGAAACACTTCTAAATATAATTAATTTAAAAATTAAAACAAAAAAAAATGAAATTAAATGTTTTCTTTCTAACGAAAGTGATGTTTTAGATTGCTATATAGAAATACACGCAGGAGCAGGGGGTACTGAAAGCCAAGACTGGGCAGAAATGTTGAAAAGAATGTATCTAAAGTGGGCGCAAAGCAAAAACTACAAGACAAATTTAATAAGCGAACATAAAGGTGATGAAGCTGGAATAAAATCAACAACATTTAAAATAGAAGGTGATTATTTGTATGGTTGGCTGAAGTCAGAATCGGGAATTCATAGACTTGTAAGAGTTTCACCATTTGATTCGGGCGCAAGGAGGCACACTAGTTTTGCAAGTGTCTGGGTATATCCTATAATTGATGAAAGTATTGAAATTGATATAAAGGACAAAGATATAAGAATAGACACATATAGATCAAGTGGTGCTGGTGGACAACATGTTAATACAACAGATAGCGCAGTAAGAATTACTCATTTACCAACAAAAATAGTAGTACAATGTCAAAACGAAAGATCTCAACATAAAAACAAAGAGACATGTATGAAAATGCTTAAAGCAAGACTGTATGATTTTGAAATGAAAAAAAAAGAAAAAGAAGCAAAAAATTTTGAAAGTTCAAAAACAGATATTGGATGGGGTCACCAAATAAGATCTTACATATTACATCCCTATAGGCTAGTAAAAGATAATAGAACTAACTTTGAAAGCTCTGCTCCAGATAAAGTTTTAGATGGAGATATTGATGATTTTTTAGAAAGCTCTTTATTTAAATAAATGTTTAAAAAAATTATATATTTAATATCATTCATTCTAATTGTTGTTTTATTTTCTGTATTTTATTTAAGTAATTTTGGAATTAAAACCGATAGATTTAATAATAACATTTCAAAACAACTAGAAAAAAATTATCCAAAGTTGAATATTAACTTTACAGAAATAAAATTATTATTAAATCCTTTTAAGTTATTAATAAGTCTTGAGTCAAACAATCCTAAAATAATTTTTGAAGAAAAGAAAATTGAATTAAAAAAAATTTCAACTAGTTATAATATTGTTTCCTTTTTTAAAAAAGAATTTGGTATCAAAACTTTATATTTAGAAACAAAAAATAATAATATTAAAAATATAGTTAAATTATTACGATTAAATAAAGATACTCCACAATTATATATCTTAGATAAAGCAATAAATGAGGGAAAAATATTTATAGAAGCCAAAATTAATTTTGACAAAAAAGGTAATATTAAAGATGATTTCAAAATATCAGGAAAAATTGATAATCTATATTTAAAATTATTAAATAAAAACGAAATTAAAGATTTAAATTTAAATTTTAATTATTATGACAAAAATCTAAACTTAAAAAATCTTAGTTTAAGTTATTTTAATTTAAAAATTTCAAGTGAGAGCATATCCTTAAAAAAAAATAATAATTTTTATGTAATTAAAGGAAATTTAAAAAATTCAAAAGATATTATACCAAATGAAATCATTTCTTTAATTCTGAAAAATAAAAATTTTGATAAAATAATATTATCTTCAGAAAATGATTTTAGCTTTAAAATAAATAAAAAATATAAAATTTCAGATTTAAATATAAAATCGAAGATAAATTTAAATGAGGCTACCTTTAATTTAAAGAAAAAATTAATAAAAAATTACGTGCCAGATTTTGAAAATAAATTTAAATTTA
>CACLYO010000017.1 GCA_902611145.1 uncultured Pelagibacteraceae bacterium
TGATTTAACAGCATCATCTAAATCTTCTTTAAATCCAAGAGATATAGTAGCAAATGGTTCTTCATTTGATGGATTTATAACTTTAAAGTCATTTGGTTTAGAAGGGTTTATCCAATTTCCATTTATATAGAATTTTCTTTTATCAAGCATAATTATTTATTATCACATTAATTAGATTTCATAACCTTTTTCTTCTTTTTCATCATCTATTAGTTCATTTGGGAAACCAGGTGCTCTGAAATCTAAATTAAATTTGTCTTCAAGTCTTTTAACAACCATTGAAGACCAAGCTCTTGAACCATATTTTTTTTGAGCATCATTAAATATATCCAAAACAAATGGAGATATTTCTAGAGGTGTTTTTAATTTTTTTGAAAGCTCATTAAAAAGATTCATATCTTTTTTAACTAGATCCATAGTAAAATTTATATTGTATGAACCATTTAAAATTACTTGGCTTTCAGTTTCATGCACGAATGAATTACCTGAAGAAACAGCTATACCTTTAAATGTTTTATTAAGATCTAAATTTGATTTTTTTGCCACAGTCCAAGCTTCACCCAAAGCTGCTAAATGAACTGACGCAAGATAGTTGGTTATAACTTTTAATATTGATGCAGTACCCAAGTCTCCTGTATGAAGTATTTTTCTACCCATACATGTTAAGGCTGGTAATATTTTTTCAAAAGCTGTTCTATCTCCACCCACAAAGATTGCTATATTTCCTGTTGCAGCTCTATGACATCCTCCACTAACTGGACTATCTAAAGGTATTCCACCTTTTTTTGTTATTAATTCACCAAGCCTTTTGACTTCTGATTCATCGGTAGTGCTCATCTCTAACCAAATTTTATTTTTACTAATACCTTCTATAATTCCTTCTGGTGACTCCATTACATCAGCACAAATCTTTGGCGAAGGAAGGCAAGTGATTATTAAATCTACATTTTTTGCAAGTTCTTTTGGAGTATTTGCTATAGAAGCACCTTTTTTTTCAAATTTTTTCATTAGCTTGCTGTCTAAATCTAAAACTGTAAGTTCAAAATTGTTTCTTAGTAAACTTCCAGCCAACTTTCCCCCAACATTACCTAACCCAATAAACCCTATTTTCATTTGCGTCCTTATTGTAAAGTTAATTTTTATTTAAATATGATATATTTATTTTTATAAAATGTATTTATCAAAAAATTTAATAATTAAGTTTATTATATTAAGCTCCTTACTTACTTTTTTCATCTTTTCGAAATCAGTGGCAGATTTAGTAAAGCCTAATAACGGAATCGAACCTATTCAAGTTGTTAAAATTCAATTGAGAGGTTTAAAAACTAATGATGAACCATATAAGGATGTTGGGATTGAACAAACATGGGAATTTGCACACCCCAAAAATAAAAATGCAACAGGGCCTCTTGAAAATTTTAAGGATATGCTAAAGGGAGATTCTTATTCAATGCTTTTAAATCATATTGAGCATAAGGTGGAGCAAATATATGTATCTGAAAATATGGCATCTTTCGAAGTAACCGTGCTTGATGATAAAAAAAGATATTATAAATTTAAATGGATAGTAGAAAAATATGTTAAAGATGGCCCGTTAAAAGGTTGTTGGCTTACTACCATCGTTTCTCAGCCAATATCTTTAGGCTCTTCTATTTAGTATATAATTTTGTTTCGCAAAGATTAAAAATTTAGTAGAAATCCTCCAGATGAAAAGTAAAGCAAAAGTAGTTGTTGTTGGTGGTGGAGTAGTTGGAGTTAGTATGCTTTATCATCTGGCAAAAAAAGGTTGGTCAGATGTAGTTTTGGTTGAAAGAAAAGAACTAACATCAGGATCTACTTGGCATGCCGCAGGACTACTTCCTCTTTTCAACATGAGTTATTCTGTAGGACAACTTCATCAGTATGCAGTTAATTTTTATAAAACTTTAGAAAAAGAAACAGGAAAAAATGTTGGTTTTAGTGTTGTGTCTAACATTAGGTTGGCAAGCACTAAAGACAGAATGGATGAATATCATCAATATGCAGGTGTAGCTCAGACTATTGGTGTTAACTACAAATTTTTAACTCCAGATCAAGTAAAAGAAATATGGCCATTATGTAATACTAAAGATTTAATCGGTGCAATTCAACATCCAGAAGATGGATATATTCAGCCAGCAGATTTAACTCAAGCACTTGCAACAGGCGCAAGAAATAGAGGAGCAGAAATTTATAGAAATACAACGGTAGTAGGAATTAAACAAACAAAAGATGGATGGGTAGTTGAAACAGATAAAGGAACAATAGAATGTGAACATGTTGTTTCCTGTTCAGGAAACTTTGCAAGACAAACAGGCAAGATGGTTGGTATTGATATACCAGTAATACCTGTTGAACATCAATACATAGTAACTGAACCACATCCTGAAATTCAAAAAAGAAAAAAAGAAGGTCTTCCTGAAATGGGAGTTCTTAGAGATAGTGATAGCCGTTGGTATATGAGAGAAGAAGCTGGAGGTTTAATATTAGGACCTTATGAAGATGGTGCACCTTGTTGTTATGTTGATGGACCATCAAAAGATTCAGAATACGAATTATTTCAAGAAGACCTAGATAGATTAGCTCCTCATATTGAAGGTGCTATTCATCGTGTACCTGCTTTTGGAGAAGTAGGTGTTAAAAAAGTTTATAATGGCGCCATATGTTATACACCGGATGGTAATCCAATAGTTGGACCTGCTTGGGGTTTAAAAAATTTTTGGATAAACGAAGGTCATAGTTTTGGAATTACAGCAGCAGGTGGTGCTGGCTGGCAATTAGCAGAATGGATTATAGATGGGGAACCAACTGTAGATATGCTTGGAGTTGAACCAAGAAGATATGGTGATTATTGTTCTAAAGCATATCTAAAAGAAAAAAATGAGGAAGCTTATAGAAATGTTTTTATTATTCATTATCCAGATGAAGAAAGAGAAGCAGCTAGACCATTAAGGCAAGCACCTTGTTATGACAGACTTAAAAAATTAGGAGCTGTATTTGGACAAAAATTTGGTTGGGAAAGAGCTAATTTTTTTGCAACTGATGGCATGGAACAAAAAGATGATTGGTCATTTAGAAGATCAAAATGGTTTGAAGCTATTAAAAAAGAATGTCAGAATGTGAAAGATAATGTTGGTCTTTTGGATATGACTGCATTTGCAAAATGTAGAATTAAAGGACCAAAAGCAGAAGAATTTTTAGACTATCTAGTAGCAAACAAGCTTCCAAAAAAAATTGGTAGAGTTAATTTATGCCATGCTCTTAATACAAAAGGTGGCGTTCATTCAGAGTTTACAATAATGAAAGAAGCAGAAGATAGTTATTATTTAGTTTCAGCAGGAGCTTTTCAAAGATTAGATCATGACTGGATACAAAAATGGATGCCAAAAGATGGTTCTGTCCAATTTGAAAACATAACTAATTCAGTTGGAGTTTTGGTTATAGCTGGTCCAAAAGCTAGAGAATTAATGCAAAAAGTTTCCAAAGATGATTTTTCTAATGAAAATTTTAAATGGTTAAGTTCTAAAAAAGTTGATATTGGGTACGCACCTTGTACCGCTATTAGAGTTAACTTTGTAGGAGAACTTGGATGGGAACTTCATCATCCTCTTGAGTATCAAAATCATATTTTTGATAAATTAATGGAACATGGAAAGAATCTTGGTTTAAAACCATTTGGAATTAGAGCAATGAATAGTTTAAGAGTTGAGAAATCTTACAAACTTGTTGGTACTGAATTATCAATAGAATACTCACCTTATGAGTCAGGTTTGGACAGATTTATTCATCCAAATAAGGGAAATTTTATAGGTTTAGAAGCACTTAATAAATGGAGGGAAAAAGGTTTCCAAAATAAATTAGTAACAATGGAAATTCATAATGTTAATGATGCAGATGTATTAGGAAACAATCCAATTTACAAAGATAAAGAAGTAGTTGGAAGAGCAACAGGAGGAGATTTTGGTTTTAGGTTAAATAAATCAATAGCAATTGGAATGGTTAAACCTGAGATTGCGACAACAGGACAAAAATTAAAAATTGATATTTTAGGAAAAATGCACGACGCTACAATTCTAGATGAAAGTCCTTACGATCCAGAAAATAAATTATTAAGAGCATAATGAAAATATTAGTCGCAGTTAAAAGAGTTATTGATTACAACGTTCAAGTTAGAGTTAAAGAAGATGGAACTGGTGTAGTTACTGATAATGTAAAAATGTCAACCAATCCACCTGATGATAACGCTATTGAAGAAGCAGTTAAAATTAAAGAATCCGGCAAAGCAAAAGAAATTGTTGCAGTTACAGTTGGTGAGGAAAAATCTCAAGAAACTGTAAGAAAAGCTTTAGCGGTAGGGGCAGACAGAGGTATTTTAGTTAAAGCTGATGGAATAATTGAACCATTAGCTGTTTCAAAAATTTTGCAAAAAATTGTAGAAAAAGAAAAACCAGATTTAGTGTTTATGGGAAAACAAGCAATTGATGATGATTGTAATCAAACAGGTCAGATGCTTGCTGCACTTTTAAATTGGCCACAGGCAACATTTGCATCAAAGATTGAAGTTAAAGATAAATCTTTGGAAGTTACAAGAGAAGTGGATGAAGGTTTAGAGGTAATAGAAGTTAACACACCATCTATAGTTACATGTGATTTAAGGTTAAATGAACCTAGATATGCTTCATTACCAAACATTATGAAAGCAAAGAAAAAACCACTAGAACAAATAAATGCTTCAGATTTGGGCGTAGATACAAAACCAAGAATTGAGCAAATCAAAGTTGAAGAACCACCAAAAAGAAAAGCAGGAATAAAAGTAGCCAGTGTTGCTGAGTTAGTTCAAAAACTAAAAAATGAAGCAAAGGTAATATAATGTCAGTCTTATTAATAGCAGAACACAACAACAAAGAAGTTAAACCATTCACTTTAAATGCTATAACTGCTGCTTCAGAAATCGATCAAGATTTACATGTAATTGTTATTGGAAATAAAGCAGAAGCAGTTGTTAAATCAATTTCAGAAATACCAAATGTAAAAAAAGTTATTCATATTGACAATGAAATTTACGAAAATTATTTACCAGAAAATTTTACTTCAGTAATTACAAAGCATGCTGAAAATTATTCCCATATTGTTTGTTCTGCTAATACATTTGGAAAAAACTTAATGCCAAGAGTTGCAGCACTACTAGATACTTCACAAGTAAGCGATATAATTAAAGTGGTTGCACCCGATACCTTTTTAAGACCTATTTATGCTGGTAATGCATTTGCCACAGTAAAAAGCACTGATAAAAAAAAATGTATAACTATTAGACCTACTTCTTTTGATCCTGCGGCAACATCTGGAGGTTCTGCTGAAATAGTTAAAGGTGATAGTGGAGAATCATTTTCATCAACTAAGTTTATAAAAAGAGAAGAAGTTAAATCTGATAGACCTGAACTTGGTACTGCTAGGATTGTAATTTCAGGTGGAAGAGGAATGCAAAGTGGGGATAATTTTAAATTAATTACAGCAATTGCGGACAAACTAAATGCAGCAATAGGTGCATCTAGAGCTGCAGTAGATGCAGGTTATATAACAAACGATCATCAAGTTGGACAAACAGGAAAAGTTGTAGTGCCTGATTTATATATAGCTGTTGGAATTTCTGGTGCAATTCAACATTTAGCTGGAATGAAAGAAAGTAAAATTATAGTAGCAATAAATAAAGATGGTGAAGCACCAATTTTTAGTGTCGCAGATTACGGTTTAGAAGCAGATCTTTTTGAAGCGCTTCCAAAATTCTTAGAAGAATTGAACAAATTAAACACTATACAAAAATAACAAATACTATAAAAATTAACATTATGTCCAGAGAAGTAATGGAATACGATGTTGTTATTGTTGGTGGCGGACCATCGGGACTTGCAACTGCAATAAAATTAAAACAACTTAATTCAGATTTAAATGTTTGTCTTTTAGAAAAAGCTTCTGAAATTGGTGCTCATATTTTGTCAGGAAATGTTTTTGAAACAAGGGCACTAGATGAATTAATTCCTAACTGGAAAGAGTTAAATTCACCAATAAAAACAAAAGTTTCAAAAGAAAAGTTTTTATTTTTAGGAAAAACAAAATCTTTAAGTTGGCCTACTTGGTTGTTGCCAAAAGTTCAACATAACAAAAATAATTATATCATTAGTCTTGCAAATTTATGTAGATGGTTAGCAGAACAAGCCGAGGCTCTGGGTGTGGAAATATTTCCTGGTTTTCCTGCAAGTGAAATTTTATATAACGAAGGTGGTTCAGTCAAAGGAGTTGCTACGCAAGATATGGGTCTCGATAAAGAAGGAAATAAGAAAGATAGCTTTGAACCAGGTATGGAATTACATGCAAAAATAACTGTTTTTGCAGAAGGTTGTAGAGGGCATTTAGGAAAGCAATTGATTAATAAATTTGAATTAAACAAAGGAAAAGATCCTCAGCAATATGGAATAGGTTTTAAAGAAATATGGGAAATTAATGAAGAAAAACATGAAGAAGGTTTGGTAATGCATACGGCTGGATGGCCGTTAGATAAGAATACTTATGGAGGAAGCTTTGTTTATCATGCAGAAAATAAGCAGGTTTTTTTAGGTTATGTAATTGGTTTAGATTATCAAAACCCACATCTATCACCTTTTGATGAATTTCAAAGATTCAAAACTCATCCAGCAATAAAAAAAATAATTGAAGGGGGTAAAAGAATTTCTTATGGAGCTCGAGCTCTTATCGAAGGAGGTCTTCAAAGTTTACCTCAAATGTTTATGCCGGGTGCATTATTAGTGGGTTGTGATGCAGGCACATTAAATATGCCAAAAATTAAAGGCTCTCATACAGCTATGAAAAGTGGAATGATTGCAGCTGAAACAATTATTGAAAATTTAAAAGAAAATAAAGATTTATCTTCTTATGAAGATAAATTTAAAAAAAGCTGGGTCTACAAAGAGCTACATGCAGCTAGAAATGTTAAACCAAGTTTTAGCTGGGGTTTAATTTTAGGAATAATTTTTACAGGTATAGATCAAATTTTATTTAGAGGAAAATTACCATTTACCCTTAAACATAAACACGCTGACCATGAATCTTTAAAACCTGCAAATGAAATGCCTAAAATAGAATATCCAAAGCCAGACAACATAATTACTTTTGATAAAACTAGCTCTGTATATCTTACTGGAACCAATCATGCTGATAATCAACCAGTACATCTAAAACTCAAAGATCACAATCTTCCTATAAGTTATACACTTGAAAAATTTGATGAACCTGCACAAAGATATTGTCCCGTAGGAGTTTATGAAATTCAGACAGAAAATAATTTAAAAAAGTTTGTAATAAATTCCCAAAATTGTATTCATTGCAAAACTTGTGATATTAAAGAACCTTCACAAAATATTAATTGGGTTACTCCTGAAGGTGGAGGTGGTCCTAAATATGGCAATATGTAGTTAAGAAAGGTCTATAGCTAATTTTTTTAATTTTTCTATAGGAACAATTTTAAGAGTGTTTTCGTGAGTTTTTTTTAAATAAACTGAACATCCTTTACCAGCTTCGATTGCCCTAGCTACCCATCCTGCACATACACACCAATTGTCTCCATTCTTTAATCCGGGAAAACCAAATTCTGGGTGAGGAGTGATCAAATCATTACCTGCTTGCTTACACCATTCTAGAAATTCATCATTAACTTTTACGCAAACTGTATGTAATCCATGATCATTTTCATCTGTATTACAACAGCCATCTCTAAACCAACCTGTTAAAGGATCTTGAGAACATTCTTCTAGATCTTCGCCTAGAACATTTTTTTGTTTTTCACTCATTAAATTTTTGTTGGATTTGGTTGACCTTTATAAACTTTATCTGGATCAAATTTTTTTTCTTTTTCCTCAAATTTCATTTCAACATTTCTTCCATTCTCAATTTTTCCAAGTGGAATTGATCTATAAAAACAAGATTTATATCCTACGTGACAACTAGCACCATCTCCTAAGTCTACGCTTAACCAAATTGAATCTTGGTCATCATCAATTCTTATTTCCTTGACCTTCTGAACAAAACCACTTGTTTTTCCTTTGTGCCAAATTTCTTTTCTAGATCTGCTCCAATAGTGAGCCTCTTTTGTTTCTATTGTAAGTCTTAATGCTTCAACATTCATGTACCCGTGCATTAAAATTTCTTTAGTATTTATACAAGTTGTAACAACCGGAATTAAGCCATCATTATCAAATTTAGGCGATAAAAGGTTTCCCTCTTCAATATCGGCGACATTTTCTCTTTTTTTAAACATTATGTGGTATTTTGTAACATATTCAGGAATATAATAATATTTTAAAAATTAGTAATTATATATATAACCATCGCGATGAAATTAGTAAAAAACGAAAACAACAAAAATCTGCAAAATCAAATTTCTGAAAAAGAAGCGGAAGAGGCATTTGTAAAAATTTTAAAATGGATGGGGGAAGATCCTTCTAGAGAAGGTCTAATAGAGACCCCAAAAAGAGTAATTAAAGCATTTAAAGAATATTTTAAAGGATATAACGAAGATCCAAAAAAAATTTTAGAAAAAACTTTTGGAGATGTTGAGGGTTATGATGACATGGTTATTCAAAAAAATATATCAGTACAAAGCCATTGTGAACATCATATGGCACCAATAATTGGGGTAGCTCATGTTGCATACATTCCTAACGAAAGAGTAGTTGGATTAAGCAAACTCGCGAGGGTTGTAGAAGTATTCTCGAAAAGACTTCAAACACAAGAAAGATTAACAATGCAAATTGCAAATACATTAATGGATTCGTTAAATGCTAAAGGTGTGGCAGTTTCAATAGATTCAACGCACCATTGTATGACAATGAGAGGAATTAAAAAAGAACAAGCTACAACTGTTACAAATTACTACTTAGGAAAATTTAAAGAAGATTTAAGTTGTCAAAATAGATATTTAAGATTTATTAGCAAATAAATCTAGACTATATTCATTAATTGTTATGCCAGAAAAATTTAAAGCTATACTGCTCAACCAAGAAGGTGAAAAATTTTCAAGAGAAATTAAAGAAATAGACAAAAGTTTTTTAAAACATGGAGATGTTTTAGTTAAAGTTGATTACTCAAGTTTGAATTTTAAAGATGCATTAATTCTAAAAAATGGCGCGAGATTAGTAAAAGAATTTCCTCATATTCCTGGAATAGACTTTTCAGGAAAAGTAGTTGAAAGTAAAAGTGATAAATTTAAAGAAGGAGATGAAATAATTCAAACAGGCTGGAGGGTAGGCGAAATTTATTATGGTGGATATTCTCAGTACGCAAAAGTTAACGCAGATTTTTTAGTTAAAAAGCCAAAAAACATTTCCACAAGACAAGCGATGATGTTGGGAACTGCAGGGTTAACTGCTATTCAATGTGCCTTTACAACAAAACAAACTAGAGAGGTATTGTTGTTAGGTGAGAAGGTAAATGATGTAGTTGTTACTGGTGCTTCTGGTGGTGTTGGAAGTATTGCGGTTATGATGTTAAGTAAAATGGGTTGCAATGTAACAGCAGCGACTTCAAAACCTAATGAAGATTATTTAAAATCAATAGGCGCAAAAAACATAATAAAATCAAGTGATTTAGACAAAGAAGCAAGACCTTTAGATAAAGGTTTATATGATGGAGCAGTTGATACAGTTGGTGGAAATATTTTAGCAAATATTTTATCACATGTTAAGCCAAACGGAATTGTAGCAGCATGTGGAAATGCTTCGAGTATAAAGCTTAATACCACGGTAATGCCTTTCATTATAAGAGGCGTAAAACTTTGGGGAATAGATTCAGTTAGTGTATCAATTAAAAGAAGGGAATTTCTTTGGGACGAAGCATCAAAGTTGGTTGATTTTGATCTTTTAGATAAATCTATAAAAGAAATTAGTTTAGAGCAGTTATTAGAAGAATATTCAAAAATGCTTGAAGGTAAAACTTCTGGAAGATACATAATTAACTTAAATAAATAATGGATTGGGATAAATTAAAAATATTTCATGCTGTTGCAGAGGCGGGAAGTTTTACAAGTGCAACGGTTAATCTTAATTTAAGTCAGTCAGCGATAAGTAGACAAATTCAATCTTTAGAAGAGGATTTAAAAGTTAAGCTATTCGAAAGACATGCTAGAGGTTTAACTTTGACCGAAAATGGCGAGTATGTGTTTAAAACAGCACATGAAGTAATTACCAAATTAAGAGAAGTTGAAACATCTTTAGGTGACAAAAAAAATAAACCTAGTGGAAAATTAACAGTAACTACATTTGTTAGTTTTGGGACAACATGGTTAACTCCAAGAATTCAAGAATTTATGCAATTAAATCCCGAAATAGAGGTTGAGCTTATTTTTGATGATAAAGAACTGGATTTAAGTACAAGGCAAGCAGATATTGGAATTTGGGCTAGAAGACCAAAACAACTAAATTATATTCAAAAAAAATTAATTGATATTAATTATCATATATACGGATCCCCAAAATATTTAGAAAAACACGGATACCCAAAAAAAGTAAGTGATTTAAATCAACATAAATTTATATCCTTTGGCAAAGGCGCACCTTCACCTGTTTTTAATCCAGATTGGGCATTAAAACTTGGAATGAAAGATAATAAAAAAAGGAAAACAATTATGAAAGTTAATAGTGTTTATGGTTTACTTCTTGCTGTGCAAAGCGGCGTTGGACTAGCTGCACTTCCTGATTATTTAACAGTGAAACAGCCAAATATAGTTAAAGTTTTACCTAGTATAGAAGGACCAATTACTGAAGCTCATTTTGTTTACCCTCAATCATTGAAAAATGTTGCTAGGGTTCAAGCATTTAGGAATTTTCTATATAGTAAAATCTCAGAATGGGAATTTTAGCTCTAAAAACATTGTAAATATCAAAGAAATTAGAGTAGCGACAATATTGCAATTGATAATCATTCTCATTGATAATAATTACTAATCGCATTAAAATACAATTAAAACGTTTAATAAGAAAGAGGAATATTATGAAAAGAATAGGTATAATTTCAATACTTTTTACTTTTATTTCAAGTTTCGCGTTAGCTAATGAAGTCAATGTTTTTAGCGCACGTCACTACGATTCAGATATTCAACTTTATGAAAAATTCACTGCCAAATCAGGAATTAAAGTAAATGTTGTATCTGGTAAGAGTAAAGCATTAGAAAAAAGGATAATAGAAGAAGGAGCTGACTCAAAAGCTGATCTTTATATTACTGCAGACGCAGGAAGATGTGGAGCATTTAAAGCGAAGGGAATGCTTCAAGGAGGATTAACATCTGCAGCAATCAAAGCAGCTGTTCCAGCTAACTTTAGAACTACACAATGGGTAGGAATTGCTAAAAGAGCTAGAATAGTTTATTTTGCACCTGAAAGAGTAACTGGTGCAGAGCTATCAGGCTTAACTTATGAAAGTTTAGCAGATCCAAAATGGAAAGGTAGACTTGTTATAAGAAAATCAAATAACATTTATAATCAATCACTTGTAGCTTCCTTAGTAAAAAATAATGGAAAAAAAGCTGCAGGAGCGTGGGCAGAAGGTGTTGTTTCAAACATGGCAAGAACTCCAAAAGGTAACGATAGAGCACAAATTATGGCAGTAGCAGCAGGAGAAGCTGATATTGCAGTAGCTAATACATACTACTTAGCTTTAATGTTATCTGGTAAAAAAGGAGCAGAACAACAAGAAGCTGCTAAAAAAGTTAAACCATTTTTTCCTAACCAGGATGGTAGAGGAACACACATGAATATTAGTTGTGCAGGTTTAGTAAAAGATGCGCCTAATAAAGCAAACGCAGTTGCATTAGTAGAGTTCTTACTAAGCACCGAAGCTCAAGAACATATAGTTAACAATACTTTTGAATATCCAATGATTGCAGGAGTTTCCCCTCATCCATTGGTTGTTGCTATGGGTTTAGATTTTAAACAAGATCTAAAAACTAAAGTTGTCAACTACGGTAAAAAACAAGCTGACGCGCTAGAGGTAATGTTAGCAGCTGGTTGGAAATAATAAGTTGATGATGTTAATAAACAAAAAGAATTTATTTGAGATAGATTACAATAAATCTTCTAAAGCATGCGATCCGTGTGCTTCAGAGTGTAAAAAAATTAATCTCAAAATAAATAATAGAAAGTTGTCTGAACTCAAAAATGACGAGGTTTCACATATCCTAAAAATTTTTGAAGATAGCGAATAACTTTCTTAGTATATTGTGCTTGTAATTGATCGGTATTACCCCCTTTGAGTTACAAGCACATGACAATATAAGGGTAATATGTTGTTTAAAAAATTTAATATTTGGTATTTAAATTCATTTTTAATATCTACTATTGTAGCTATTCCTATAGTAACAGTATTTTCAAGTTTTTTTGAAAGTACCGGAAAGTATTCTGTTATTATTAAAGATACATTTTTATTTGATTATATTTATAGCTCAGCATTACTTTTAAGTGGTGTTTTAGTTTTTACATTTATTATTGGTGTAGGCTGTGCTTACCTTGTTTCATTTTATAAATTTCCAGGTTCTAACTTTTTTAAATGGGCGCTGATTTTATCTTTTGCAGTACCATCTTATATATACGCATATTCATTGACTGCTTTTTTTGAAAATTATGGAACAGCATATACTATTTTGAAAAATATCTTTGGTGATGGGGAATATAACTCTAAAATTCCAAAGTTCGATGAAATGATGGGAGCAATTATAGCTATTTCATTTTCTTTATTTGGATATGTTTATGTATTAACTAGAGCCTCATTTTATCATCAATCGCAAAACCTGATAGAACTGGGTAAAAACCTAGGTTTTTCAAGGAAAAAATCGTTTTTTAAAATTATACTACCCTCAGCAAGACCTGCCATAGTTGCTGGACTTTCATTGGTTGCAATGGAAACATTATCTGATTTTGGTTCAGTATCTTTTTTTGGAATTTCGACTCTAACAACAGGAATATATAATGCTTGGATATCTTTTGATGATTTGGCGTTAGCAAATAGACTATCATTCTTTTTATTAATATTTATTCTAGGTTTGTTTATTCTTGAAAACATATCTAGAAGAAAAGCACAATATCACACACCGGTCAAAGCAGGTTTTAAGTCAAAGTCATTAATAGAATTAAATGGTTATAAAGCATTAACTGCTTTTTTGATCTGTGGAACAGTATTTTTTATAAGTTTTTTATTTCCAGTTTTACAAATGATGTATTGGACAATAGTTTTTCCCAAACATTTGGCAGATCTTAAAATTATGGAATTATTTTTAAATACGATTTTATTAGTTGTATTAGCTAGTAGTGTACTTATATTATTTGCATTTATATCAAATTTTGGAAATAGAGTAACCAAAAGTAAATTTTTAAATTTTCTAACAACATTTTCAGTTTGTGGATATGCGATACCAGGCGTAATACTCGCCGTTGCCTACATTTCATTTGTTTCTTG
>CACLYO010000018.1 GCA_902611145.1 uncultured Pelagibacteraceae bacterium
TTTGATAAGGATCATGGTGATAGAGATGGTTCCTCATTAAAAATTTGGGTTGAGAAAAATTTAAATTCACTCGAGATAGAAACAAGTGAAATTAAAATAAAGCTTTTATGTTATCCAAGGATTTTGGGTTATGTTTTTAATCCTTTAAGTATTTTTTTTGTCTATAGTAAAAATTCATCTTTAATAGCGATTCTTTATGAGGTTAAAAATACATTTGGTGAACAACATACATATGTTTTTAAAGTAGATACAAATGAAAAATTAATAAAAAATAATTGTACAAAAAAATTTCATGTGTCGCCTTTTATGGATTTATCATCAGAATATTTTTTTAAAATTCTAAATCCAGGAAATAAATTATCTGTAATTATCGATCAAAGGGACCAAGAAGGTAAACTCTTATATGCATCACAAGATGGAATAAGGTCAGAATTATCTGCAAAAAACTTGTTTTTTTCATATTTAAAGCACCCTTTAATGACTTTTAAAATTATTGCCGCGATACATTTTGAAGCATTAAGATTATGGATTAAAGGAATTAATTTAGTTAAGAAAAAATTAAAAATTAAAAACAATATAACTATCGAAAAAAAATAATGATAAGCAACATTTCAGATAAAATAGTTTTTAGTGCTCTTAAAAATTTAAAACACGGCAGAATCTATTTAACTAATTTTAATGGCGAAAAATATAAATTTGGAAAAGAAAATGAAATTTTAAAAGTGAATATTAAGATTAACAAACCAGGTTTTACACTTGATGTTGTAAATAAAGGCAGTATTGGTCTGGCAGAAGCATATATGCGTGGAGATTTTGAGACAAACAATTTATCTGAATTAATTGAGATAACAGCAAGAAATATAAAATTGATACATAGATTTTCAGGCGTACTAGACTTTCCAATTATAAATTTAATTAAAAATACTTTTTTAAAAAATACTAAAAAAAGAAGCAAAAAAAATATTTCTAAACATTACGATTTAGGAAATGATTTTTTTTCTTTGTGGTTAGATAAAACTTTAACTTACTCAAGTGCAATATTTGATAATGATAAACAAGACCTTCATGAAGCTCAAAACAACAAATATCAAAAATTAATTAATCTTCTAAAACCAAAAGAAAATAGCAAAGTTTTAGAAATAGGTTGTGGATGGGGAGGTTTTGCAGAGTATTTAGGCAAAAATTATAATGTGAAGTTAGACTGTATTACAATATCGCAAAAACAATATGAGTATGCCAAAGAAAAAATTCACAAAGCAGGTCTTAATGAAAAAGTAAATATAGAAATAAAAGATTATAGAGATTTGAAAGGAAAATATAATTCAATTGCATCAATAGAAATGATAGAAGCTGTGGGTCAAAAATATTTAGCAAGCTACTTTAAAACTATAAAAAACAATCTTTCTTTAAATGGTAAGGTAGGCATCCAGGCGATAACAATTGATGATAGTTTGTTTGATAGGTACAAAACTAAACAAGATTTTATTCAAAAATATATTTTTCCTGGAGGCTTTTTACCTTCAAAAAAAAGTTTACTCGATCACGCTGAGTCAAATGGTTTAAAATTTAATGAATATAATTCATATGCAAATCATTATTCTGAAACATTGATAATTTGGAGAAAAGAGTTTAATAAAAAATGGAATTTAATTAAAAACCAAGGCTTTGATGTAACATTTAAAAAAATGTGGGAATTCTATCTTTCATACTGTGAAGCTGGATTTAAATCTAAAAATATAGATTTAATACAATTTTCAATGTGTAATAAATGAAAAGAGTGAAATTTATATTTGCTTTAGTTACTTCAATTTTGTTAACTAGTTGCTCAATGAATAATATGAAACCAATTGATTTTATAGACCAGAAACCTCGACTAATTATTGAAGAATATTTATCAGGAAATGTAAAAGCCTGGGGAATTTTGCAGAATAGATCTGGAAAAGTCACAAGGCAGTTTTCAGCTGATTTAAATGGTAAATGGGATGGGAAACAATTAATTCTTGATGAGAAATTTGTCTGGAATGATGGTGAGATACAAACTCGACAATGGAAAATTAATAAGATTGACGAACATCACTATGATGGAACTGCAGAAGATGTTGTTGGTACAGCTAAAGGATATTCTTATGGTCCAGCATTTAAATTTGAGTATGTTTTATTAGTGCCTGTTAAAGGTAAAGAAATCAAAATTACTTTTGACGACTGGATATTTAAACAAGATGAAAAAATCGCAATCAATAGAGCCACAATGACAAAATTTGGATTTAAAGTTGCTGAACTTACTGTGTTTTTTGTTAAAGAATAATTTCTAATAGCTAATTTTTTTCATTCCCTTATCTAGTATCTTAAAGTAAATCCAATTTGGAAGAATTTGCAATATTTTCATTATAAAAGTAAAGCTCTTTGGAAAATGAATTTCAAATGCATTTTTTTTAACTAGCCCTACATAGATTTGTTCAGCGGCAAATTCTGGAGATCTTATCATTGGCATTGGAAAATCATTTTGATCTGTCATTGGTGTTTTAATAAAACCAGGGCTTATCAGGGTTACTTTTACATCTTTTCTTTTCATTTCAAAATATAGACTTTCAGCAAAACTTGTTAAGGCAGATTTTGAAGCACAATAAGCTCCAGCAGCAGGCAATCCTCTATATCCAGCAACAGATGACACAATTGAAATTTGTCCTGACTTTCTATTTTTATAATAATCACAAACAGCGTTAATAGAATTTACTGTACCAAAAAAATTTACTTCCATTATTTGCCTTACTTTATCTAAGTTTAATGATTTTTCAGATTTTGGATCATGTATTCCAGTACTAAAAACTGAAATATCAATATCTTTAAATTTTTCTTTAATATCATTAAATACTGATTTACACTTTTCGCTATCAGTTACATCAAGAGGATAGGAGAAAATGCCATCGTGGCTTTTTGAAATTTCATTTAATAAATTTTCTCTTCTAGCAGAAATTGCAACTTTCCAGCCTTCATTTGCAAATTTTATAGCTAAAGCTTTTCCAATACCACTACTTGCACCTGTAATCCAAATTACTTTATCCGTCATAATCAAATGATATATATATTATTATGTTAAAAAATAAATTTTTATCTTTTTTAATTTTTGCTTTAATTACATATTCCGCATCTTTTATTGGTAGCATAGCGACAATAACGTACAAGGAACCATGGTATTCTTCACTAACTAAAGCAAGTTTTAATCCTCCAGACTGGATATTTGCTCCTGTTTGGACAACATTGTATTTGTTTATGACCATAGCAATATGGGCAGCATGGCATAAAAATTATAGAGACGTAAATTTGGTCTTTTATTATTTAATTCATTTAATTTTTAATACAACTTGGAGTATTGTTTTTTTTGTTTTTCATAATATTTTAATTGCACTGTTTAATCTTGTAATCTTAATTTTTTTTATTATTTTTTTAATGTTTAAATTTAAAAAAGTTAACAACATAAGTTTTATTTTAATGATTCCTTATTTACTTTGGTGTCTTTATGCATTAATTCTAAATTCTAGTTTATTTATTTTAAATTAATTATGGATGATGTTGTAATAGTTGGTGGTGGGATAATAGGTGCTTCGACAGCTTACTTTTTATCTAAAGAAGGTAGAAAAGTAAAAGTTATAGAAAGAGACCCAACTTATAAACAAGCCTCGTTTCCATTATCTCTAGGTGGTTTTAGAAGACAATTTTTTCAAAAAGAGAATATTTTACTTGGTAAATTTGCGAGAGAATTTATTTATCAAATACCAGAATTACTAAAAACTGATAAAAATCCTAACCCTACAGCAAGCATGGTTCCAAATGGATATTTATTAATGTTCGGTCCTGAGCACGCAGAAGAGCAATATAGAGCATTAGAAAATCATAAAGCTTGTGAAGCTGGAACTAAAAATATTAAAGGTTCTGAATTAACAAAAATATTTCCATATATTAACAGCGAAGGAATTGAAACAGCTACCTTCACAGATAATAAAAGCGAAGGATGGATTGATCCATTTATGTTTCATAGCGCTTTAAAAAGTAAAGCAATTGAACTTGGAGCAGAGTTTATTAAAGGTGAAGTAAAAAATATTTCTGAAATAAAAGCTAAAACTATTATTTCAGCGGCCGGTTGTTGGACAAAAGAATTGTTAGATGACATTCCAGTAGTCCCACAAAAACATACAGTATTTAGAGTTAAGTGCCCTAAACATATACCTGAAATGCCTTTAACTGGCGACCTGACCACAGGAGTATATTGGAGACCAGAAGGAAAAGAATATTTAGCTGGATCGCCTAATTCTGTATTTGACGCAAAAGATTTGGAGCCAGCATGGAATGATTTTGAAGAACTAGTTTGGCCTGCTCTTGCACAAAGAATTTCTGCTTTTGAAGAATTAAAATTAACTGGTGGATGGGCAGGATATTATGATTGTAATAAGCTAGATAATAACGCAGTAGTTGGAAAACATCCTAAGTATGAAAATGTTTATTTAGCATCGGGTTTTACTGGTAGAGGATTAATGCAAGCCCCAGGAATAGGTAGAGCTTTAACTGAATTAATTACAACTGGATCATACCAAACAATTGATATTAGTGATTTTGCAGTCGAAAGAGTTTTAGATAATAATGCTAGACCCGAACCTTACGTTTTATAAAATTATTATTAAGTTCCACAAAAAGTTTGATATTTCTTATTTCCTAAAGGAGCGGGGGATTGATAGTCAATGTTTTCTTGTTGTTTATCATAAGGTTTTTCTAAAATTTTAATTAATTTTATTAATGGAGATAAATTATTATTATTAGCAGCTTCCAAAGCTTCTTCAACTTTATGATTTCTTGGAATTATTAAAGGATTAACTGATCTCATTAATTTTAAAAATTTTTCAGGGTTATTATTATTTAACTTTAATCTTTCTTCCCATCTTTTTTTCCAAATTATAAAATTTTCATCTTCATAAATTTTATTTTTTTGAACATTTTCATTCATTAAAATGCAAAATGTGTTGGTATAATCAGCTTTATTTTTGTGCATCCAAGTTAATAGATCTAATATTAAAACTAGATCTTTTGGATCTTGGCCAAATAAACCTAGTTTATCCCTCATCATATTAATCCATTTAATTTCATAGTTTTTGTCAAAATTATTTATGGTTTCAGTCGCAATTTCAATTGCTTTATCTTTATTTGGATCAATTAAAGGTATTAAACATTCAGCAAATCTTGCTAAGTTCCATTTTGTAATATTTGGTTGATTAGAATAAGAATATCTTCCAAATTGATCTATGGAACTAAATACTGTTTGTGGATCGTAAGCGTCCATAAAAGCACATGGCCCATAATCAATTGTTTCTCCAGAAATAGCCATATTATCTGTATTCATGACGCCGTGAATAAAACCAACTCGCATCCAATTAACCACCAAGTCAATTTGAAGTTCAATTAAAACTTTTAATAGATCAATTGCTTTATTTTTAGATTTTTTAATATTTGGATAATGACGATTTATTGTGTAATCAATTAAAGTTCTTAGTTCACTTTCTTTATTTCTCATAGCTGCATACTGAAATGTTCCAACTCTTAGATGGCTAGAAGCAACTCTTGTAAGTATGGCACCTTGTAATATGTTTTCTCTTACTACATCTTCACCAGTTTTGACTACTGCCAGACTTCTTGTTGTTGGTACATTTAGTGAATGCATTGCTTCGCTAATTATATATTCTCTTAACATTGGTCCTAATGCAGCTCTTCCATCGCCATTTCTTGAAAAAGCTGTTTGTCCCGAACCTTTAAATTGAATGTCAAATCTTTCATTATTCTTAGATATATGTTCACCGATCAAAACTGCTCTTCCATCGCCTAGCATAGTAAAATGGCCAAATTGATGTCCAGCATAAGCTTGTGCTATTGTATTAGAACCTTTGGGCAATAAATTTCCAGAAAATAATTTAGACAAGTCTTTTTTATCTGTTAAAGAAAAATCTAAACTTAATTCTTTGGCTAAATGATAATTAAATATAACTAGTTCTGGAGATTTTACCGGTTTAGGAGAAGTTTTAGAAATAAAAGACTCTGGTAAATTTGAGTAAGTATTGTCAAAATTCCAGTTTATTTTATTCATAAAAAAAGCGATTTATAACAGTATAAACCGCTTTTTTTAATTTTAATTTTTATTTTTTCTTATATTTAGCTGCTTCTTCAGAGCCACCTGTTGCTGATCCCTTACTATAAGAGTGAGCACCCATTCCTGCTAATTGGCCATCTTTTACAATTAAATACTGATTTCTGATTTCTTTACCATCAAAAAAGCATTCTAGGATTTCTCTTACACCATCAGCATATCTTGCTTGAGCAGTTAAGGATGTTCCAGACGTGTGTGGCGTCATACCATGATTTGGCATACTTCTCCACACGTGATCATTTGGTGCTGGTTGAGGAAACCATACATCTCCAGCATATCCACTAAGCTGACCACTTTTTAAAGCTTTTGCAATTGCATCCTTATTACAAATTTTCCCTCTAGCTGTATTTACGATATAAGCGCCTTTTTTCATTTTACTTATCATTGCGTCATCAAATAAGTTTTCAGTTTCTGGATGAAGAGGACAATTAATTGTTACTACATCACAAACTTTTACCATTGACTCCACAGACTCATGAAAAGTTAGGTTAAGCTCTTTTTCTACGTTGTCAGGCAATTTATGTCTATCGAAGTAGTGTAAATGAACATCAAAAGGCTTCATTTTTCTAAGTGCATCTAAACCAATTCTTCCTGCTGCAACAGTTCCTATATGCATTCCTTCTACATCATATGATCTTTGAACCGCATCAGCAATATTCCAGCCACCCTCATTTACGATTCTGTGCTGGTTATGGTAATCTCTGACCATAGAAACAATCATCATTACAATATGTTCTGCTACTGATCTTGAATTACAAAATGTTACTTCAACAACATCTATTTTATTATCCATAGCAGCTTGTAAATCAACGTGGTCCGATCCTATTCCAGCTGTGATAGCCATTTTTAAATTTTTGGCTTTCGCAATTCTTTCTTTCGTTAGGTAATATGGGAAGAATGGTTGTGAAATAACTATATCAGCATCAACAATATGCTTATCTGCTTCACACCCATCACCATCTTTACTATTAGTTACTATTAATTCATGTCCATTGCTTTCTAAAAATTTTCTTAAACCCAACTCACCAGAAACACATCCTAAAAGTTGACCAGGTGTATAGTCTCTTCCTTTCGGTGTAGGCAATGTCATACCGTCAGGATATTTCTCTAATTTTGGAAGACTAGACAAAGGGTATGATTTTGGCATTCCTCCCTTTGGATCATCATATAATACACATAATATTTTCATTTATTCTCCTATGTAATTTAAACTATTAATTTTTTATATGGCATCTAACATTATTTTTGAGGTCCAAGCAAATGAATTATTTTTTACTCGGATATGATTTTTTTAAAATAAAACGGTTAATTATTATTGCAAAAACAATAATTATTACTGAACCTGTTATCACTGGACTTAATAAGTAATCAAACGAAACACTTCCAATAATGACTATAATTGGATTTCCACCCGCAGGTGGATGAGTAACATTTAAAAAAATCATCAAACCAACTCCAAAACCAACTGCCAAGGGAATTGTTATATAAATAGGAAGTGGAACAAAGTTTAGAAAAAATAATCCAACCAATGAAGTTATAAGATGTCCAAAAAAAACATTTTTTGGTTGAGCAAAAGGGCTTTCTGGATATCCATATAGTAAAACCATCGAAGAACCAAAAGATGCTAATAAAAACACACCATACTCAGTTTTGTAAGTTAAAACAGTCAATACACTGATTGTAATGATTGAAAAAATGCCAGCTAAAAAAGATTGTTTCAATTTATTCACTAAATTAATTTTTTATCATTTTTTCTAATGCTTTAAAAGGTAACAATATACATTCTTTTCGAAGAAGATTTTCATTTTTTAATAATTTTTTTAAAGACATCCATTTATCCTCAATATTTTTAAGATTACCATTAAAATACGATTTCACATCATTACATAATTCATTTAACTTATGCTTACTGTTATTGATTGAAATTTTAGAAAGTAAACTAGCTGATGCTTGACAATAAACACAAGAATTTCCTTGGTAACCAAAATCAATTATCTTATCATCTTTCATAACTAATTTAATTTGTATTTCATCACCGCATAAAGAATTTTTTAATTTCGAATAATGTGTATGATTCTTGATATTTTTATTATTATCCGTATTTGAAGCAATTTCTAAAATTTGTAAGTCCATTTGTAGTTCTTTTAATAAAATATTACTGTTTTATATTTAATTTAATTAATGAAAACAATATCTATAGTATAATAATTACTGATAATACAATCAAAGATATTAAAAAAATATTAATAAAATGTTAGATTATAAAAAAGCAATATTAAAAATTAAAAGAAATAAAATCAAAATCGATTCAGAAATAATTTTATCTATTAATTCAATTAACAGAGTTTCATCTTCAGATGTTTATTCTCCCAGTAATTATCCCGCCGCAAATAACTCATCTTTTGATGGTTATGCAATAAACTCAATGGAAACTAAAAATCTAACAAAAAAAAAATTAAGAAAATTTAGAATATTAAAAACAATTGCTGCAGGAGATAATCCAAAGATTAAAAAAGTGCCAAAATATTCAGCAATAGAGGTTATGACTGGCGCTATAATACAAAAACCATATGATGCAGTTATTCCAATTGAGCAAATAAAATTTAATAATAAAAAAAATAAATCCAGTTACATTATTGTTGATCGTAAGATAAATAAAAATGACTATATAAGATTTGAAGGTTCAGATTTTAAAAAAAGAGAAAAAGTAATAAATAGAGGTGAATTAATTAAACCTCAACATATTCTTGCTTTAAAAACTTTGGGAATTAAAAAAATTTTAGTCAAAAAAAAACCATCTATAGTTTTTTATACAACAGGAAATGAAATATCTAACAATGAAAAAATACCAAAATGGAAAGTAAGAAATTCAAATGGCTATTATATAAATTCATTTTTAAACTCTTTACCTATTAGCTTCAAACAAAAAAAAATATTAAGAGATCACGACTCTTTAAAATTTAAAAAAGAAATTTTATCTAATTTAAAATCTAAAAATGAAATTATCCTTACTAGCGGAGCAGTTTCAGCTGGAAAGTATGATTTTATACCAGGTATTATAAAAAAATTTAAACTGAGATATTATTTTAAAGATGTTTCCATCAGACCTGGCAAGCCAATTATGTTTGCTAAATTTTTAAAAAATAAAGTTTTTTTTGGTTTACCTGGAAATCCAATTTCTTCTGCAGCATGCATTAGATTTTTTGTATTACCTTTTTTATACTTTTCATTAGGACTTAAAGAAGAGCAGTCAATAAATGCAAAAATTAAAAATAATTTTAATAAAAAAAAAAAATTTACTAGATTTATTAAAGGTAAATTAATTTTTTCTAAAAAAGGTATTGCTGAATTTGAAATTTATAAAGGTCAAGAGTCCTTTAGAATAAAGCCTTTTACTAAATCTAATGCATGGGGTTTATTTCCTAGTGGAAAAGGAAATTTTAAAAAAGGTGATCTTATTGAATGTTATAACTCAGAAATTACAAATAGCCTTTTTTTTAAATAGAATATAATTTTATTGTAGTTAGTGTAAATTAAGATTAAAAATTCCCATGCTTAAATTAAAAAACGAAAATATTGCTATACCATTTGTTTTGATAGCTGGAATTTTGTGGTCATTTGGACCTCTTGTAGTAAGACACATGGACCAACCAAATTTAGTTCCATGGCAGTACCTTTTTGCTAGAGGAATAGTAATATTCGTTTTATTGAACATTTATTTATTTTTTGAAGAAGGATCTCAATTTTATAAAAATTATTTTAAAATGGGCTTGTCAGGAATTATAGGTGGTAGTGGTCTGGGTATTGCCATGATCACATTCATATGGTCTATTACAAATACTACTGCCGCTGTAACTTTGCTCTGTCTTGCTTCGATGCCATTTATTACTGCATTGTTAGGTTTTTTATTTTTAAAAGAAAAAATTACAACGAATGTTTGGTTATCAATAGTTATTGCAACAATTGGAATTGTAATAATGGCCATGGGCGATTTTGAAAAAGGATCATTAATTGGTTTTATGTTTGGAATAATTTCATCAATTGGATTTTCTATTTTTTCAGTATCATTAAGATGGCGAAAAGAAACTCCAAAATTTACAACAGTTTCATTTGCTGGAATTTTTTGTGCAATTGTATCGACATTTGTTATTATCGATTCGCAAGCCAGTTTTACCTCAACAAGTTTAAATCAAGGTCTTTTCGCAGTGCATGGGACTTTAGTATGCTTAGGTTTAATTTTGTATTCAATCGGCTCAAAAGCAATACCTGCAGCTGAGCTAACTCTCCTTTCATTAACTGAGGTAATTGGTGGAATATTCTGGGTTTGGTTACCATTATTTGGAATTAATGAAGTTCCTTCAAACACAACCGTTATAGGAGGTTTTTTAATATTTTTAGCAATTGTTTATTACAGTCTTCTAGATAAGAGCAGTAAAAGAATTATTGCCTTAAATTAAAATATGAACAAAGAAAAAATAATTGTTAATAGTTGGAATGAATGGGATCCATTAAAACATGTAATTATAGGTAGAGCAGATGGATGCTGCATACCCGCTCCAGAACCAGCTTTAGACGCTAAGGTTCCAGAAGACTCTGACATGAAAGGAGCTCATGGACCGAGAACAAAAGATACAGTTGATAAAGCTAATGAATTACTAGATAATTTTGCAAATATTTTAAAAAAAAAAGGTATTAGAGTAGATAGACCTACCCCTATTAATTTTAATCAAGAAATTTCAACACCTGATTGGAAAGCTGAAAGTATGTTTGGGTGCATGCCGCCAAGGGATGTGCTTCTTACAGTAGGAAACGAAATTTTAGAAGCAACAATGAGTTATAGATGTAGATGGTTTGAGTATTTGAGCTACAGACCTCTACTAAAAAATTATTTTAGTTCTGATCCAAACATGAGACACGAAACAGCTCCCAAACCAAGATTAACAGATTCTGATTATAGAAAAGATTATCTATCAGAAAAGATTGGTGTTCAAAAAAGACTTGAATGGACCGAAAAAAAATTTTTTGTAACAACAGAGGAAGAACCTTTATTTGATGCAGCAGATATTTTAAGATTTGGAAAAGATTTAGTTGTTCAGCATGGTTTTACGACAAATCTAAAAGGTATTGATTGGATCAAAAGACATTATAAAAATCATAGAGTCCATACCGTAAATTTTCCTGGCGATCCTTATCCTATTCATATCGATGCTACTTTTACACCAATTAAAGAAGGATTAATTATTAATAATCCACAAAGAAAATTACCGAAAGAACAGAGAAAACTTTTTGAAGATAATGGCTGGGAAATAGTTGACTCAGCGCAGCCAGCTCATAACTCTCCACCACCATTATGTTATTCATCAGTTTGGTTATCTATGAATGTTTTAGTTTTGGATCCTAAAACAGTATGTGTTGAAAAAAGTGAAATTTATCAGGCAGAACAATTAGATAAACTAGGTATGGAAGTGATACCTGTAGAATTAAGAGATGCATATGCTTTTGGTGGAGGACTTCATTGTTGTACTGCAGATGTTTATAGAGAGGGAAAGTTAGAAGATTATTTTCCTAAACAATAATTAGTTAGGATTTTGTTTTAAAAATTCAATATATTTTATAACATCATTTAATTTTTTGTCTTCTATATCTTTATAGCTTGTTTGAAATTTATTTTTTACACATATAGCAACATGTGCATATGGATTTCTTCCTTTAGGATGATTTGGATGATCGGGAAGTTGGCCTTGTAAATAATCACCAGCTTCCTGTATCATCTTCCAAAGTTTACTTGCGTTCTCTTTGTTCATATTGATAAGTAAAAACTCGGTCTATTTTTAGTGGCTAGTTTTTTGTAGTTTTATCTAAATCAAGAGTTTTTAACCTAGAAGATAGTTCTTCTTTTACCTTATTTTCCTCTTCTGCAGCAAGCCTTGCTCTTTGTAGTTCTTTTAATCTTAATTTTTCTTCTCTTACTCTTTCTTCTTCTTCTTTTGCTTTTTGTTCTATATCAAATTTTTCTTCCCATTCTTTTATTTTTAAATATTCTAGGTCTTTTTGCCTTTGTTCTTCTTCCTTCATTACTTTTAATGCTCTGTTTTTACGTCTTTGTTCTTTAAGTTCTTTTGATTTTTGTTCTTCTTCTCTTACTTTTAAATCAATATCTTTTCTATTTTGTTCTTCTGATTTTAATTTTAATTCTTTTTCTTTTCTT
>CACLYO010000019.1 GCA_902611145.1 uncultured Pelagibacteraceae bacterium
GCAGTAAAAATTGATCTAATAAATTTTTTAAAAAAAGAAAATGTTAAAGGCAAAATTAAAATTAAAGGAAAAAACAATAAAAATTCAATTAATATTGAAAAAATATCTTTAGAAACAAATGATAGTGAAATATCTGCTGATAATTTTGAATTAAAAAATAATTTTAAGATAAGTAATTTTGAAAAAATTAAATTAAATTATACTGATTCACATCAAAAAAAAAATGACCTAATAATCTCTAAGAATAAAGAAGAATATTCAATAAAAGGGAAAGAATTTGATATAAGTAAAGTGGTCGATGAAATTCTTAAAAGTGACGATGATGATTCATTAAAATTATTTGATAAAAAAAATAGAATTTTTAAAATCAATTTTGATAAAAATTATATCGATGATGAGCATTACCTAATCAATTTAAATGGCAAATTTAAAATTAGCAATAATGACCTTTATGATATGGATATAAATTCTAAGTTTTCTAACAATATGAATCTTTCATTATCAATAAAAACAAAAAATAATAACAAAGTTACAACCTTTTATTCTGACTTTGCTAAACCTTTTGTAAAAAAATATAAATTTATTAAAGGTTTTGAAGAGGGGAAAATTGATTTTTCATCAACAAAAAAAAATAAAATTTCAAACTCGAAATTAAAAATTTATGATTTTAAACTAAAAGAATTACCGGCATTAACAAAAATATTAACCCTAGCATCTCTGCAAGGTATAGCTGATATACTTTCAGGTGAAGGAGTAAGATTTGATGAATTCGAAATGAGTTTTCAGAATAAAAAAAATTTAATGGAAATAAATGAAATTTATGCAATTGGCCCTGCCATATCAATTTTAATGGATGGTTATATTCAAGGAGATGATCTTATAAGTTTAAGAGGAACTTTAGTTCCCGCAACAACCATAAATAAATTTGTTGGATCTATACCAGTACTTGGGGATATTTTAGTTGGAAAAAAAACCGGGGAAGGTGTTTTTGGTGTAAGTTTTAAGATTAAAGGTTCTGCTAAAGATCTTAAAACAACAGTTAATCCTATTAAAACATTAACCCCAAGATTTATAACAAGAACTTTAGAAAAAATTAAAAAAAAAAAACCTTTAATAAAAATTAAAAAAAACAAATTAAGCCATCTTAATTATTATATGATTTTTTTTTCCATGAGATAGCTTTAAGTAATTTTCATTATTAAAATTATTTATTGAAATATTTTCTTTATCATTTTCTATAGTTTCATTGTTTACTTTAATACCTCTATTATTTATTGCTCTTCTGACTTCACTTTTTGATTTTAAAAGATTTGATGATATAACCAGATCTACAATATTAATTCCTTTTTTAATTTCTTCTTTATTTATTTTTACGGATGGTAAGTCATCTCCAATCGATTTTTCATCAAAAGTATTTTTTGCTGTTTCTTCTGCTTTTTTTGCTGCAGCGTTACCGTGTAGCATTGTAGTAGCTTCATTTGCTAAAATTATTTTTAAATTATTAATATTTTTATTTTCAATTTCATCAATTTTTTCTATTTCAAGATCTGTGAACATTTTAAGAAATTTTAAAACATCTCTATCATCTGTATTTCTCCAAAACTGCCAATAGTCATATGGTGATAAAAGGTTTTTTTCTAACCATACCGCACCTTTTTCAGTTTTTCCCATTTTTGTTCCTGATGCTAGCGTAATTAACGGTGTTGTTAATCCAAAAACTTGTTTGTTAGAATGTCTTTTAATAAGCTCTACACCATTAATAATATTTCCCCACTGATCAGAACCACCAATTTGGACTAGACAATTTTTTGTTTTGTTTAATTCAAGAAAATCATAAGCTTGTAAGATCATATAATTAAACTCCATGTAGCTTAACGATTGTTCTCTATCTAGTCTTAATTTTACACTATCAAAACTTAACATTTTATTAATTGTAAAATGTTTACCAATTTCTCTTAAAAATTTTATATAATTTAGTTTTCCTAGCCATTTGTAATTATTAACAAATATTGGTTTTGTTTTTGTGTTTTTTGTATTTAAAAAAACGTTAAAAATTTTTTTTATATTTTTTATATTTTTTTCAATTTCTTTTTCAGATAATATTTTTCTAGTTTCCTCTTTTCCTGAAGGATCGCCAATTCGAGTTGTACCGCCACCTAACAAAACTATAGGTTGATGACCATGTTTTTGAAGCATTCGTAAACACATGATTTGTAATAAGCTACCGACATGTAAGCTTTGAGAAGTACAGTCAAACCCTATATAGGCTCGAATTTTCTTTTTATTCATCAATTGTTCTAATTCATCTGAATTAGTACACTGATTAAAATATTCTCTTTGTTTAAATTCTTTTAAGAACGAATTTTCCATATTTTTAAAAAAAAGTGTAGAATCAATATACTTTATTTAAATTAATTAAAAAATAATAATGAAAGAAAGCTATTTTAGTCTTGGTTTAATGAGCGGGACTTCAATGGATGGCGTTGATGCTTCAATTATTCAATCTAATGGAATAGATGAATATAAGACTATTTTTAACGAATATTGGAAATACGATAATAATCTTCGCAATAAATTAAGCGTTATTAGAGATAAAATCAATACATCTAAAGATCTTAATTTATTATTTAAAGAACTAAAGCTTATAGAAAAAGAAATTACTTTATTTAATGGGAAATTAGCAAATAAATTAATTAAAAATAATGACAATATAGATCTAATAGGCTTTCATGGACAGACAGTTTTTCACAATGCTATTCAAAAAATTTCAAAACAATTAGGTGATGGAAAACTTTTATCACAACTTACAAAAACTACTGTTGTTTATGATTTTAGACAAAACGATTTGAAAAAAGGAGGGCAAGGTGCGCCATTAGCACCTATATTTCACACAATAATAAATAAAAAATTGGAAAATTCAAAAAAATCTTTTTTAAATATAGGCGGTATAGCTAATGAAACAATAATATTTAAAAATGGAGATTTTACGGCAAGAGATATCGGACCAGGAAATTGTTTAATTGATAAATGGATTAAATTAAAATCAGATAATTTTTTTGACGAAAATGGAGACATAGCTAGATCAGGTAGAATAAATAAAAAAGTTTTAGAACGATCATTATATAATTTCTATAAAAATATAAGTAAAAAAATATCTTATGATACAAATGATTTTGACTTATCGTACGCTAAAGATCTTTCTTTATCAGATGGTGCAGCCACATTAACAGAATTTACATCTGAAATTTTATCAAAAAAAATTTTAAAAAATAATATTTATGCTTGTGGTGGGGGAAGAAAAAATAGATTTTTAATTGAAAGTATTGAAAATAAGATTAAAAATAAAATAATTTTGATTGATGAAATTGGAGTTGATGGTGATTTTGTAGAATCCCAGGCTTTTGCGTTTCTTGCTATAAGATCTTATTTAAAACTACCAATTTCATTTCCAAAAACTACTGGATGTACTGAACCAACTACTGGAGGAGTTATATCCAAAAATTATTAACTAAAAAGTGTTTTTTCTTTTTCAATATATTTATCTAAAGTTTTAACTAAATCTTTTTCTGCTTTAGAAAAGAAATGATTAGCTTCTGTTACCGCTTGAAAATCAACCTTAATACCTTTTTGTGCACTTAATCTATTATTTAAATCATTTATAAATTCAATTGGTACAAGCTCATCTTTTTTTCCATATACCATTAAACCAGAAGTTGGACATGGTGATAAAAATGAAAAATCATAAACATTTGGTTGTGGTGAAATAGCAATAAATCTATTTATCTCAGGTCTCCGCATTAATAATTGCATTGCTATTAATGATCCGAATGAGAAACCAGAAACCCAGCATTGTGAATTGTCTAAATTTTCTCTTTCAAGCCAATCTAGGGCTGCAGCTGCATCTGCTAACTCACCCTGACCGTTATCAAATTCTCCATCACTTCTACCTACACCTCTAAAATTTACCCTGCATACTGAAAAATCATTTTCCATAAATGTGTTAAAAATTTCAACAACAACTTTATTGTTCATTGTACCGCCATATTGTGGGTGAGGTTGCAACACTAAAGCAATAGGCGCCGTATTTTTTTTACTTTTGAAATATTTTGCTTCAAGTCTTCCAACTGGTCCAGGTATAAAAATTTCAATAATTTTATTATCCATAAATGTTAATGATAACCATTCTCACAAAAAAACTTTGTTTATCATAGTAGAGAGACAATTTGCTAGTCTTTTTAATTTATCAATACTTGACTATTTTAGTCGGGTATATATAAAACTCGCATAAAACAAGGATTATGAAGTTAAATACAAAAACAAGATATGCGGTAATGGCTTTAGCCGATATGTCAAATTTTCCACGAAAAAAACCTGTAAGTCTCAGAGATATATCTTTGCGACAAAGTATTTCATTACTTTATTTAGAACAAATTTTTTTAAAATTAAAAAAAAATAATTTAGTTAAAAGCATAAGAGGTACCAATGGTGGATATATATTAAACAAAGATCCTAAAGAAATAAAATTATCAGAAATTTTTTTAGCTATAGATGAAAAAGTAAAAACAGTAGGGTGCACAAAAGAATCAAAAAAAGGATGTAATGGAAAATCAACAAAATGTATCACTCATGATTTGTGGGATGAATTAGAACTGCATATAAATACTTTTTTTGAAAAAAAAAAATTAAGCGATTTAGCTAAAATTAACCAAAATAAAATTCAATGAGAGAAAAAGAATTAGAAAAATTAAAAGAATATAAATATGGTTTTTCTACAGATATAGAAAGTATTAAAGCTCCCAAAGGTCTTAATGAAAAGGTAATAAAATTTATTTCAAACATTAAAAAGGAGCCAAAATGGTTACTTGAATGGAGACTTAAGGCTTATGAAAGGTTAAAAGTTCTTAAAGAACCTGATTGGCAAAAACCAAAATATCCAAAAATAAATTATCAAGATTTATATTATTATTCTGCTCCTAAAAGTTTTAAGGAAAAACCAAAAAGCCTAGAAGATTTAGACCCAAAGTTGCTAGAAACATATAAAAAATTAGGAATTCCTCTTCAAGAACAAAAAAGATTAAATAATATTGCAGTTGATGCTGTTTTTGACTCAGTTTCTGTAGCAACAACATTTAAAGAAAAACTAACAGAAAAAGGAATTATTTTTTGCTCTATAGGAGAAGCCGTACAAAAACACCCAAATCTTGTAAAAAAATATTTGGGGTCAGTTATACCAATTAACGATCATTATTTTGCAACTTTAAATTCTGCAGTTTTTACTGATGGCTCGTTTGTTTACATTCCTGAAGGGGTAAAATGTCCAATGGAACTATCTACTTATTTTAGAATTAATGCATCTGACACAGGACAGTTTGAAAGAACTTTAATTATTGCAGATAAAGGAAGCTATGTAAGTTATTTAGAAGGTTGTACAGCTCCGATGAGAGATGAAAATCAGTTACATGCTGCTAACGTTGAGCTTATAGCCTTAGATGATGCAGAGATAAAATATTCAACAGTTCAAAACTGGTATCCAGGAGATAAAGATGGAAAAGGTGGGATATATAATTTTGTTACAAAAAGAGGTTTATGTAAAGGAAAAAACTCAAAAATATCTTGGACACAAGTTGAAACAGGATCTGCAATCACCTGGAAATACCCTAGTTGTATTTTAAAAGGAGATAACTCATCAGGTGAATTTTATTCTATAGCAATAACTAATAATTATCAAAAAGCCGATACTGGAACTAAAATGATCCATTTAGGAAAAAATACAAAAAGCAAAATAATTTCCAAAGGAATTTCGGCAGGGTTTGCTGATAACACTTATAGAGGGTTAGTAGATATAAATAGGAATGCTGACAATTCAAGAAATTATACACAATGCGATTCTTTATTGATTGGTAATAAATGTGGTGCTCACACTATACCTTATATTAAAAATAAAAATTCATTAACAAATCTTGAACATGAAGCAACCACTTCAAAAATTAGTGATGAACAACTTTTTTATTGTAATCAAAGAGGTTTAAACCAAGAAGAGGCTGTAAGTTTAATAGTAAATGGTTTTTGCAAAGAAGTTCTGCAGCAATTACCAATGGAATTTGCTGTAGAAGCTCAAAAACTTGTAGGGATAAGCTTGGAAGGAAGTGTGGGATAATGCTTAATATAGATAACCTTTCAGCAAAAGTAGATAAAAAATCTATTTTAAATGGATTATCTTTGAGGATTAAACCAGGGGAGGTTCATGCAATTATGGGTCCCAACGGTTCCGGAAAAAGTACTTTAGCTAACATACTTTCGGGTAAAAAAGGTTACGATATTTCTGGAAAAGTTAGCTTTGAAAATAAGAATTTATTTGATTTAGCGATTGAAGAAAGAGCACATAAAGGTTTATTTTTAGCTTTTCAATATCCTTTGGAAATACCCGGTGTAAATACTTCAAATTTTTTAAAAACATCATTAAATGCAATTAGAAAATCAAATGGAAAAAAAGAGTTAGATGCATTGGAGTTCTTAAAAATTGTTAAAGAAAAAGCATCAGAATTAAAAATGGATGAAAAAATTTTAAGCAGACAGCTAAATGTTGGTTTTTCAGGAGGAGAAAAGAAAAAAAATGAAATATTACAAATGTCATTAATTGAACCAAAAATGGCAATACTTGATGAAACAGACTCTGGACTTGATATTGATGCTCTTAAGATTGTTGCAAATGGAGTTAACACATTAAGAGATAAAGAAAGATCTTTTTTAATAATTACACACTATCAAAGATTGTTGGACTATATTAAACCAGATTTTGTCCATGTTCTTATGAATGGAAAAATAGCAAAATCAGGTTGTATGGAGCTAGCTGAAGAACTTGAAAGAGTAGGATATGAAAAATTATGACAAATCAGATAAAAAATGATTTTGATAAAATTGTAAAAAAATTAAAATTACCAAAAAAAAATATTAATTTAAGAAAAAAAAATTTAGACAAATTTATTAATTTAGGTTTTCCTAATAGGAGAGAAGAAGATTGGAAATTTTCTGATTTAAATAAAATTATTTCTTCCAACATTAAAGATTTAAAATATTTTAACAAAGAATTATTCAACGAAAAAAAAAAATCAATAATTCCTAAAGATGTTTTACCTCACAAATTATTTGAGCATAATAAAATTGTAATAACTAATGGAATTGTTGATATTATAGATTTTAAATATGAAGATTTAAAAAAAATTGACATTATAAATACAGCAGAAAACCAATCTTCAAATACAAAACAATCTCTTATTTATTTGAATAGTGCATTTAATACAAATTACTTAAAAATAGTTATAAAAAAAAATTACTCATTAAATAAATCAGTAATAATATATAATTTTACTGATGAAAAAATTAATTCAACAAACATAAATCAAAGATTGGATATTATTTTAGAAGAAAATAGTAGGTTAAATCTTATTAATTTTTTTACAGATTATTCAAGTAATAATTTTATAAATATTAATCATGAGTTTAAAGTTGAAAAAGATTCAATTTTAAAAAATTATATAATAGATAGTAAAGAAAATTCTAATATTAAATATTTTAATAATAACATTGATTTAAATCAAAATAGCTTAGTTGAAAATTTCATTTTATCAACTGGATCTAAATTTATAAAAAATGAAATTATTTGTAATTTAAAAGAAAAATATTCATCTGCATTTATATCTGGAATAATTAATTTAAAAAGTAATCAACAACATGAAATTAAAACAAATGTTAATCACTTGACGGAAAATACAAAAAGTTATCAATTAATTAAATCTATTCTCAATGAAAATTCAAAAGGAGTTTATCAAGGTAAAATTTTTGTTGATTCAAAAGCACAAAAAACAAATGGTTATCAATTGAGTAAAGCTATCCTGCTTACTGAAAATGCAGAATTTGACGCAAAACCTGAATTAGAAATTTATGCTGATGACGTTAAATGTTCACATGGATCTACTTCAGGATGTTTAGATGAAAATTCAATATTTTATTTAATGTCTAGAGGAATAAAACGTAAGGATGCAGAAAAACTTTTAATAAATGGCTTTATAATGGATGCAGTTGAAAAAATTACTGACTTAGAAATTAAAAAATTAATTAAAGAAATTATGGGAATTATCGAGTGAATATAGATAATATTAAAAAAGAATTTCCAATATTTAATAACAAAGTTCATAATAATGATCTTGTGTATTTGGACAGCGCTAATTCTTCACAAAAACCTCAAGTAGTTATTGATAGAATTTATGATTTTTATTCAAAAGAATTCTCAAATGTAGGTAGGAGTGTTCACTATTTAGCTGTTGCTGCTACAAATATGTACGAAAATACTAGAGTATCAGTGCAAAAATTTATAAATGCTAAAGATAAAAATGAGATTGTTTTTACAAAAGGAGCAACAGAAGCAATTAATTTGGTTGCAAGTACATATGGTCAAAAATATCTAAAATCAGGAGATGAAGTATTATTGACTGAATTAGAGCATCATTCGAATTACGTGCCATGGCATTATTTAAGAAAATCAAAAGGGGTAAAAATAGAATTTGCCGATGTAAATGATGATGGTGAAGTTACGCTTGAAAGTATAGAAAAAAAAATTACTTCCAAAACTAAAATGATAGCTATTACACATTTATCAAATGTAACTGGGGCTATTTTGTCAATTAAAGAAATAACAGAACTAGCTCACTCAAAAAATATTCCTGTTCTTGTAGATGGATGTCAAGGTGCACCACATTTAAAATTAGATATGCAAGATTTAGACTGTGACTTTTATGCTATTTCTTGCCACAAGATGTATGGACCAACAGGTTTAGGTATTCTTTATGCAAAGAAAAAATGGCTTGAGGAATTACCGCCTTACCAAGGTGGCGGAGGGATGATTGGAGAAGTAAAAAAGGAAGGTATAACTTATGGTGATTTGCCAAATAAATACGAGGCAGGAACAATGCAAACTGCGCAAGTAATTGCATTTGATGAATCAATTAAGTTTTTAAATAAGATTGGTATAGAAAATGTTATGAAGCATGAAAGTGAATTAATAAATTACGGACAAGAAATTTTAAGAAAAAATAATTCTGTAAAACTTATTGGCAACCCCAAAAACAAAGGCGGCGTATTATCATTTACTCTCGATGGCATTCATCCACATGATATTGCAACAATTCTTGACGAAGATGGAGTTGCTATAAGAGCTGGACATCATTGTTGTCAAATATTGCATGATAAATTAAATATTCCCGCTTCTGCACGAGCATCTTTAGGTATTTATAATACAAAAGATGATTTAGATAAATTAAACAATGCACTTAATAACTGTAAAAAGATTTTTAATACAAAATGAACTTAAAAGAATTATATCAAGAAATCATTCTCGATCACGGAAAAAATCCTAGAAATTTAAGAAAAACAGAAAATTTCAATAAAGACGCTAAAGGACACAACCCTTTATGTGGCGATAAAGTTCATGTTTTTTTAAAATTAAATGAAAATAAAAAAATAGAGGATATATCTTTTGAAGGAAGTGGATGTGCAATATCAATGGCTTCAGCCTCAATAATGACAGATCTTGTAAGAGATAAAGAAGAAAAAGAAGCAAAAGATCTTATAAAAGATTTTTTAGATATGATTAAAGAAAAACCAGAGCTTGTTACAAAAAGTTTAAGCGAGGATGAAAAAACTAAACTCATGTCACTTTCTGGTGTAAAAAAATATCCAATGAGAGTAAAATGTGCAACTTTAGCTTGGCATACATTAATATCAGCGATAACAAATTCACAAGAGGAAATTAACACAGAAAAATTTGACTAAGCATGGATTTAAAAGAAAAAATAATTGCAGAAATTAAAAAAATTTATGACCCAGAGATTCCAGTTAATATCTATGAACTTGGCCTAATTTATGAAATAAAAGTTGAAAAAGATAATAATGTTAAGGTAAAGATGACATTAACAACGCCAAATTGTCCAGTTGCTGAAAGTTTGCCAAAAGAAGTTAAAGATAGTATTATGCAAGTTAAAGAAGTTAATGATGTAGATCTTGAATTGGTTTGGGACCCACCATGGGACAAATCTATGATGTCTGAGGCTGCAAAATTAGAACTAAATTTATGAAACAAGTAATTACTTTAAGTGACAGGGCTGCAAATCGAATTAAAGAAATCTTATCAAAAGATCAAAACTCTTCTGGTGTAAGGATTGGAGTTAAAAGTGGTGGTTGCGCAGGAATGTCTTATGTTATGGAATATGCTAAAGATAAAAACTCAAACGATGAATTAATTGAAGATAAAGGTGTAAAAGTTTTTGTTGATCCTGGTGCTGTAATGTATTTACTAGGAACAGAGATGGACTATAAAGAAGAAGAATTTTCATCTTCGTTTGTGTTTAAAAATCCCAATGAAACTGAGCGTTGTGGTTGTGGGGAGTCTTTTAAAATCTAGTATAGGTTTAATGCATACCAGCATTGCATTTATTGCATATCTATAGTATATTGTCCTTATGAACATATTTGAATTTAGAAATTTGCTGAAAACTGAAAATAAAAAAGACAAGAGAAAGTCTTTTTTTAGAAAGTTGATTAAACCAGTAGAAACTGGAGCAAACGGCACACAAGATTACGTTGTTAAAAAAGGTTCAGGAAAAAATAAAATAGCTTCTACAAGACAGTAATTTAACAACTATAATACATATCAAACTCAATTGGGTGAGGCGTATGTTCAAAATTATGTATTTCTTCAAATTTTAATGCAATGTAAGCGTCGATTTGATCATCTGTAAAAACATTGCCCTGTTTTAAAAAATCTCTATCTCTATCTAAGCATTCCATAGCTTCTCTTAATGAACCGCAAACTGTTGGAACTTTTTTAACTTCGCTTTCAGATAATGCGTACAAGTCTTTATCAAAAGATTTACCTGGATCAATTTTATTTTTAATTCCATCTAATCCAGCCATTAACATTGCTGCAAATGTTAAATAAGGATTACCAGAAGCATCAGGAAATCTGATTTCACATCTTGCGCCTTTTTTACTTAATGTAATTGGAATTCGACAAGATGCAGATCTGTTTCTAGCTGAATAAGCTAATAATACAGGAGCTTCAAAACCAGGGATTAATCTTTTATAACTGTTCGTAGTTGCATTTGAAAAAGCATTTATAGCTTTTGCATGTTTTAATATTCCACCAATATAGTGAAGGGCTGTTTGAGATAGTCCAGCGTATTTATTACCAGAGAATACAGGAGTCTTTCCTTTCCATATAGATTGATGCGTGTGCATTCCAGATCCGTTATCACCTTTAACTGGTTTTGGCATGAATGTTGCTGTTTTTCCAAAAGAATGAGAAACCATTTGCACAACATATTTATATAACTGAACGTTATCTGCTTGATCAACAAGAGTACCAAAGTACATGCCTAGTTCGTGTTGACTTGGAGCTACTTCGTGGTGGTGTTTTTCAACCTTAATACCAACATCTCTTAAACCTTTTAAATATTCGCCTCGCATATCTTGCGCACCATCTACTGGCGGTACTGGAAAATAACCACCTTTTATTCCAGGTCTGTGACCCATATTTCCATTTTCATATTTTCTACCTGAATTATAAGGACCCTCTGTACTGTCAATTGCAAAACTAGTTTCGTTCATGTCATTTTTAATTCTCACATCATCAAAAACAAAAAATTCTGGTTCAGGACCAAAATAAGCTTTATCACCAATACCAGTTGATTTTAAATATGCTTCAGCTTTTTTTGCAATTCCTCTAGGATCTCTTTCGTAAGGATTTTTTTTAACAGCATCTAAAATATCACAAAATAAAACTAAAGT
>CACLYO010000020.1 GCA_902611145.1 uncultured Pelagibacteraceae bacterium
TACTTCCTTAATCTTCTAATTAAACTTGAAGTATCCCATCTATTGCCACCAAGTTTTTGTACATCACCATAATACTGGTCAACAATTTCTGTTATAGGGAGTAAGGAGTTATTTTTTTTTGCTTCATCCAATGCAATTTTTAAATCTTTTCTCATCCAATCTACTGCAAAACCAAATTCAAACTTATCATCTATCATTGTTTTATATCTATTTTCCATCTGCCATGATTGAGCTGCCCCTTTAGATATTACTTCAATAACATCTTCCATATTTAAACCAGCTTTTAAGCCAAAGTTAATACCTTCTGATAATGCCTGAACAAGACCACCTATACAGATTTGATTTACCATTTTTGCTAATTGACCATTGCCAGCTTTTCCAAGTAATTTCATTTTTTTGCTGTAGCAATCAATTTTATCTTTTGCTTTATCAAAGTCAGCTTGATCACCACCAATCATTACTGTCAGTGCACCATTTTCTGCACCAGCTTGACCACCGGACACTGGAGCATCTAAAGCACCAAAACCATTTTTCTTTGCGTGTTCATAAATTTCTCTTGCAATCGTTGCTGAAGCTGTTGTGTTATCTATATAGATAGCACCTTTCTTAATTGTTTTGAAAATTCCATTATCACCAAAGGTTACTTCTCTTAAATCATTATCATTTCCAACACAGGTAAAAATATACTCAGCATCTTTAGCGGCATCAGCTGGGGTTTTTGCGATTTTACCTTTGTATTCAGTTAGCCATTTATCAGCTTTAGTTGTTGTACGATTATAAACAGTTACATTGTGTCCAGCTTTTGATATATATCCTGCCATTGGATAACCCATGACACCAAGACCGATAAAAGCAACGTTACAAGACATAAAAAATGTTTAATAAATTAAGTTTAAAAGTAATTATATTTGGTTTTATCTTTACATTTTTTTCTAGTTTTGGACAGAGTTTTTTTTTAGGAATCTTTAACGCTAGTATAAGAAATGAACTGTCCATTACACATGGACAATTTGGCACAATCTATGCATTAGCAACTTTATTAAGTAGTTTTTTACTTATCTGGGTAGGTAAAAAAATAGATGATATTAATATTTTTAAATTTGCATTTTTTGTTACTTTGCTTTTATCTTTTTCTAGTTTCTTTTTTTCAAAAATTTCTTCAGTAACAATTCTTTTTATAGCAATTTTCTTAATGAGATTTTCAGGCCAAGGAATGATGTCTCATACAGCGACTACAACTATCTCACGCTTTTTTACTAAATCTAGAGGTAAAGCGTTGAGTACAGGATGGTTTGGTTTATCTACTGCTGAATTTATTTTGCCTGTATTGATCATTTATTTATTAACTATAATTGATTGGAGGGATATATGGTTTTATATATCTATTTTAATATTATTATTTTTACCAATATTATCTTTTATCTTAATAAAAAATCTTAGCTTTGATTCTAGAGAGGAATTATCTGAAAATGAATCTAAAGAAAAAAATATAAAAAATTGGAAAAGATCTGAAGTTTTAAAAGACTATAGGTTTTATATTATTTGCATGAACATGCTTGCTATGCCTTGGATTGCAACTGGTGTATTTGTTTATCAATCATTTATTCTTTCTTCAAAAGGATGGGGACCATACATAATTGCACAATCATTCATGTTTTATTCTATTGCCTCGGTAATAACTTTATTTTTATCAGGTTTCTTGATTGATAAATTTACTAGCAGAAAGCTTTTGATTTATATGAATATTCCTCTTTTATTATCTGCTGTTGTATTATTTTATTTTAAAAATCCTATTTCATCTTTTTTCTTTTTAAGTTTAATTGGTATTTCAAATGGATTAGCCAACGTACTTGGATCTTCAACGTGGGCTGAAATCTATGGTGTAAAACATATTGGTTCAATTAAAGCTTTAACCACTGCTTTAATGGTTTTTGCAACTGCTTTTGGAACAGCATTATTTGGGATTTTAATTGATATGGGTTTAACTATAGAAACTATATCTATTGTATCCGGAACCTACATTTTTATATCAATAATAATGTTGTTTATAATTAAGGGAAAATTAAATCCTATATATCAACAAAAATAGCTTGATTTTAAATTTTCACAGGTATAAATACCTCGCATGGCAAGAGTAACAGTTGAAGATTGTATTGATAAAGTTGAAAGTCCATATGAGCTTGTTTTAGTAGCAAAAGAGAGAACTACCCAACTAAATGCGGGTGCTGAATCAACAGTAAGTGTCGATAACGATAAAAATACTGTTATTTCTTTAAGAGAGATTGCTAGCGACAATGTAAAAGTTCCAGAATTAATTGAGAGTGCTGTTTATAAGCTAAGAAAACACGTTGAACAAGTAGATGATTTATCTTCTGAAGATGAAGATGTTGGGGATGATTTTGAAAATTTATATAAAGGTGAAATTTCAAAAAGCGGTACACCAATACTGCCATCGAAGAGAGCTAGAAAAATTCCTGAAAAAATTCAAGTATCAAAGGACGATTTAGCAGAATTGAAAAATGAAACTAATGAACAGGTAGAAATTAAAGCTGATACAGGAGAACAAAGTGAAGATGTATCAATAGAAGAATTAAAGGAAGAAGAAAACACTAATTTAGAAAAATCTGAAGACGACTCTGTAAATAATCAATAAAATAAGTTAAAAATCTTAATTATGAATAGAAAAGTTTCAGTTGCTCCTATGATGGATTGCACTGATAAGCATGAAAGATATTTTTTAAGATTAATCAGTAAGAATGTACTGTTATATACTGAGATGGTTGTATCAGAAGCAATTGATAGAGGTGATAAGAATAAACTTTTATCATTCAACTTAAATGAAAAACCAGTTGCTTTGCAATTAGGAGGTTCTTCACCAAAATTATTAGCTAACGCAGCAAAAATAGGAGAAGAATTTGGTTATGATGAAATAAATTTAAATTTAGGCTGCCCAAGTAAAAAAGTTGAAAAAAATAAATTTGGAGCTTGTTTAATTAAGGAACCAAAACTAGTAGCTGAATGTTTAAATGAAATGCAATCCAAAACAAAATTACCTGTAACTGTTAAAACAAGGATTGGTTACAATGATGTTGAAGATTATGAAAGTCTTTTTAATTTTATAAATCTTTTGAAATCTACTGGTGTTAAAACGTTTATTATACATGCTAGAAAAGCAGTATTAGGAAAATTTACCCCTAAACAAAATTTAAATATTCCACCATTAAAATATGAAATGGTTTATAATTTAAAAAAAGATTTTAAGGACTTAGAAATAATCATTAATGGTGGGATAACATCTACTAATCAAATAAAAGAGCACCTGAATAAAGTAGATGGTGCAATGTTGGGAAGATCTATTTATCATTCTCCTTATATTTTAGCTGATATTGAAAAAGAAATTTTTAATAATAAAAATGTTTTGTCTAGAGAAGAGATAATCAAAAAATTGGTTCCTTATGTTAAAGATGAAATTAAAAAAGGTACAAGAATGAATCAAATTATGAGACATACTTTAGGTTTATTTCATGGACAAACAGGTTCAAGTTTTTGGAAAAGATATTTAAGTGAAAATATGTGTGTTAGAGATGCAGATGTTAAAAAAATTGATCATATTATGGATAAAGTTAAATTAGCTCCTCAGGCACATACAGCGGTTCAAATTGATTAATTTTATTTTATCAAGCGAATATTCATTCTTTATATTGTTAATGGTACTAACTGCTTTTCCAGTTGGTTTTCTTGCTGGGTTATTTGGAATTGGTGGAGGGCTTATTACTGTTCCTTTTCTATTTTTTATCTTTGATAGTTTAAACATAAATCAAGAGTACTTGATGCATTTAGCTGTTGGAACTTCATTTTCTATAATTGTTCCTACCTCTATAATTTCTGTACTAACTCATAAAAAAAATGGATCAGTTGATTTTGGTGTGATCAAAAATTATGCAATTTTTGTAATAATAGGGGTACTATCAGGAACTATTTTTGCTGCTATTTTGCATACTAAATCTCTTTTGTTGTTTTTTACTACAATCGTTTATTTGTGTGGAGCTTATTTGTTAAACATTAAGGATAAAACAGATAATTTAAAAGTGAATTTTAATTTAATTCCAAGGATTATACTTGGTTTTGTTTCAGGATTCATTTCATCAACTATGGGGATAGGAGGAGCAATTATGAATGTTCCTATCTTAAAATATTTTGGCTATCCAATTAATAAAGCAATAGGTAGTGCAGCAGCTATTGGTTCTGTAATTTCTTTATTTGGTGCATTAGGTTTTTTAATAACTGGTTCATTTTTAAAAGCTGATTTGCCATTAAGTGTAGGATTTATAAATATACCTGCATTTTTAATATTTATACCAATAACTATGGTCATGGCGAGAGTAGGAGCAAATACAGTTAATAAACTTGATAAATCAAAATTACAGAGATTTTTTGGAATTTTTCTATATGTAGTAGGAACTATCTTTTTATACAGATATCTAAATATTTAATTATAAATTAAATTTTTTGATCGTACTCACCAATTTTTCCAGATTTTTGCAATAAACTATCTATAAAATTAAAAATTTCTTTTTTTCTTTTGTCTGATGTTGGGCTTTCAGTAACAACTACAAGAGACGGTTTGTTTGAAGACGCTCTTATTAAACCCCATGAACCATCGTCTAATGTAAATCTAATACCATTTACAGTCAAAATATTGGAGATATTTAAACCGTCTATTTTATTTTTATTATTTTTCAATTCTTTAATTTTACTAATTAATTCATTAATGACTTCATATTTTTCGTCATCCTTACAAAAAGGAGCCATAGTAGGACTTTGATAAGTTTTAGGTAAATTTTCAATTAGTTCACTAAGTTTTTTATTTTGATTATCAAGAAGGTGACAGATTTGTGCTGCAGAATTTATTCCATCATCAAAACCATAGCCAAGTGGTTTATTAAAAAAGAAATGTCCGCTTTTTTCAAATCCAGCAATTGCATTTTCGGTATTTACTTTTCTTTTAATATAAGAGTGACCAGTTTTCCAATAAATTGTTTGACAATTGTTTTTAATTAAAATTTCATCTTTTTCAAATAAGCCAGTTGACTTAACATCGACAACAAATTTAGAATTTTTATGTTTTTCTGAAATATTTCTAGCTATTAATAGTCCAATCTTATCAGCAAAAATTTCGTTTCCATTATTATCAATTACACCTACCCGGTCTCCATCTCCATCAAAACCAAAACCTACATCTGCTTTATTTTCTTTCACACATTTTGAAATTTCATGAAGCATTTTCATATCTTCAGGATTTGGATTATATTTTGGAAAACTATAGTCTAAATTACAGTCTAATTCCACTACATCACAGCCAATACCTCGTAAAATGTCTGGTGCAAAAATACCAGCAGTTCCATTTCCACAAGCAGCAACAACCTTGAGTTTTTTTTTTATTTTATTTTTAGAGAGTTCATTAATATAAATTTTATTAAAATCTTTTATGGATTTATATAAACCTTTCCCAGAAGTGAATTTTTCATTTAAAACAATATCTTTAAGTTCTGTCATTTCTTCCTTACAATGAGTAAGTCCTTTTTCAATTCCCATCTTAATTCCTGTCCAACCATTTTCATTATGACTAGCAGTTATCATAGCTACAGCATCTGAATTTAATTTAAATTGTGAAAAATATACAGTGGGTGATAAGCATAAACCAATATCTTGAACATTGCATCCTGTTGATATTAGTCCTTTTACAAAATTTTCTTTAACTTTTTCACTATAGGATCTATAATCATAACCAACAATTATATTAGGATTGTCTATTTTTTTTTTGACTTGAGTTCCAAAACCTTTTCCAACATTCTCTATACCTAAATCATTTATATTTTTGGGGTATAGCCAGCGGGCGTCATATTCTCTAAAACCTAAGGGATCTATTTTTTTATCTTTAGACATTTCGTCTATTTGTATAATTTTTTTTGTTTTTTTATTGATTATTTTTTTATATGTTCTATAAATGTTCTATTGATTTATAATTTATATAGTATATTAACAAGTTCTACATACAACATGTAGTTGTTTTACTAAAAAATAAGGAAATAATGAATAAAATAGTCTCTCAAGCAATTAAGAAAGCTGTCTCAGAATATACCGAAAAGAACCCTCAAGAAATTAATACAGAAAAAAGACCAGATTTATTCTCATTAAACACTAACACTGAATTATTTCAAAATTCAAAAGGAATAACCATAAAAATTGACAGATCTAAAGATAATAATTTAACTGACTTTGGACGAGCAACTTTAAGCGACAGATACGTAGGAGAAAATGAATCTTTCCAAGATTTATTTGCAAGAGTTGCAAGTCATTATGCGGATGACAACTTACATGCGCAGAGACTTTATACTTATATAAGTGACCTATGGTTTATGCCAGCAACACCAGTTTTATCTAATGGCGGAACAACTAGAGGCCTGCCTATTTCGTGTTTCTTAAATGAAGCAGGTGATAGTTTAAATGGAATTTTAGATCTTTGGAGTGAAAACGTTTGGCTTGCAGCAAGAGGTGGAGGTATTGGAAGTTATTGGGGCAACCTTAGATCAATAGGAGAAAAAATTGGAAGAGTTGGAAAAACATCTGGAATAATACCTTTTATTAAAGTTATGGACTCATTAACTATGGCTATTAGCCAAGGTTCTTTGAGAAGAGGGTCTGCTGCATGTTATTTGCCAATTGACCACCCAGAGATAGAAGAGTTTATTGAAATGAGAAGGCCTACTGGAGGAGACCCAAACAGAAAGGCTTTAAATCTTCACCATGGAGTTTTGGTTTCAGATGCTTTTATGAGAGCAGTTGAAACGGATGAACAGTGGGCTTTGAAAAGTCCCAAAGATGGTGTGGTTCAATCAACAGTTTCTGCTAGGAACCTATGGATAAGATTGTTAACCGCAAGAGTTGAAACTGGCGAACCTTATATTATTTTTATTGATACAGTTAATAGACAAATTCCTCAGCATCATAAATTAGCAGGATTAACAGTTAAAACTTCAAATTTATGTAGTGAAATTACTTTACCAACAGGAATTGACAAAGAAGGAAAGGATAGAACTGCTGTTTGTTGTCTCTCATCTTTAAATATAGAAAAATATGATGAATGGAAAGATGATGAAAATTTTATTAGCGATGTAATGAGATTTTTAGATAATGTATTAACTGATTTTATAGAAAATGCTCCTGAAGAATTTAGTGACGCTAAATATTCTGCTTTAAAAGAAAGAAGTGTAGGTTTAGGTGTTATGGGTTTACATTCATATTTTCAAAAGAAAATGATACCATTTGAATCTGTTATGAGTAAAGCTTGGAATAAAAAGATATTTGAAAATATTCAAAAGAAAGTAGATCAATCATCTAAAGATCTTGCTGAAGAAAGAGGAGCATGTCCGGATGCTGCTGACTATGATATCAAAGAAAGATTCTCTAATAAAACTGCGATAGCTCCTACAGCTTCTATTTCAATTATATGTGGTGGAACATCACCCGGCGTTGAACCAATTGCTGCAAATAGCTATACACATAAAACACTTTCAGGATCTTTTAATGTTAGAAATAAGTATCTAAAAAAATTACTTGCAAAACATAATAAAGACGATGATGATACTTGGTCAAGTATAACAACAAATCAAGGATCCGTTTCTCATTTAGATTTTTTAACAAAAGATGAAAAAGATGTATTTAAAACAGCTTTTGAGTTAAATCAAAAATGGATTGTGGAATTAAGTGCAGATAGAACACCACATATATCGCAAGCACAATCTATAAATATATTTTTACCAGCAGATGTTCATAAAAAAGAACTTCATCAGATTCATTTTCAAGCTTGGAAAAAAGGTTTAAAAAGCCTTTATTACTGTAGATCAAAATCAATTCAGCGTGCTGAAAATGTAAATGATGCCAAATCTACAGATATTACAGCAAATGTTTACAAGTCAAAAAACGAACAAAGTGATGAGCCTGAATACGAGGAATGTTTATCATGTCAGTAATTAATAAAAAAATTAAACAAGAAATTATAAAGCCAAATAAGATGGGATTATTAGTTGAAAATCCAGTTTATAAGCCGTTTAGATATCCATGGTGTTATGATGCTTGGTTAACTCAACAAAGAATTCATTGGTTACCAGAAGAAGTTCCGTTAGGAGATGATGTCAGAGATTGGCAAAAGAATTTATCACAATCAGAAAAAAATTTATTAACACAAATATTTAGATTTTTTACTCAAGCGGATGTTGAAGTTAACAATTGTTATCTACGACACTACACAACAGTATTTAAACCTACTGAAGTTTTAATGATGATGACAGCATTTGCTGCTATGGAAACAGTACATATTGCAGCTTACTCACACTTACTTGATACAATAGGCATGCCAGAGTCTGAGTACTCAGCATTTATGAAATATAAAGAGATGAAAGATAAGTATGACTATATGCAAGACTTTAATGTTAGCTCTAAAGAAGATATTGCAAAAACTGTAGCAGTTTTTAGTGCTTTCACAGAAGGACTACAATTATTTGCTAGCTTTGCAATTTTACTTA
>CACLYO010000021.1 GCA_902611145.1 uncultured Pelagibacteraceae bacterium
CTCGACCATTTATTACCCCAAAGACTTGCATGGGGAACAGATGCTAACGCATTTTCTCAAATGGCACTTAGGTATTTTACAGAAGATTTCGATAGTTATGATCCAAGTTCAGATTGCCAGATAAATTATGTAATTGTTATTGGCGATGGAATGATGAGAAACAATGGTCCTGCCGCAACAAGAATTGCTGCATTAAGAGATTTACCAAATTCAGTTAGAACGTTATTTGTAGCTTATGGTGGAGGTATTAACCCAGTTGGAATGGATAGATTTGACGAACTGGCTGTTGCAGGTTCGTGTCCAGGAGGAGACGCTGATCATGATGACTGTGAACCCACTATAGTAGCAAACACACCATCAGATTTAAAAACGCAGCTTACAAGTAAAATTAGACAAATTCTTGCAGAGAAATTATCATTTACCGCACCATCAATTACTGCAACGGTTCAAGAGGGTGGATCATTGTATCAAGCTCAGTTTGCTTATGAACAATTTGGTGAATGGAGAGGTACAATTTTAAGAAAAAAACTACTCCCTGATGGTACAGTTGACCATGATCTAGATACAGCAGGAAATTGGGATGCTTCAAAGAAAATAAGAGCTCAAGTGTCAAGAAACATTTGGACGGCAATGCCTGATGTGCCTTATATGGGAAATTGGGATAATTTTAATACCGATAATGTAGATGCTATCGAGGAGCTTTTCGGAATTTTAGGTTACAATATACAAGATTATCATCACGAAGGATCCAATTGTGACTTAAGAGGAACAGCTGATATTGAAACTGGAATTACTGATGATCTTAAGGGCTTAATTAATTTTACAAATGGAATTGATTATTTTGATTATAATGGTGATTGTAATATTACCCAAAAAAGAGATCATGTTTTAGGAGATATATATCATTCTCAGTTGGTAGAAATAGGACCGCCTGATGCGAGTGTAGATTTTAAATCAGCTAATGAAGAATCATACTTTAGAGCTACAAATAATTATCAAAGTTTTATGGCAAAACATAAAAACAGAAAAAAAGTAATTTATGCTGGCTCAAATGCTGGAATGCTACATGCAATAAGTGCTGAAGATGGAACAGAGGAGTGGGCTTTCATTCCACCTTTTATAGCAGGTATATTGCCTTCAATTATAAATCCAGAATTAGATGGAGAGGTTAAAGTTGCTACTGTCGAAGAAGACGACGATGGTGATCCAACAACACCAAAAAAAACAGTTGACATAGTAGGAGGAGGAACAAATGCGATTTTTGGTGTTGATGGATCACCAGTTGTTCATGATGTTTTTATAAAAGGTTATGATAAAGATGGAAACCTTGAGACTACTGAAAACTGGCACACTCTCTTATTTATACCCTATGGAAGAGGTGGAGCTGGATTTTCAGTATTAGATGTAACCTATCCAATACTAACAGCTGGACAGGGTCCAATACATATGTTTTCAATATATAACGACTCAATAAATAATAAGGTTCTAGTAGCTGACCATGATGGAGAGATAACGGAACACACTTATTCTTCAGGGTCTGCAAATATATCAGATTCTTTAGAAGGCAAACAAGCAGACTCGAATTTAAATACTGCTCAAGAAACTGATGGAGATGATTGTGACGAAACTGATGTGGATGGTTGTACTGCCCAAGATGCCATTGCCGTTTGTCAGACCGACGCTGAATTGACGGGAAGCAAATTTCATTTAACAGGAACAGCTTCATGTTACAAGGGAAAAACATTCACTTTTGAAGGATTACTGCCCGAAGCTGGTGCAGATGGCGTAACTGTTCCTAAATCTAATTTAATAATTACAGAAAGAATAGCGGGTACCTTACAATCAATAGATTTTGTTTCAGCAAAATATGTTGATAGTCAATTAGTTGTTACATTTGATAGTGATAAAGTTTATAACCCAGGTGGTAGCAGCAAAGAAGAAAGTGTTACAAATGGTTTTAATGTTGCCACTTCTTGTACATCTAGTAGTGGTATAGATAGCAAGTATGATTATAGCCAATTAGGTGAAACATGGTCCGCACCAAGAATATTTAGAATTCCTGATCCAGATCAAATAACTAATGGAAAGGCAGATACTTATGTAGCTGTTATGGGTGGTGGAATGGGTAATACAAATTTATGTGCTGGTTCTGCTGTTTTCATTGTTAATTTAGATGATAACGAAGAAAACCCAGGATCAATTTATCGCGCAGATCTTAATGGAGGACCGATTACTATTATTGATACTGAAGAAACTAGCGCAGAACAAACTATAACAACTACAGATTCAGAGGGAAAACCCACTACAACAGTTATTGCAGCAGGAACGATTGCTGGAGTTGAGACTCCAAATGGAAGTGATATAGGAAATTCATTACCTGCATCTCCAGTTGTTGTAACTGCTGATACAGCATTTAATATTCCTTGGAGAGGAGCAATGGTATATTTTAATGACCTTGAAGGTAAAATTACAAAAATTAATTTAACAAGTTCAACTGCAAATAGTGCAGAATTATTTGATCAAACAACATTATTTAGATTAAACGCTAATACAACAAATAGAAGATACAGTTATTTCTCAATGGATGCTGGAGTTGGTTTAACAACAAGAAAATTTTGGTTATTTGGCGGAACAGGAAATTTTAATAACATAGGTGGAGGATCGAAGTATATGGATAATATATTATATGGAGTAAAAGACCCTCATTATCCACTCTTTAAACATCTTAACAGTGTACATGTTCCAGCAGAATCTGCCACAGACTTTGTAGCTAAAGCACATGAAGGCGCTAATAATGCTTATAGTGTTGAAGATGGTGCGGTATGTGTAGATATGAGTAATGAACTTTTATGTGAAAACGGACCAGGTGCAGGAGATTTATCTTGGGTAGTACATTTGGATACAGTTGATGGAAAATCTCCAAATGATTCAACGACCCAAAATACTTATAGAAAACTTTCTGCAACCCCAACATTATTTAAAGGACAAGTGTATTTTCCAATTTACGAACCACCACCAGGTACAAACCCATGTAATATTGGAATGGCATACATATGTGTAGCTGATGATGAGTGTGGTAAAAATAATTCTCACTTGTTAACCAAGGGTGGTACGGCAAACGCTAGAGCATGTAAAAAGATAAGAGAAGGAATTTTATCTGAACTAGTAATTTTTGGCGATCAACTTTACGCTAACGTAGCTGGCCCAAAAGAAGATGCAGATACTTTATATTCTATTCTATCAGCACCAGGAGAAGTAAGAGCTAATAGATCAGGCTGGAGAGAGAGTGGCTTCTAGTAGCTAAAAATTTTTAGATACAAATATATAATCCAAGAAAACATTGTAAGCATTGTAATAAAAATTAGTGCCAACCCAACCAATGTGTCTTGATTAACTTTCTTACGCCATTTTTTTGGAAAAAAATTTAATGAATATGCATAAACAATTATAAAAACATTAAGCGCTGATACAATTACATTAAAAAATAAAAAATTGTCCATTATTATAATAAATATTTAATTTGGTTAGCAAAGGTAACATAAATAATACATCCAATGATAATATAGGGGCCAAAAGGAATTTGAGCTGACATATTTCTAGTTTTTTTAATTAATGATGGAACTACTAGTACTAATGCAACAGCAGATGAAATAAAAATTGTAAATGGAATACTTACCCAACCAAACCAAAATCCTACTACCGCCATTAATTTTGCATCACCAAGACCCATACCTTCTTTATTTCTAACTTTTTTATAAAAAAAAATTATTAACCATATTATTGCGTATCCAAAAAAACCTCCTAGCAAAGAATTTATATAATTAGGAAATATTGTTTGATTTAAATTAGGATCAAAAGATTTTATAAAGCCTATTAGCATTAAAGGAAAAGTAAGTTCATTCGGAATTATATAATGTTTTAGATCTATAAAAAAAATAATAATAAAAAATATACTTAAAATTATTAGAAGTAATGTTGTAATAGATATTCCATATATATAGTATATAGAGAGAAAACTAATCGCCGCAATTAATTCAACTAAAAAATATTGTGAGCTTATTTTATTACTACAGTTCCTACACTTACCTTTAAGAAATATAAATGAGAGCAAAGGAATATTGTCATACCATTTTATTTTATTTTTACATGATCGACAAAAAGATCTTTTCGTTATCACGCTATAGTTATCAGGAAGCCGATAGATACAAACATTACAGAAGCTACCCCAAATACTACCCAGTACAAATGCTGCTAGATAAAACACAGATTATATTTTTATTTTAGAAGCTACTTCTAATATACCATCAATACAAAGTTGAACAAACAATACGGCATCTTGAAGATGTAGATAAAAATTTGGCGAATATATTATAATTTCCATTCTTGTTAAAATTATCAAAAAAGGGATAAAATGCAAAATATAAAAATGTTCTTTAAATCAAAAAAGCCTGAACCAGCAAAACAAGATTCTACAATGAGTCAAGATCTTGCCATCATTACACAAATGAATCAAGAATTTGCAACTTCGCTTGATTTAAATGAAACATTACAAACTTCGCTAGAGGTAATTATAAAAAGAATAAATGCTCAAGCAGCAAATATTTTTTTAATAGAAGAAAAAAAGCAAGTATTTCAATGCATAGCATCCAAACATCAAGCTTATCTCGAAGATTATGAAATCCCATTAACACAGGGCGTAATGGGCAAGGCCGTACTTCAAAAAAAATGCATTAGAGTTGGAGATGTAAGGAAAGATGTAAGAGAGATTGCTGAATTTTATTTTGATTTAGATAATAAAACAAATTTTACAACATACTCTGTATTGTGTGCACCTCTAATTGCAGCCAATGAGTGTATTGGAGTTATACATTGCCTAAATAAGAAGACTACAAATAAATTATTCGAAGAAAATGATAGAAAACTTCTAGAGACTCTAGCAACACCTGCTGCACTTGCTATTAGAAATGCTCGAATGGCAAAAGAACTTATTGATAAAAATAGAATGCAAAAAGAAATCGAAATTGTTGGGGAGATTCAAAAAAACTTATTATCAAAAAATAGAGAAGCTCCATTTCCAATAGCAGGAATAAACATACCAGCCAAAGTAGTATCAGGTGATTTTTATAATTTTTCTGATTTAGGCGATGGAAAGTATGGATTTGGTGTAGCTGATGTTTCGGGCAAAGGAATTAAATCTTCATTACTAATGTCAAAAGCATCTAGTCTTTACCGTTGCTTAAGTAAAACAATGTTTTCAGCAGCTGACCTTTTAAATTTATTAAATAAAGAAATTTGCGAGACAGCAGCAAGAGGAATGTTTGTAACGATGCTTATTGGTATTTATGATAGCAAAAAAAAAGAAATACTTATTGCTAACGCTGGACATGAACCACCTTTGATATATTCAAAGGATGGAAAATTTTCTAACCATACTGAATCTGGACCACCATTAGGGATCATGCCAAAAATAAAATATAATGAAACAATTTTAAAATTCTCTGAAAGTTCAATGTATGTTTTTACTGACGGCATTACTGAAATTAAAGATCCAAATGGTGAAATGTTAGGATCTGAAGGCTTCGAAAATTATATTAAAAAATATCAATCCACACCAAACAACAGTAGATTAAAAGTTATTATTGAAGATATAGTTAAGTCTGGGAAAATTCAAAAGGATGATTTAACTATTGTTGTTGTAGATGGAAATTAAATGTTTGGTGTTAATAAAATTATAATTGTTTTAACAGTTCTTATTGCTTCAATACTATACTGGGCTAACACAAATGTTTGCAAATACAATTTTGCAATAGAAAAAAGAACTAACATTTTAAATATTGTTACAGAAGAATTAGATCCAACTTTAGGAAGAGCCGAATATTATCAGTACGTTGAACTGAATTGTAACGATATAGATTTAGACTGGGATATTGATAGGGTTGTAGAAAATGCTAAAACTATATCTGTTATAGTTTATCAATTTTTAAGCACAGATATTAGAGGAGATCCAAATTAATAATAAAATAATTAGTTGCACGAAGATAAATTATAATTTATTTACGAGCCACTGCAGAAACTATTATTGAACAAAGTAAAAATAAAACTGCAATAAATATTAACATCTTATAATTTATATTATTGTTTTCTTTAAATTTTTTTTCTGCTGTATCAATTAATTTTTGATTTTCATTTTCTAAAATATTGCTTGTTAATATTTTGTTTTTTGATTTTATATCTTTATTTTGATTAAGAAGTTCATTATTTTGTTTAAGAAGCTTATTGATTAATTTTTTATTAGATTTGTTTTCTTCTAATAATTTATTTCCTAATTTTTTTAGGTTTTCAATTTCAACTTTTTGCTTTTCATTGGTGATTTTAAGATTATCTTTAATTTTTTTTATCTCACTAAGCTCCTGTAAATCTTTCATGGTAAATTTATATTCACCAATCTGTATTATGTTTTCATTTTTTGTTGTTGAAGTTTCTGAATTACCAAATGTTGTGATCAAAAAAGTTAAAAAAATTATAAATGTAAGCAACTTTTTCATAATATTTGATAACCATAACTCAAAATGTTCATTAGGGGAAAAAGATTGATTATACCTATTTTAGGTTGTAAAATAACTGTTATAGGGAGTATCAAAACTATAATGAGTGAAAAGAAAACTATAATGAGTGAAAAGAAAACTATAATGAGTGAAAAGAAAACTATAATGAGTGATGATAATATTGTTAATTTTAACAAAGTTAGCAATCAAAAAGATATTAATAATATTAAAGATATTAAAGAGCCAATGTTTTCTCAGGGGCTTTACCATTGGGTTATGTTTATTCTTTCTTTTTATACGAGAGTACGAGAAAATTTAAAAATAGACTTTGAAACTTTTGTTATTCTACAAGTTGTTGTAAGTCATTCACTATATCAGTTAAATAAATCTGGAGCTAAAACATTTGCAGAGCTTGAAGATCAAATAAATAAAATTACTCAAAAAAAAATAAAAAACAATTCAAAATTAACTTTTGCAAGCATTGCTGAAGTTCTTCAGTTACCAAGAGAAACAGTTAGAAGAAAGGTATTAATTTTAAGTAAAAGAAATATTTTATCTTCAGATACTATTGATGGAGTTAAACTTGGGCCTAGTTATAAAGCAATTTATAAAGAGTTTGTTTCTCAAACTACTTTAGATATGAGTTCACTAGTCAAGAAGTGGAAAAAGTCTGGTGCATTAGAAACTTTATTGGAGTTAGATAAAAAAATATGATAACATCAACATGTTTAGACCAATTATCAAACAAAAATAATATTATGAATAAAATTTTAGATGTTGAAGTAGAAAAAATTATTAAACCAATCACAACAAGTGACGGTGCTGGTGTAAAATTAAAAAGAAGTATTGGAGTTGATCCTAATTACTTTGATCCGTTTTTAATGTTAGATGAATTTGGTTCAGAAAATAAAGATGATTACGTTGCAGGATTTCCTGCGCACCCACATAGAGGAATAGAAACTGTAACTTACATGTTAGCAGGAGACTTTAAACATAAAGACAGTAGTGGTGGAGAAGGTAGAATGAAAGCTGGAGATGTTCAATGGATGAAAACTGGTAGCGGCATCATTCATTCCGAAATGCCAGCGATGAAAGATGGTAAGCTTCATGGTTTTCAATTATGGATTAACATGCCTGCGAAATTAAAAATGAGTAAACCCGAATATTATTATATTGATAAAGAAAAAATAAATATTCATAACGATGAAGAAAAATCTGTTAAAGTAATAGCCGGTAACTTTGAAAAGTCCGAAGGCTTCTTCGTACAACATAATGTTGAACCTATCTACTTTGACATCAGCCTGAATAAAAATAAAAAATTTAATTTTAATTTACCGTCTTCTCACAATTCATTTGTTTATCTTATAGAAGGAGAAATAAAAATTGGAAATAAATCACACGAGAGAATAAAAGACTCAACTTTAATTTTATTAACCAAAGGAGAAGAATTAAAAGTAGAAGCTATAACAAAATCTAAATTTCTTTTAGTATCTGGAAAACCAATTGGAGAA
>CACLYO010000022.1 GCA_902611145.1 uncultured Pelagibacteraceae bacterium
TTCTGGAACTAATGATAACTTTGTCATGCCGGGCTGTGTGTTTACTTCTAACAAATAAAATTTATTATTATAAAATTTAAAATCTGACCTCGTAACACCTCTACATCTCAAACAATTATGTGCTTTTAACGCAGTATGCAAAACTTTATTCATGTTTCTCGTGCTTAAATTTACTGGAATTAAATGTTCAGTCTTAGCACTTAAATTATATTTTGCTTTATAATCGTAAAATTTTCTTTTTGGCTTTAATTCAATTGCTCCTAGTTTTTTTTTTCCTAAAATTGCAACTTGAATTTCTCTTCCTCCTATATATTCTTCAACTAATATTTCTTTATATTTTTTTAATTTTTTTAAATTCTTAATTAAGTTTTTTTCAGAGCAAATGAATACATCAACACTTGATCCTTCATTTATTGGCTTTATTATTACAGGAAATTTTAACTTTAATTTAATTTTATTTGATATTTTATTTTTTTTTAAAATATTATTATCAAAAGTAAACTTAAAGTATTTAGGAGTTAATATTTTATTTTTTATAAATATTTCTTTGGATATTATTTTATCCATTGCAATTGATGATGATAAAACTCCCGAGTGAGTATATTTAATTTTTAAACTTTCCAACACTGACTGGATATAACCATCCTCTCCAAACCTTCCATGTAAAGCATTAAAAATTATATCAGGCTTAAATTTTTTAATATTCTCAATTAAATTATTGTTTGGTTCACTTAATAAAGTTTGATATTTTTTTTTTAAAACATTGTTTACTTGCTTTGCAGTTTCTAAACTTATCTCACGTTCTTTTGATATTCCACCTTCTAAAATTAATATTTTTTTTTTTTTCATCTACTCAATTATTTCAATTTCAGTCTCTAATTTTATTCCGGTTTTCAATTTTACATTCTTTCGAACAAATTCAATTAATTTTTTCATATCATTGAATGTTGCATCTCTTGAATTAACAAAAAAATTACAGTGTTTATTTGAAATTTTAGCATCACCAAATTTACTTTCTAGTGGTACAGATTTTTTTATTAGTTCCCAAACTTTAGTATTTGTTTGTTCTATTGGATTTTTAAATGTACTACCGCCAGTTTTAATCTTTGTAGGTTGGGCTTTATCTTTTTGATATTTTAATTTTTTTATTATTTTTTCTATTTCATTTTTTTCTTTAATCTGACCTTTAAATGACGCACTCAAAAAAATAAAATCTCTATTTAAAGGACTTTGTCTATATCCAAACTTAATACTTGATGATGGGATTGTTTTAATATTACCTTTTTTATCTATCACTTGCACTGATACTAAAATATCTTTAAATTCTACTCCAAAACAACCAGAATTTATTCTTAATCCACCTCCAACTGTTCCTGGTATACAAGATAAGAATTCAAAACCTCCAATATTATTATCCATTGCAAAATCAGATAGTTTTTTGTCAGTTACTGCACCCCCTGCTACAATAATCTTATTTGGAAGCAGAGATAAATTAGAAAAATTTCTTCCTAATTTTATCACAACTCCATCAAATTTTTTATCACTCATTAAAATGTTAGAACCTGCTCCTAAAATAAATATTCTCTCTTTTTCTCCAAAATTTTTTAAAAATAAAACTAAATCATCCAATGTGTCTGGTTTAAAATAACCTTTTACCTTTCCCCCTATGTTAAACCAATTTAATTTTTTTAAATCGTAATCAAACAAAAATTTACTTTTAATTTTATTTGAAAAGTTTTCTAATGTATATTTTTCCATTATATTAAGTTTGGTAATTCTTTTATCCAATTAGAAATTGATCCTGCGCCCATACCTATTACAATTTTTTTTCCATAAATATTTTGTTTAATAAATTTTGCTAAACTTAACTGATCTTTAACTAAAAAAATTTTAACTTTTGAATTTTTAGCAATATTTTTGGCAAAATTATAATAATTAAATCCTAACTTAATTTTTTCTCCTGCAGCATATATGGGGCATAAAATTACTTGGTCTGCTTTTTTAAAGGAAAATGTAAATTCTTTTTTAAGATCTTTTAATCTAGAAATTCTATGTGGTTGAAATACACAAATTATACTTTCTTCTTTATAAACATCTTTGACACCATTTAATACCTCTTTAATTTCACTAGGATGATGAGCATAATCATCAAAAAATTCTACACCTCTAAATTCAAATATTTTATTAAATCTTCTGTGCACACCTTTGAATTCATTTAAACCTTTTTTTATAATATCTTTTGAAATTCCTATAGTCCATGAAACTGCAATAGCAGCTGTAGCATTCCTTATGTTGTGCACTCCTATTAATGGAATCTTTATATTTTTAATTAAAGTATTTTTTTTACTTTGTAGTCGAATATTTAAGTCAAATTTAGAATAATTTTTTGTTAGAAAAACATTTTTAATTTGAAATTGAGATTTTTTATTTAAACCATAGGTATAAAAGTTTTTTAATTTAATCTTGTCTATAAGGTTTTTATTATTTTTATCATCTAAACAGATAAATGATTTACCAAATGAAGGGACCTTGCCAATAAACTCTTCAAATAATTTAAATAAATTATCCATTGATTTATAATAATCCATATGTTCTCTATCTATGTTTGTAATAATTGAATATGTGGGTAAAACTTTTATAAAACTTCCATCTGATTCATCTAGTTCTAATATACTCCACTTACTTCTACCCAACCTGGCTGAATTATCTAAAGAATTAATAACTCCTCCATTTATTATTGTGGGGTCTAACTTTGTCTTAGAAAAAATTCCTGAAATAAGTGATGTAGTTGTAGTTTTTCCATGTGAGCCTACAACTGTTATATTTTTTGTTAAAGATGTAATGTGACCTAACATGTCGCCTCTTTTATAAATTGGTAGCTGTTTTTTTTTAGCAAATAAAATTTCTGGATTATTATTTTTAATAGCTGATGAAATTACTATGATAGTTGCCTTATTAATATTTTTTCTGTTGTGACCAATAACAACTTTAACATTATTTTTTTTTAATCTTTCAATATTTTTATTTAAAGAAATATCACTACCTTGAATTTTAAATCCCATTCCTTTCATAATTAGAGCAAGACCACTCATACCGATGCCACCTATTCCGATAAAATGGATAATTTCAGATTTAGCTAATTCAATTTTCATTTATTGTGTCCAATAATTTTTGGTTTATATTATTCCATGTATTTTGATAGCTAATTTTTTGCATTTCATTTATTTTTGATTCAACATCTTGATGATCACTAGCTATGTGCATAATTAAATCAAAAATTTCATTATTTTTTATATTCTTCTGTTCTAACAACCAGCAACAATTTTTATTTTTATAAAAAATTCCATTATAAAATTGATGATTATCTTTTGCATAAGGAAACGGTATAGTAATAAATGGAATATTTAAATAAACTAGTTCAGCTAAACTGGATGCTCCTGATCTAGTTATACACAAATCATTTTTTTTTATTAATTCAGCTATTGAATCTTCAAAATTAAACAAATTAAATTTAATTTGATTTTCTTTATAAAAAATTTCTAGATCTTTAGAATTCTTTTCACTAATTTGGTGATTTACATATATTTCAAAATTTTTTGAAAGTTGAATCATACAATTTTTAAGATTATTCTGTAAAAAATCTGCTCCTTGACTACCGCCAATTATTAAAATGTTAATTTTTTTATTAAATTTAAATTTTGAATTTTTTGTTTCACTATAAACTTCTTTCCTTAGTAAAGGATAAATTAATTCTAACTTTTCATTGTATTCTTTTGGAAAGTTATTTATTTGATCTGTATAACAAAAAATTTTATAGCAATATTTTAAAAAAAATAAATTTGATCTTCCAATTATCATATTTGGTTCAAATAAAAAAATTTTACAATTTAAAATTTTACCAGCTATACAAACAGGTAAGGACATATATCCCCCTGTAGAAATAACTATTCTTATTTTATTTTTTTTGATAAAAAAAATTGATTTTAAAATTGAAGTGAAAAAAAAAATTAAATTAAAGGGTATTTTATAAAAATTTTTTGTCAATTGAGGCACATCTATTACACTAATAGTATATCTATCTTTGTTAATAAATATTTTACCTCTTTTGTCAGTTGTTAAAAAAACATCAAATTTTTCTTTTAAATGATCGTAAAAAGTAATTGCAGGAATTACATGGCCGCCTGACCCCCCTGTACTAATTAATATTTTTTTTTTCATTTCAGAACATTTTTTTTTGTAAGGTTAAGTATTATACCAGAAAGTATAGAGGTACTAATTATTGATGAGCCTCCATAACTTAAAAATGGCAAAGTCATTCCAGTCGTTGGAAACATTCTAATATTTACACCAATATGAATTAAAAATTGAAAAAGAATTATTACACTTGAGCCAACAATAATTAATTTTACCTTGTTATCATTTATAAAATATAATTTTTTAAAAATGTGATAAATGAAAAATAAAAATATTACTAACAGTAGAAAAATCATTACCACCCCAAATTCTTCAGAAATAACTGATACAATATAATCTGTGTGTGCTTCTGGAACTTTGTTTTTTAATACACCTTCTCCAATACCTTTACCAAAAAATCCACCATTTATTATTGCTTCAGATGCTTTTTCTGATTGATAATTATTTCCTGAAGATAGATCAAAAAATGAATTAATTCTTATAAGAATATATTCAAATTTAGAAACAAAAAAAATTAAATATAAAATTATTAAAATCATAAAGCCAGAAAAAGCAAAAAATAAAAATAAATTAATTCCTGATACAAATATTAAAGCTAGCCATGTAAAAAAAATTAAAATAGTTTGACCAACATCAGGTTGAGATATTAATAAAATTATTATTGGCAGTATTAGTAAAAAACTTAAAAAATATTTTATATATAAATTATTTTTATTTTTAGAACTTAAGATTGATGCAATCATAACAATTATAAAAGGTTTTAATAACTCAATTGGTTGAAATCTTGGTAAAAAAGGGAAATCAAGCCACCTCTTTGAACCTTTTACTTCAACTCCTATAAATGGCACTAAAACCAAAGATATAAGACAAATTAAAAATAAAAATTTTGATAAAATAAACAATTTTTCTGCATTTAAATACGAAAG
>CACLYO010000023.1 GCA_902611145.1 uncultured Pelagibacteraceae bacterium
CTGACTTGTAAAATTTGCAAGTTTACTCAGTCCTTCTAAATTTTTAGTTTTTTTTATTTTTTTATTCTTCTTTCTCATTTTTTTAAATATCTATTTCAACAAATATTTATTATTTGCACAAGTGTAAGATTAAAATTTTATGTCCAAGTTGTGTACAACCACAGGTAGTTAAAATTGAATAAAATTTTTTTTATTTTAATTTTATTCTTTAACTTGTTCTTCAATTGATTTTTCTTCCTTTTTATAGCTAACACCTTTTCTTTTGAGCATTTCCTGTACTTTTTCAGTATATGGTTCCTCGATTGGTTCTGTAGTTGGATTTAATTCCAAACCAACAGGTGTAATTGTTTGCGGAACAGGAACGAATTGTGAGTCTGGATTTTCTTTCACCGGTCGTGCTTTCATTCTGTGAATTCCAAAAAATCCTATTATTAAATGAAAAAAAATATGAAATATAAAAAAACCATTTGGTCCCATTAAATCCATTACCAAAGAACATAAAAATGGTCCTGACATTGCACCCAATCCAAATGTAAACTGTAAGGCTGCACCAGCAGAAACGAATTTATCTTTAGTTATAAAATCATTAGTATGCGCTAGTATTTGCGAAAATATCGGTAAACTACAAAAAGAAAAAAGTATTAAAAATACATAGAACCAATTTTTTGAAGAAGCTAAACCTTCTGGTAAAAACATTGTTTTAGTTGAAAAAATTGCCATCATTGCAAAAATAGATGCACCAAAAGTTGAATAAATTATAACTATTCTTCTATCAAGTTTGTCAGAGATGTAACCAATAGGATATTGTGATATTGCACCAGAAATACCTAAAAGAAAAGTTACAAATGAAATTTCAAGAATGGTAAAATTCATTGATGCACCATATACAGCTAATAACATAAAAAGAGCTGATTGAGTTGCTCCATAAAGTAATGCACCTACCATACCTAAAGGCGAAGCGTTGTATAAATCTTTCAAATTCATCGCAGTAATTTTTTTAAAGTTAGGTGCCTTTCTTTTTGTTAACAAAATAGGAATTAAAGCACATGAAAAAATTACAGAGATAAGTATAAATGGTTGAAAATTTTCTGGTTTACTGAAGTTTAATAAAAACATTCCAAAACCAATACTTCCGTAAAGTACAATCATGTAAATTGATAATACTTTACCTCTATTTTTATTACTTGATCTATCGTTTAACCAACTTTCAGCAACAGTATAAATCACAACCATACTAAAACCTGTTATTACTCTTAAGAAAAACCATGTAATAGGGTGTATAAAAACAGAGTGCATTAAAACTGCTAATGAAGCTATAGAGGCAAAAGCAGCAAATACTCTTATATGACCCACAGTTGATATAAGATTAGGAACAATTCTTGCTCCAATAAAGTACCCAACAAAATAACCAGACATAACAAAGCCGGTTGATGTTAAACTAAATTCTTCACTAACAGCTCTAACGCCTATTAATGAACTTTGATATCCATGAGCAATCATAATTAACGCCATACCCAAAAAGAGAGCCCAAGAATTTTTTAAAACCTTATTCATAAATCGACAGCTTATTATTTCTCATTTTAGACTAAATCAAGCTTTTAATGTGTCTAACTTATGAATTTTTTATTTTAAGGAACGAGTGAATTGCTATGGTTAGTATTATAATTGAACCACCCTGTATAGTCTCCAAGGTTGGTTGTTCATTAATGAATAACCATACCCAAATCGGACCTATGATAGTTTCGAGTAAGAAAAATAGGTTAACTTCTGCAGCTGATATAAATCTTGGAGCAATAGTCACTAAGACAAAAGGTAAAGCCACACACATTACACACATTAAAGGTACAATAATTAAATCTATTTCAACAAGCGCAAAGCTTTTTACAAAAGATACAGCAAATATTGCAACAAGAAGCTTACCTATTACCGCAGCAGGTACCAAGTCTTTATTTTTTGCTGATCTAACTATAACTGCACCAATAGCTAATCCAAGAGCTGTTATTAGACCGAATAAGTCTCCAATAAAATTACCCAACTGTATAGAATCGTAAAAAATATAAACTGCTGCTCCAAAAGTAATAATTATAGCTGCCCAAGTTTTTTTATCTGGTAATTCTTTTAAAAAAATTCCTCCCAAAATAGCAGACAGCATTGGAGCCATTGCTATCATTACTAAAGTATTTGCAACGTTAGTATTTTGTATTGAAACAATAAAAGTAATATTAGTTATTGCAAAAATTAAAGCATAAAACACTCCATGCATTCCCATAGAAAATAAAACTTTAAAAAAGTTTTTTTTGTAAAATATTAATAGACCAGTTAAGACAACAATAAATGGTATGGCTCCTCTATAAAAAAGCATACCCCAAGTTTCTATGGAACTTAACCTAATAAATAAGGAGTCTGGAGTTATGAAAAATACCGCAATAAATGCTAATAAAGAACCTTTTTGCTGATTTGATAAATTTTTCATTTTAAATATTATAGAACTAAAGCCTAACTAGAATAAGGCTTTCTAGAAAATATTTTTTTAAGCAATGGCTCAAACTCTTTGAGAGGTAGAGATTTATAATTGGGATCAAAACTTTTTTGGTCCCAATTTTCACAGAAATTTACAGTGTCTTGATAATATTTATGTCCTTTATATTTTTCTCTTTGATTTTTATTACCTCCTAAGTGGTGAGCGTAATAATACATTTGGAATTCTCCATGTTTTTCAACAATCCAATGTGTTTTTTCAGATACGTAAGGCTTTAAAACTGCTGCTGCATACTCGGAATGATTTAATGGAGCTAATTCATCTCCTATGTCGTGAAGCAAAGCTGCAACAACCATTTCATCACTAGCTTTGTCTTTTAATGCTCTTGTAGCAGTTTGTAATGAATGTTCTAACCTTGAAACTTGGTATCCTTCAAGAGTTGAATTTAAACTACTCATAAATTTAATTATTCTATCAGCTGTACCTTGGATGTACGCTTGTTCATGTTTGTCTAATAAAAGATAATCTTCTTTAGAGCCATCTTTCATCGCAGTAAATTTTACTTTAGACATAATTAATTATTTGATGCTGAACTTAATAAAGATAATTGAGTAATTTTATTATCTCCTAGTT
>CACLYO010000024.1 GCA_902611145.1 uncultured Pelagibacteraceae bacterium
TGCGACATTCGTTATTGGGTTATTTTCAACTACATAAATTATTGACACTTTTTCTGATAAACTTAAATTTGTTTGGTAATAAAAAAAAATTAATAGCGAGCAAATAACTAATTTAATTTTTTTAATCATTATTTCAAATTAGTTGTATTTATTTTTGAAAAAGGAACAATTGTTAAAGATAAAAATATCTCTTCTTCTGGTTTTATATCACTATCGCTATAATATGTTTTATTATATTCTAATGCTGCTTTTAAGCAGTCATTTTCATACTGATAAACTAAGTTATAAAATTCTGTTAAGTCAATTTCTCTATTTCTTCTTGTTGAAAATTTAATTGAATTATTTTCATCAAATAAATATGAAGTTGTATTACTAAGAAAATTTTTTGTTCCTACCATATTACTTTCTTCAAGATATTCAAAACTAGTCACAAAATTATTAACTGAAATATCAGCAATAATTGAGTTATAATTTGTTCTATCAAGATTATTATCTGCCATAAAATTGTATTCAAAATTAAGATTATCGATTAAGTTAAATTTCACTTTACCAATAATATTTGAATATTTATTATTTAATGTACTATTAGTTGGTAAATCGGGATTTGCTTTATCTCTAATTACTTGAGCTAAGTCTATAGATAATTTTTCATTTTGACCTTTATCCTTTTTTATATATTCAATACCCATTGTTAAAGATTGACCACCTTCAACACCATCACTAGAAGAAATTCTGTTAAAAGAATTGATATTATCGTTGTCTAATCTTCGATCTGTTAAAGCAATATTTTTTGTTTTATTTGGGCTATATCTAAAAGATAAAGTTGGTTTTAAAAAATTATCATAAATTTCACCTTTTTTTATAAGTGGATAACTCAAATTGTACATAAAATTAGATAAAAGCTGACTCTTTGAATCATTTCTTTCTTTTGATCCAGTTTTATATCTAAGGTTTGGGTTTTTAATTAAAAGTATATAGCTATTTGATAAACCATTTTCAGTAAATTTTTTGGGTGAACTATATGTTAAATCATTTATCAAACTTTGCTCGTATTGATTTGTATTATATTGTTTTTGATAGATGCTTGATGATAAATTTAATAATCCATCTAATTTAAAATTTTTTTCTAAATCTTTTGAATATGTTACATCTGGATATATAAACTCATATCTATCGTGACTTGGTTTAGTAAGATCCTCATAGCTTTCAACACTAATATTTAAAGAACTATCATAATTGTATCCATTATACTCTACAAATGTATGCATAAGACTTTCACTTTTAATTAATGGTGAGTTAATTTTATATTTTTTAAGATATGTATCATTTGTTACTTGTTCTAAATTTATTAATAAGTCACTTTCTTCAAATAAATAATCTCCTAAATCAATTTTTGTATTAGAAAAAAAATGAGATTTTGATGATTGTTCCTCATTACTTAAAGTTGATGTAAAAATACCAACATCCATAATATGATCATAGTTTTTTTCAATTTGTCTGTACTCACTCTGTAAAATTAATTTTTGATTCTCAAATACTCTTGGATTAAAAGTTAAATCTTTATTATCAGCTAGGACTTTAAAATAAGGTATTTGTAATGAGGTTCCTGTATTAGAAGAATCTGAAAATTTTGGTATAAGAAAACCAGACTGTCTCTTAACTGTAGGATCAGGGTGAAAAAATTTTGGAAAATAAAATATTGGTTTATCATACACTTGCAACCAAGCATTTTGATAATTAATAATTTTTTTATTTTTGTCGTGAGTGATTTTTTTTGCTTTAATAGTCCATGGTGGGCAACCATCTCTTTTTTTACATGTTGTAAAAATCCCTTTTGAAATTTCAGTTTTATTCGAATTACTTTTTAAAATATTTCCGTACAATCTTGGTTCATTTTTTTTATTTCCAAAGGCGTCATTAGTAAAAAAATATTTAACACTTTTACCGTGAACTTCTTTATTTTTTAAGTCACCAAAAAAGCTTTCAAATTTGCTTACATTTCCTAAATTATCTTTAAAGATAACATTTTTACCTTTAAAAATTTCTTTTGAAATTAAAAATAAGAAATTTTCTGATGTAAAATCATTATTATAGTTATCTGATACATAAGTTTTATTGTCAGAAAAAATTTGTTTTTTATTTCTTAAAAAAGTTATATTTTTGGATTCAATTTTATAATTATCTTGAATAAATATTTTTGTTACTCCAAAAGTTTTTATTTCTTCTAAATTTTTAAAGTAATCAATTTTATTTGTTCTAATTTCTGTTCTATTATCTATATCGTATACAATTACATTTCCCTCTAATTCTAGTTTTGAGGAAATTTTATTGTAGTCAAATTTATCTGCTATTATTTCTATATTGTCAGAGGTTTTAACTTTCACACCAAGATCTGAATATAATCTTTTGCCTTCTTCTAAAATTGTAACTTCACCACTTTCAAAAAAGAATTCTTCACTTTTGGATAAATTTTGTAATGTAAAAAAAATACAAATTGTAAGAAGGGTAATTTTTAAATTTTTAATCATAATTTATTTTTCATTAATGTTTACAAGTCCAATTGAGCAAAATAGTGAAATAATAATTAAGGGAAGCCATATAGATAGTACTTCTGGTAATTTTTCATTTTCACCTAACAAAGCAGAAAAATAGTTAATATAATAAATTAGAACTGAAAAAAAAACTCCTAGGATAATATGAAAAATTTTTGATTTATTTCTTTTGATATTTAACATTACTATAGATCCAAATAAAGTCATGATAGTAAGATAAAAAGGATATGAAAAAAGCCTTTGATAATGAACATTAATATTGGTTAAAGAATATCCAATTTTTTTATAATCACTCTTAAGTGACCGCAATTCAAAAAAATTTAAAGATGAAAGGTCCGAAAATAAAGTATTTATAATCTTAGAGTTAAAATTACTTTCAAAAACAATATTTTCTTTTGTTACCATTTTTCCATTTTGATTTGAGAAATTTCCTTTTTTAATTTTCCAATTTTTATTTTTTATATTTATTTCATCAGCTAAAATATTTTCTAAATTTTTATAATCTTTAGAAAATTGATTAATTGTAACAAACTTAAGATTTTCGTTTTCT
>CACLYO010000025.1 GCA_902611145.1 uncultured Pelagibacteraceae bacterium
AAATTTTACCGAAAACATAAGCAAGTTAAATGGTGCATTTAAAGAAAACCCTTTAGTTAAAAATGTAATTGAATTTATAACAAAGGATAAAAAAAGGTCTATTTGCACACCATTCTCGTAAAATGATAGGTTTAATATTTGGCGACACAAATTTTCCAATCGAAATTCTAAAAAAAATTAGAAAAAAAGGACTTAAGTATTTAATAATTGACTTATCTAAATTAAAAAAATTTAAGAAAGATAAAAATTCTTATTCAATTTCTGTAGGTCAATTTGGTAAAATTATTAATATTTTAAAGAAAAATAATTGTAAAAAAGTATTATTTGCTGGTAAAGTTAGAAAACCAAATTTTTCTAAAATCAAATTAGATTTAAAAGGCATTTATTACTTACCTAGAATAATTAAAGCTTCTAAATTAGGTGATGCGGCAATTTTAAAAGAAATTATAAAAATATTAAACCAACATTCAATTAAAACAATTAGTTCAATGGCATTTAATCCAGAATTGTCACTTACAAGAGGTAATTACTCTCAAATCAAACCAAATAAAGAAGATAAAAAAGATATTATAGTAGCTTTAAAAACGTTAAATAAATTGAGTAAGTATAATCATAGCCAAGGAGCAGTTGTTAGAAATAAAAAGATTATTGCCATTGAAGATAAAGGTGGTACAGAAAAAATGCTCAGAAAAATAAAGAGCAAGAAATTTAAATTCAATGGAGTTTTAGTAAAATTTCCAAAAAAAAAACAAGATCTTAGAATTGACTTACCAACGGTAGGATTAAAGACTTTAAAACAATGCAAAACAGCTGGACTCAAAGGAGTAGTTTTAAAAAATAAATACAATGTATTTTTAGAAAGAAATAAATGCATTAATTTTGTTAATAAATATAAAATGTTCATTAGCATAAAGTAAATTTTTTTATGAAAAAGATATTTATATTAACAGGTGAACCGTCTGGCGATAAACTAGCATCAACTGTTATTTCTAAACTAAAACAAAAGAGTTCTGATATTGAATATTTATCTGTAGGAGGAACTCATTTAAATTCATTAGGTATAAAATCAATTTATGATCTTAAAGACATTACCTATATTGGCTTTACTAGTGTTTTATTTAATATATTCAAAATAAAAAAAAAAATTAATCAAACTGTAAGTAAAATAATTGAATTTAAACCTGATATTTTATTTAGTGTAGATAGTCCTGATTTTACATTAAGAGTTGCAGAAAGAGTTAAAAAAATTAATCCAGATATAAAAGTAATTCATTTTGTTGCACCACAAGTATGGGTTTGGCGTGAAGCAAGAATTAAAAAATTTAAATCTTTTCTAGATCATGTTTTGTTATTGTTTCCATTTGAAAAAAAATATTTTGAAAAAGAAAATATTAAATCAACTTTTACGGGTCATCCTTTATTAGAAAATGAAAAAAATACCAAAATTGATATAAGTCAAATAATTAAAGATCATAAAAAAATTATTTCAATTTTTCCTGGAAGCAGACAGTCTGAATTAGATATCCATTTACCAATTTTAATTGATTTCATAAAAATGATGAATAGTAAGTACAATAATATATTTTATATTTTTCATTCAACTAAGGAATATAACAAGTTGATACAAGATAAATTAATTAAAGAGAATCTTAAAAACTGTGGCTCTATATCAGATGAAAAAATTAAATCTGAGATTTTAAAATCATCTATATTTGCTGTTGCTAAATCTGGCACTGTTTCCTTAGAAATTTGCAATGCTAAGATTCCTTCTATTATTATTTATAAAATGAATATTATAAATTTTTTAATTGTTAAGATGTTAGTTAAAGTAAAATATGCAAATATTATTAATATAGCTGCCGAAGATGAAATAATACCAGAATTAATTCAAACAAATTGTAATTCAAAAAATATATTTAATAAAGTGACAACTTATTTAGATAACAATCAATTAATGGAAAGACAAATTGATAAATATCAAATAATTTTAAATGATTTTAAAACTAATAAATCTTCAGAAATTGCAGCTTCCGTTTTAACTAGCAGCCTTTAATCTTTCAATCACTTCGTTTTTATCTAGAGACATTATTATGTCGTATATACCCGGACCGAATTTTGATCCTACTAAAGCTATTCTAAGAGGTTGGCCAATTCCTTTGAAGTTTGTTTCATTTTTTTTTATTAAATTATTTATAATTTTTTCTAAATTTTCTTTATTTATATTGGATATATTTTCAAATTCTTTTAAAAAATCTTTTAAAACTATTTTTGCTAAATTATCTAAAAGTTTTTGATCCTCTAAAGATATATTTATTTTATCTTTTATAAGATATTGTGCATTATTATATATATCCTCAAGTGTTTTAGCTTTATTCTTTAGAAAACTTAAGGACTTCTTAACTTTTTCTGATTTATTATCAATTTTATCTTTATAAATTTCACAGTATTTCGTTAAATTATCAAAGAGATCGTTTTCATTCATATGTTTAATATAATGTTCATTCATTGATAAAATTCTACTCATATCTAATTTAGAAGGTGATTTTCCTATACCTTCCAAAGAAAAGTGTTTTACACTTTCTTCTAGAGTAAAAATTTCTTTATCTTTAAATGACCAGCCTAACCTTAAGAGATAATTTCTTAGCGCATCTGACATAATTCCAATTTTTGAATAGTCATCTAGAGTAGACGCCTTATCTCGTTTTGATAATTTTTTTCCTTCAGTAGTGTGAATTAATGGAATATGAGCAAATGATGGAAGTTCCCATTTCATCGCTAAATATATTTGCATTTGTTTAAATGTATTAATTTTATGGTCATCACC
>CACLYO010000026.1 GCA_902611145.1 uncultured Pelagibacteraceae bacterium
GATGAAAAGAAAAATGTTTACAGAGCTAACCAGCTTTTAAAAATATTTAATTGTGCTGAATCAATAAAAGATAATCCAACTGAAAGTTTGCCAAATTTGCCTAAAAATCTTTTAAGAACATCAAAGTATTTAGAGCATACAGTTTTTAATAGTTATCACTCCGAAACTGAAATGCTTAGATACTTAAAAAGACTAGAGGATAAGGATATTGCACTTAACCGTTCAATGATTGCTTTGGGATCATGTACTATGAAATTAAATGCAGTTGCAGAGATGATACCTATATCTTGGAGAGAATTTTCAGAACCACATCCTTTTGTGCCAATTGAACAAATGGAGGGTTTTAGAACTCTTTTTACAGATTTAAAAAATTGGTTAAGATCTATTACAGGTTTTTCAGGAGTTTCATTACAACCAAATGCTGGTGCTCAGGGTGAATATGCTGGTTTAATGGTTATAAGAAAATATCATATTGAAAGAGGTGAAAAAAATAGGAATGTTTGTTTAATTCCAAGTTCTGCACATGGCACAAACCCAGCTAGCGCTCAAATGGTTGGAATGAAAGTTGTTGTAGTCAACTGTGATAAAGAAGGCAATGTTGATTTTGATGATTTAAAAAAGAAATCAGAACTTCATTCAGAAAATCTGGGTGCTCTTATGGTTACTTATCCATCTACACACGGAGTGTTTGAGGAAAAAATATCTGATATTTGTGATTTGATCCATAAACATGGTGGACAAGTATATATGGATGGAGCAAATTTAAACGCTCTTGTTGGAATAGCAAAACCGGGAAATTTTGGACCAGATGTTTGTCATATAAATTTACATAAAACATTTTGTATACCCCACGGAGGAGGTGGACCAGGCATGGGACCAATTGCATGTAAAAAACATTTAGAAATTTACTTACCCAAACATCCAGTAGTTGAAGATTGTGGACCAGCCACAGGTATTGGCGCAGTTTCTGCTGCACCTTGGGGAAGCTCGAGTATTTTGTCGATATCTTGGATGTATATAAAAATGATGGGATCCGAAGGATTGAAATTGGCAACACAAGTTGCAATATTAAATGCAAATTATATTGCACATAGATTAAAAAATCATTTTCCAATTTTATACAAAGGAAGCAAAGGTAATGTTGCCCATGAATGTATTATAGATATTAGAACGATTAAGAGTGAAACAGGAATTACAGAAGAAGATATTGCAAAAAGATTAATTGATTTTGGCTTTCATGCCCCCACAATGTCCTGGCCAGTTCCAGGCACCATGATGATAGAACCAACTGAAAGTGAAAATTTAAAAGAACTAGATAGATTTTGTGATACTTTAATAAAAATTAAGTCTGAAATTGATAAAATTAAATCAGGAAAGTTTGATAAAGTTGACAATCCTATAAAGAATGCACCACATACAGATTTAGAGTTAGCTTCGAATGAATGGGCGCATAAATACACTAGAGAAGAGGCGGCTTATCCATCAGAGTTTTTAAAATCTAACAAATTTTGGCCACCTGTTGCTAGAGTAGACAATGTATATGGTGACAAAAATCTTTTTTGCTCTTGTCCAAGCATGGATGAATTTAAAGAAGATGCAGCTTAATTATTAATGAAAATTGCTGTAATCGGATCAGGGATTTCAGGTTTAAGTGCAGCATATTTTTTATCCAAAAGACATAAAGTAGATTTATTTGAAAAAGATGATCATTTTGGAGGACACTCATACACCGTTGATGTTGAGTATGAAAAGAATAAAAAAATTTCTGTAGATGTAGGTTTTATAGTATTCAATCATCAGACTTATCCAAATTTAATCGATTTTTTTAAAGAAAATGAAATTGAAATAGAAAAAAGTAATATGAGTTTTTCAGTTTCTGTAAAAGATACAAGTATTGAATATTGTGGAAATGGACTAAACGGAATTTTTGCAAACAAAAAAAATTTATTTAACATTAAATTTTTAAAAATGTTTTTGGATATAGTGAGTTTTTATAAAAAAAGTTCAAATTTGAAAAATTTAGATATTAACGAAACTTTAGGAAATTATTTAAAAAAGCAAAAACTTTCAAAATTTTTTATTGATTATCATTTGATTCCCATGGTTTCTGCAATTTGGTCTATGCCACCATACGAGTCCAGTAAAATGCCATTAAAGTTTTTTTTGAATTTTTTTCAAAATCATGGACTGTTTAAACTAAGACATAGACCACAATGGTACACTGTCAAAAATAGAAGCAGAACATACGTTAATAAAATTTTAAGTAAAATTAGTGGAGAGTATTATAAAAATTATAAAATTAATAAGATAAAAAGAGAATCAAATAGTGTAAAAATTTATTATGGAGATCATAGCGAATTCTTTGATTATGAGAAAATAGTATTAGCAATTCATGCAGATGATGCACTTTCTTTAATTGATAATCCATTAGAGGAAGAAAATTCAATTCTTTCAAATTTTAATTATAAAAACAATATTGCAATACTTCATACTGAT
>CACLYO010000027.1 GCA_902611145.1 uncultured Pelagibacteraceae bacterium
ATTTATTCCATAAAAAGGCCTGTTGTATTTATGTAATTTTTTCAAAGCGTGAAGCATAAATCCATCACCACCAATAACAATTATTGCTTTTGCTTTTAAAATTGAAACAGATTTAATTTTTCTTTTAACTAAAGATTTTATTTTTAATGATTTCTTGTTTTTATCTGATTCAATATAAAAATTTTTTATCATTTATTTAGTGGTGCCCTCGGCCAGACTCGAACTGGCACTCCCAAAAGGGCAAGGATTTTAAGTCCTTTGTGTCTACCAATTTCACCACGAGGGCATGAGTTATTTTCATGAGTATTTATGCTAATATTTATAATTGAACAAGTTTAATAAGTAAATTTTTTTTATTTTATCTCTTTATTTAAATTATAAATTATAAGCTTTTTCTAATATTTTTCGTTTATCAAAATCTTTAACTCGACCTATTATGTCAAATAACATAATTTCTAATGCACTCTTATAATGTTGGAATTTTTTATCATTTCCTACATTAGTGAATTCAAAAGAAGAAAGTTTAATTTTTGACTCATTTGGTATTGACGAGATTTTAATAAATGCTTTTCCATTCATAATATGGCTTTTGAAAATTAAAAAATTTATATCTCTAACTTTTTTAGGCCAAACTTTATCAGGTACTTCATTATTAATCTTTTCAGCTATACCAATATTGTCCTTAAAAGTACTCTTTAGTTTATCTTCTTTATTATCATTAGATGCAATTTTTTTTTCAATAATCTCTAAGTAAAATTCAGGGTTTTCTATTTTTAATTCATTAATTATAACAAGTTTTTTAAAAAGGTAGGAATTTAAGTCTAAATTCAAGAAAATTTTATCTGCTTTAAAAGTATTTTTATAAAATTTAGTATCTTTATTTCGTACCTTTAGTCCATAGACAGATATAAAGCCTGGAAAATTATATCTAAATTCATCAAAATCTACTTTTTTTTCTATCCAATTAGAAATCTTATAAAAAAAATATTTCTCAACAATTTTTTCATTAAAAAAAAAGATAAAAATAAAAAAAAATACAATGATAAAAAACCAATTAATTTTTTTCATTATTTGTTAATTTCATGAGTATTTTGCTAAGATGATCTGCCAATCTAAGAGATAAACAAATTATAGTATATGTTGGGTGTCCATGACCTGAAGTTGCAAATACAGAGCTACCTGTAATAAAAAGGTTTTTAGTTGAATGAACTTTTAAATTTTTATCAACAACAGAATTATTATAATTTGTGCCCATACGAGTACCTCCCATTTGATGAGCGCCTCCAAATATAGGTTTAAACTTTTCTTCAAAGATATACTCTTCGATTGAAATTCTACCAATATTTTTATCAATTAAAAATTTTCCCAGAGCGATCAAGCTTTCTTTAGCAGTACGCTTTACCTTATTGCTAATTTTCCAATTTAAATTTATTAATGGTATTCCGAATGGATCTAATTTTTTATCGAGGTATATCTTATTATTAAACAAAGGCTCCTGTTCCTGATGTAGGCTAACTTTAAATTTAAATAGATCGTCTATTTTATTTTTTTCAAAATATGTTTTAAAAAAATTTGGAGCTATACAATAAGCTTTTGTAAAATATTTTTCTATTTTTTTTTTTTGACTTTTGTTTTTAAATCTAAGCCACAATGCAATACTCAATAAATTATTTTCTTCTTTAAATTTTGTATTTGGAGAAAGATATAATCTAGGTAAACAGTCAATGTAAAATTCTCTGCTCACTTCATTATTTTTAAAATAATTATTTAATTTATTATAACTCGCAAAGCCTTCGCCGGGTGTGTGCCAAGGATGGTCCATAAAATAATTTCCAATTGGAAGATTTTTATGAAGTAATGTTTGATTTTTTACTCTTGACCATAGGAGCAATCTAGAGTTTTCAATTCCACCAGCAGCTAGTACATAATATTTAGCTTTTAAATTAATTAAATTATCTTTTAGTCTGCAATTAATAGCTGTGATTTGATTATTAGATCCTTTGAAATGAAGAAATGACGTATTTAAAGACAAAAAAATGTACTTAGAATTTTTTATTTTTTCATAATAAACATCTTTAAATCTTAGATTTGAAGCAAATCTTCTATGAAACTGATTAAAATCTTTATTAAATTTTTTATAATAAAAATCAGTATGATATGTTTTTAGATCTAGTATTTTATTACATTCACTTTCAAATTTATAACACTCTTCGTAATCTATGGGCCAGTTTTTGAATTGATATTTTTCAAATTTACTACAATGTCCTCCCCATAATTCTGAGGTTCCTCCAAAAATTCTTGATCTTACCGATGATAGATCGGTTTTTGGATCTATATCACCATGAATTTTTCCTTTCAAAAAACTTTCTTTATCCTCACTTAATTCAAGGTCTCCAGCTTCTATTATTAAAGAT
>CACLYO010000028.1 GCA_902611145.1 uncultured Pelagibacteraceae bacterium
TGGATCATTTTTAAAAAAATCTTTCATTGGAATTGGTCGTTTTTCTAATATATACCTATAAACATTGTAATTTTCCAAGACCCTTTGGACATAATTTCTTGTTTCTTTAAATTTAATTAATTCTACCCAATCAACATAATTAATTTGTTTTTTTTGCGGGTTTTTGTTTATTTTTTTCCAATACCTGACTCTTTTTGGTCCAGCATTATATGCCGCAACAGCAAAAGGGTAGGACCCATCATATTCCAGAATTAATCCAGCGATGTAATGAGATCCTAAATTTATATTATATTCTGGATCAGTTGTTAATCTTGATTTTGAATACGGTAATTTAGCCTGCTTTGCTACTATCTTAGCAGTATAGGTCATTAGCTGCATCATACCTCTAGCTCCTGCAGAACTATTAGCTGAGATATCAAATTCACTTTCTTGTCTTATGATAGATAAAATAAATGCTGATTCAGGAATTTTTCGACCATTAATAATTTTTGGTGTTCCAATTATAGGATAATTATAGTTGTTAATAAATCTTTTTTCGTAAGAAGCTAACTTAGCAATTTGAATTGCAAAATCATATCTTGATATGTTTGTAGCTAATTCTGCAGCAAAAATTTCACTTCCTTTTTCAATATTATCTAGAGCGAGATGTCTTAACATATGCTTAGTATATTTTGATTTATCTAATTCATTTAATAAATAAATGACTTTAACAAGATCTTTTTCGAAAAATTTTTTTTTATATTCGTTATCAAAATTTTCCTCCATATTTAAACTAAATTTTTCATTTGGATAAACTTTCATAAATGATAATTGACCATAATAAGTTGTTAGAAATTTAGCAGATTCTTTATACCACTTGATACTTTTATCCTTATTACCAATTTTTTCATAAGCTCTTCCAAGCCAATAGGAACCTCTAGATAGACTTATTGGGTATCCAACTTCATTATAAAATTTTTCAAAATGCTCGATCGCAAGTATAGGATCATCTAAAAAACTAAGTGCAATCCAACCACTCATCCATTCTGCTGCTGCAAAATCTGGACCTTCGGTCATCGCATGTCTGCTAGTGATTGTATAAGCTTGTTCATATCTTTTTTTATAAATTAATGATCGTGCTATAATTCTTCTTTCATTCCACCATTTTTCAGGCCTGACGAGATATTCTTTTGTATTTTTTACTTTTAATAAAATTTCTAACGATGACTCTAGTCTTCCTCTTTTTCTTCTCCATTTAAGTCTATCATAATCTAAACCTGGGTTATTTTTATATTTATAAGGCACTTTAGATATAGCATTATCAACTCCATAGGACTTACTCATTAATAACTGTCTTGCTGTATAGAGAAGTTGTTCTTCTTTAGGTAAATATCTGAGCAATCTACGTAAGTCCCAATATTTATTTTCCCAAGCTAAATATTCTGCTCTATTTATATAATCTTGTTTGTTAAGATATTTTTTATATTTTTTTCTAAAAAATCTTAAATCAGATTTAGACAACTCTGCTTTAATCCATCCCTTTTTAATTAAATTTGTACCTTTATCAATTTGTCCAGTAGCGATTAAACTTTCACCAAGTACCATTTCTCCATAACCGCTCAATGGAGGATTATTTTCAAACCATTCAATAATTTTTTTCGGAGAGATTGTTTTTGTAGACATTTTGTGTTCAGACAAATATTTAATTCTACCAATTCTAGGGTAGTTAGGATTATTAAATATAAATTGTTGATAATCATAAAAACTTGCTTTATTTCCCCTAGTTATTAAATGTCTCCATTGAACAAAGTTATATATGCTTTTGTCTTTAGTTTTTTTGGCTAATTTAATTGCTTCTGTCCATTTACCTTTTTCAAAAGATTCAATAGATTTTTTAGCCAAAGAAAATTTTTTCTTTGAGTAATATTTTGATTTTTTGGTTATTTTTTTAACTGTTTTTTGAACTATTTTAGGCTTGCTTTTTGGTACAATAAATTCAATTTTTGCTACTTTTTTTTCTTTAATTTTCTCTTCTTTTTGTTTTTCTTTAATTTTTTTAACAACTGGCTTC
>CACLYO010000029.1 GCA_902611145.1 uncultured Pelagibacteraceae bacterium
CATCAACCCAAGGTACTTGGACAGAAGCCTTCAGTTAATATTTAATTTTATCTTTGGTTAAGAAGCATAACTTTTCTATGCTTTGGTCCACTGTATTTAGAAAGTGGCCTAATAAGTTTATTTGCTGCGTGTTGTTCCATAACATGTGCAGACCAACCAGTAATTCTTGATGTTACAAAAATAGGTGTAAAAAAATCAGTATCAAAACCCATTAAATGATATGTTGGACCTGTAGGATAATCGACATTTGGATAAATATTTTTTCTTTCTATCATTACTTTTTCAACGATGTCATAAATTTTGCTAAATTTTTTGTCTTTTTTAATTTTTGCAACTCTTTTGAAATAATCCCTCATTGTTGGAACTCTCGAGTCTCCTGATTTATAAACCCTATGTCCAAATCCCATTACAACATCTTTTTTATCCAAAGCATTGTTAATCCATTTTAATGCGTTCTCAGGTTTTTTAATTTTATTCATCATATGCATTACCTCTTCATTTGCCCCTCCATGTAATGGGCCTTTAAGACTAGCAATAGCACCTGTTATTGCTCCATGTATATCTGATAAACTACTTGTTATTGTTCTTGCGGTAAATGTAGAAACATTGAAGCTATGTTCAGCGTACAGAATTAGAGAAACATCAAAAGCTTTAACTATTTCTTTCTTTGGAACTTTTCCAAAACACATATAAAAAAAGTTTTCTGCGAAAGACAGGTTTTTTTTAGGTTTAATTATTTTTTTTCCTTTTCTTATTCTGTAAAAAGCAGCTAAAGCAGTTGGAGTTTTAGCAAAAATTCTCATAGCTTTCCTCATGTTCGCTTCGGGAGAATTATTAGTTGTATCTTTATCCTCTAAACCCATTACACTTACTGCGGTTCTTGCCACATCCATTGGATGAGATTTTTTTGGCATATGTTTAATTATATCGTTTAGATTTTTTGTAAGGTCTCTATTAGTTCTCTCTTCTTTTTCAAACTTCCTTAACTGAATAGTATTTGGAAGATCACCATTAAGTATTAAATATGCTGCTTCTTCAAATTTACACATTTCACATAAATCCTGAACAGCATAACCTCTATAAGTTAATGAATTTATTTCAGGCATAACTTTAGATACTTGAGTTTCATCAACTACAATACCCAACAAACCTTTTTTTATTTCATCACTCATTATTCATGACCTTCTGTACTAAAATTATAAATTTTTTCGTCTAGTGAGTTGTATTTTTCATATTCAACTAAATCGTACAATCTTTTTCTAGTTTGCATTTTATCAATAATATTATTTTGATGTCCATCGTCAAAAATAGCGCGTAGTCCATCCTCTACATTTTTCATAGCCAATCGTTGTGTTGTTACAGGATAAATTACAATATTATATCCAATACTTTCTAATTCTTTATAATTAAATAGTTTTGATTTTCCAAATTCAGTCATGTTAGCTAATAAATAGCAGGATAGATTTTTTCTAACTTTTTCGAAGTCTTTTTTTCCTTCTAGAGCTTCTGGAAAAATAATTTCTGCCCCAGCATCAATATAGGCCTTGCATCTATCTATCATTTTATCAATTCCTTCAACACTTTTTGCATCTGATCTTGCAATAATTTTAAAATTTTTATCTTTTTTTGCTGATACACATTCTTTTATTTTTTTTACCATTGCATTAGTTGAAATTAATTCTTTATTATCAAGATGACCGCATCTTTTTTTTTCAATTTGATCTTCAAGATGTACAGCAGAAACTCCGAACTCTTCAAAAGTTTCAATAGTTTCTTTACAAGATTTAAAGCCAGTATCTATATCAACTATTGTTGGTAAGTTTGTTACTCTAGAAATAAGATATGATCTTGTGCTTACATCTTGTAAAGTTGTTAATCCGATATCAGGAAAACCAAGATCATTGGCCATAACACCGCCCGAAACGTAAACTGCATCATAACCAATCTCTTCAATTAATTTTGCTGTAAGAGGATTATATGCACCTGGGACTCTCAAAATTTTTTTAGATTTTAATTTTTTATCAAGATCTATTC